>JAFLVB010000057.1 GCA_022508465.1 Clostridiales bacterium
TTATTTGGGTGTTTATAACGGTTATGCTGTTATGCGAATGGAGTATAACGACGGTTTTGGTTATCCTGCTAATATGATACGTATAGAGTTTGACGGAATAATTTTATTCTATTCAGGTCCCCAATATCGAGTATATAAACTTAAATAAAAATTACATAAGGAGTATACACTTGAAAACAATAAAATTTAAGATAAGGACAGTGGCACTTTTTGTTTGCCGCTTGTCCATGCCAAATAAGCATTAATAATTTGCAAAAGAACCGAGTTAACTCGGCTCTTTTTGCGTTAACCATAAAATTCTCCCGACTTATAAGGATACAATTCGACACAAAAGCCCAAAAAAGTCTGTTATGTATTTGGTATAATCGCATAAGAGGTAATTTTATGCAGAACAAAAGGATTGTCGAATACGCGGCTGCCGCTCTTATGTTTTTAGTACTTTCATTTGCGGACTTTATGGGCATATCGTCGCTTGGAGTGGGATTACTCACCGCATTATGCGCGTTAGGGCTTAATGCGCCGCTATTGTCTTTATTTATGATACTAAGCGGGCTGTTTCAATTTTCGTGGCAAAGCCTAACGTACAACGCGGTAGCGGGTGCGGTGTTTTCTCTTCTTTGGCTAATAGGGCTAAAACGCAAACCCAAAACTTATTGGTACTTTATCGCTGCGATATTGGCTCAGTCGGGGCTTGTTGTTATGAGCATATTGCTCCACCAAAATGCTATTGCGGTAGCGGTAAGCATATTCTTATCGTTTATTTATGCATTTCTTGCGTACAGCTTGGGCGTGCCCATTTTTAAAAACAGGCTTAGGTACAAGTTCTTGGACAGCGAGCTTATTTCGGGCGGAATTATCGTTGCATCGCTTGCGTACGGTCTCGCGCGCATACCGATTGGCTTCCCCATAGCCCCATTCTTTTTTGCGATTATGGTGCTTGCGGGAAGTAAGGTGTTTGGCAGCGGCGGTTTGGGCGTTGGGCTTTGCTTTGCTCTCGGCTTTGCGATTTCGGATGGAACTACGCTTGTGGGCGCGTTCGTGCTTATGTCGCTAACCGCACTAATCTTTATCCCCGCGCCGAGGATCTTGTCCGCGCTGTCGCTTGTGATGTCGTTTATTATGTATACCTTCTTCTTTGACATTATTCCCGACAACGGGTGGATGTGGATGGCGTCCATTGTCGCCGGCGGAGTGGTGTATCTGCTTATTCCTAATAGCAAGATAGAGGTAGCCAAAGACTTTTTTAGGCCCGACGGCAGAAAGGTGCTGCGTAGTATGGTGAATCGCAATCGCGTGGCGGCGGGGCTTAAGCTCGAGGCTGTAAGCGACGTGTTTGGCGAAATGAGCATGATTATGGGTGACGGCGCAGGCAGGGTGAGCGAAAATCATATCGCCGAGCTTACTCAGTCGCTTGTGGGCAGCGTGTGCGCACTTTGCAGTCGTTACGAGGTTTGCTCGCATAGCTGCATTATGGATGGCGTGGGCGAGGTTATGGCTTTTTCGCTCGAAAGCGGCAGAGTGACTGTACCCGAGCTTCCGGACATTATCAAAAACAACTGCATTTCGATAGCCGCGCTTATTTCGACGTCCAGCCAGCTCGCGTCGGCATACACCGAACGTGTTGCTCAGCTCAAAAACGTCAATACGGCAAAAAAGATGGTTTCGTCACAGCTAAAAGGAATATCCGAAATCTTGACCGCGCTTGCCAAAAAGGAGGCAGAGCCGCTAAGATTTGACGAGGAGATAGAAAAGAAGATCGCCGAAGAGCTTACATATCGCACCGTTGTTACGTCCGAAGTTTTGGTAACGGGCGGCAGCGCACCCAGCGTAATGCTTACGGTGCTAAGCGACACCGTCAATAAGGACGTTATCAAGTCGGTGCTCAAAAAATTGCTCGGTATGCCGTTTACCGTGGACAAGACGGAAAACGGAAGTCTGTCGGGCTGGACGGTGGTCTATGCTTCGGCTAAGCCCAAGTTTGACGTAGTGTTCTCGGTGTGCGGTTGTCCAAAGGACAAAAACTCGGTGAGCGGAGACACTCATTCGTTTATAAAGATAGACGCCCATCGCTTTATGATGGCGGTGTGCGACGGCATGGGCAGCGGCGAAAAGGCGGAGGAGTTTTCCACCTCGACAATATCGCTCATAGAGAATTTTTATAGGGCAGGATTTAATCACAACCTTGTGCTTAGCAGCGTCAATAACTTTTTGTCGCTTTCGTCCGAGGAGATTTACAGCGCGGTGGACATCGCCGTCGTCGATCTCGAAAACGGCATTTGCGACATTATTAAGATAGGCTCGCCGACAAGTTACATCAAGACCAAGGACAGCGTGTTTAAGGTGGACGGCTCGTCGCTGCCCATCGGTGTGCTGGAGGAGATGAAACCGTCTATTATCACCTATCCGCTCAAAGGCGGCGAGACGATCGTGCTTACGACCGACGGCGCGGCGGATAGCTTTGAGGGCGACGGACTTGCTGACGTTATCAATAATTCGGTCAAGCTGCCGGAGGAGCTTTGTAAGCGCGTTGTGGACGCGGCGCTAAATAACACGGGCGAACCGTGCGACGACATCACCGTTGCGGCGTTTCATATTTTTGAATCGATTTAAAATTCGCTATTGACAAAATGATGAAAATGGTTTAAACTATTATTATGGGAAAGTTTGAAATTTGCTTTATAGTAGCTATGAGCGTTCTTATCGCCCTGTGCCTCGTGTCGTTTATCGTCACGGCGGCGGTGGGTGGGCGCGGCGCAAAAATTACGTTCTGCGTCATATCCTGCCTTGCTTTTATCTTGATGCTTGGCATTACGTTGGTGTGGACGGGAATCATTCCCGACATAACCGGGCGATTGCTTGTACTAAAATCCAACCTACACGATGTGCTGTTAACCGTGGCGCTTGGCATAGTTTCGGCGTGTGAGTTTTCGGGCATGCTCGTTATGCTTGTGAAAAAGGAACATGTAAGCGTTATAGCGCATAAAGAAGAGCTAAGCGAAGTTGAAGCGCCGCAAACCGAAGCTGTGCGCAAGGCGGGCGAGCGCAAGCACGGTAACTACAAAATTGTGGGGGAGTAAAATGCAGGTTGCAGGCGTAGATATAGGTGGTACAACAACAAAAGTGGGCGTTCTCGGAGATAAATTCGAGAGCGTTTCGTTTAGCACGCCCCATTCAAGTGATCTACTTATCGGCAGTATTGCGGAGGCTATAACCGAGCTGAGTTATGGAGAACAAATAGCAGGTGTGGGCGTCGGGTGTCCGGGTGCGGTAGACCTAAACGGCGAGGTTAAATTTATGCCCAATTTGCAAATAAAGGGCTTTAATGTCGCAAAACTACTCAGCGAGCGTCTTAAGACTAAGGTGGTTGTCACCAACGACGCAAATGCTGCGGCACTCGGCGAGTGCGAGCGGGGCGGATTTACCGACGCCGTTATGCTCACTCTCGGCACGGGCGTGGGTAGCGGAATTGTGATAGGTGGCAAGATCTACGAAGGGCCGCTCGGCTCTGCCGCCGAGCTCGGTCATATGATTATTTGCGCGGATGGGCGCAAGTGCGGCTGCGGAATGAGCGGTTGTTTGGAAGCATACGCGTCTGCATCTGCTCTTATTAAGCGGACCGTCGAGGCAATGAACTTGCACAAAAATTCGTTTATGTGGGAGCTTTGCCCCGACATAAACGAAGTGGACGGCAAGGTCGCCTTCGAGGCGGAAAAGCTTAGTGACAAAGCTGCGGCGGAAATTATAGCCGAGTATGTCAAATTCCTCGGAATCGGCATAATTAATATATGTAATATTTTTCGCCCGCAGGCGATTATAATAGGTGGAGGGGTTAGTAATCAAGGCGAAAACCTTTTGGCTCGAGTACGCGAATTTTGCAAGAAATCGCACTACGGGTATAGGTTTGCCCCTCAGCCGCAAATACTAAAGGCAAGGCTTGGTAGTAATGCCGGGCTTTACGGCGCAATAGCAATGATTAAATATAAAGTAGAGGAGAATTTATTATGAAAGATCTAAACGGGACTAAAACTCAGGCCAATTTGCTTGCCGCCTTTGCCGGCGAATCTATGGCGCGCAACAAGTACACCTTTTATGCCGCCCAAGCCAAAAAGGAGGGACTGCAGCAGATTTCGGGCATCTTCGAACAGATTGCAGACAACGAAAGGGCGCATGCCAAGATCTGGTTTTCTCGACTTCACGGCGGAATTGCCGAGACTGAGGCTAACCTTTTGGACGCGGCAGAGGGAGAGTACGCCGAATGGGCAGATATGTATAAGCGTTTTGCGCAAGACGCGCGCGACGAGGGGTTTGATGACTTAGCTATTCTGTTTGAGAAGGTTGGCGATATCGAGCAGGAGCATGAGCAGCGTTACAGAGACTTGCTCGAAAACCTCAAAAGCGGCAAAGTGTTCGAGCGTCCAGAGGAGAAGGAGTGGATTTGCCGAAACTGCGGTCATATTCATTACGGAACATCGGCACCTCAGTCTTGCCCCGTATGCTCTCATCCGCAAGGCGACTTCGAGATCAAAGCAGAAAATTATTAATATAAAAAAAGAGAGATTACGGTCTCTCTTTTTTTGTGTAAATATTAGACCCCAATCACCGCGCCGCTAACGCTCTGCAGAGAAAATGCCCTCAAAATTAATCGAGAGCATAGTATTTTTGTATTTGCGCATACTGGTAATATGGTTTGTAGTAAGTGTGGAAAACAAATTGATGTAAAAGAGTGTTCATATTGTAGTGAGTGCGGCGCTCATTATTGTAGAGCGTGCAGCACAGGTAGGTGCGATGTCTGCATAGACACACTAAAATTTTATAGCTAAAAACCACCGCCATCGGCGGCTTGGTTTAAAGCGAATTTATTATAAAATAATTACGCCTCTACTGACGCTTCTAATGCCTTGCGATACTCGTCGATAATGATTTTAGCAAGACGTTCTCTGGTCTCGGTATTAAGCGGATGAACTATATCCTTAAATTCACCGGCAGGGGTCTTTTTGCTTGGCATTGCAATAAAGAAATCTGTGTCACCCTCAATTACCTTAATGTCGTGCACAACGAAGCAGTTATCGATAGTAATCGTAGCAACTGCCTTTAATTTAGCGTCTTCCTTTTTAAGAAGGCGTATTCTTACTTCAGTGATGTTCATAATCGGCACCTCTCTTTTCGTATTATAACACATTATTTTCGTAAACGCAAGTGTTTTGTACATACTTTTGAAAAAATTTTTACGAACATTGTCGTATCCACTCTCATATTATGTCGTTATGAGAGTACATTTTATAGGAATCAAGGGCGTTAGCATGGAATTCCTTGCATCGCTGTGCGTTAGGGCGGGGATAGAGGTGACAGGCTCCGATCTTAAAACAGGTGGACATGACGCCAAAAATGTTATAGGAGCCGATGCGGTTGTGTATTCGTATGCAATAGGGCGGGACAATCCCGAATACGCCGAGGCTGAGAGGTTACATATTCCGCTTATTTCGCGTGCGCAGCTATTAGGCGCGATTGCTCAGTCTTATGGTAGTGTCATAGCCGTATGCGGGACGCACGGCAAAACTACCACTACCGCTATGCTTATGAGCGCACTAAAGGGGCTTAATCCGACGGTGCATGTAGGTGGCTCGGTCAAGGGCGTATTTGGCAACATTGGCAGCAAGGAAATGTTTATCACCGAGGCGTGCGAGTATAGGGAGAGTTTTTTGGAGCTGACGCCCGATGTGACAATCGTGCTCAATGTCGAGCTTGATCATGCCGATTATTTTAAGACATATGCTAATTTTTACTATGCTTTTGAAAAGTTTACAGCGCAAAGTAAGGTGGCGTTTGTATGCGGTGACAACGAGGCAAAAACGCTAAAAGGGGTGGAAAAAACTTTTACTTTCGGACTAAATAAGAGTAACGACTATTATGCCGAGATCGAAGGTGAGTCAAGCGGATATTATCGCTTTTGGGCGTACTTTAGAGGGCAGAAGTTTGCCTACATAAAGCTGAGTGTTAGGGGATTGCACAATGTCACTAACGCAATGGCGGTGCTTGCCTATTGCCACTATGCTAACCTTGATTTTAATGGTATAAGCGATTTTAGAGGCGTTGACAGACGGTTCGAGAGTCTCGGAATAATAAATGGCATCGAGTACATAAGCGATTATGCGCATCACCCGCACGAAATAGAATGTTCGCTTGTAGCAGCTAAAAAGATATATAAGCGCGTGCTGACGGTGTTCGAGCCGCATACTTACACGCGCACGCAGGCGTTTTATAAGGAGTTTGCCTCAGCTCTGTCCGTAGCAGATAAATGTTTGCTTTTGCCTGTCTATCCTGCGCGCGAAGCCCCAATTGAGGGAGTGGGGTCGGAAATGATAGGGGCGTTAGGCGGTTTTAAGGTCGCGCCTTCGTACGATGGAGCGTGCAAAATGATTAAGGACATAGAGGGTGACTATGACGCCGTTATCTTTATGGGAGCGGGGACAGTCGACGATCTTGCAAGAATGTATATTGAGAAACGTAAAATAAATTGACATTTTAAGTTCTCTATGATATAATGAGTTGTAACATAAGGAGAACATAATGGATAAATATGTTTCTGTGATAGGCGGGTCGCACGTCACCGTCTCGGGGACTTCCTTCGGGAAGCTCAGCGGCGAAGAGCATATGGGTGTTGTATCGTTTAAACTTGACGGCGAGGCAAGAAATTTGAGCGAGCGCCTTGCAATGAACGGTGTAAATGTAAAACTGATTACGGCACTCGGTCGTGACGTCTTTGCCGGGGAAATAAAGTCTGTAGCTCAAAAGCTGAATATTGACTACTCGGCGTCACTCACGCTCGACGCGTCTACATCTGTGGTCGTGGAAGTGGGCGATGGTAGCGAAACGACGTACACGGTGTGCGATTATCGCGTTTTGCGCAATATGGATATAGGCTTTTTGGGGAGTAAGTTAGACATACTAAACGGCGGGGCAGCGTGTTATGTCGATGCGGAGTTTGATAGCGACAAGCTCGAATTTTTGTTTAATAACATTACATGCCCCATTTTTACCGATACCGTTTCGGTCAAGTCGTCCACTAAGCTGAGGGGACTGCTTGGGCATATTCACACGCTAAAACCCAATAAAGCCGAGCTTGAAAATCTCGTGGGGTTTTCACTTATCACCGAAAACAACTTCCGTGCGGCTACAGATATTCTTATTCAGGCAGGCGTCAAAAACGTATTTGTCACCTGCGGCAAGGACGGGGTATGGTATAGCGACGGTAACGAATTTGGACATATAGATGCCGGCAATGCGATTGTGGTAAACAGAATAGGCGTGGGTGGAGCGTTTAATGCCGCACTCATAAAGGCGTTTTTGGAGGGCAAGAGTGTTTCCGCGCAAGCAGAGGCGGGCGTAAAAGCGGCGCTCGAGTTTATCAGCGGCGACAACGTGGTGTATCTATAATCCATTTGCAAGGTCGCGCGCGCCTTTAATCTATAAAACTACAAAATTCGACAATACCTTTGCGTTATGCAAAGGTTTTTTTGTATGGCCGTTATGCCAAAAATCAATAATGTATACTATTTACTTGACTTTTTACGCTTATTATTATATACTACTTTTATTCTACTTGGAGATTTGGAGAACATATGATTAAGATTTTAACAGATTCATCTTGTGTCATACCGATGTCGGAGGCGGAAGAGTTAGGTATAGAAATGATACCGCTCGGCATCACGTTCGGCAGCGAAGCGTATAAGGACGGCGTGGACATCACGACCGAGCAGTTTTATGCCAAGTTGCTTGAGGGAACAAATTATCCGCACACGTCTCAGCCGTCACCGCAGGAGCTCGAAGATCACTTTGCTAAGGCAAAAGCTGAGGGCGTAACGCTGTTATTTTTGCCTCTTTCCTCCAAAATTTCGGGTACATACGAGAGCGCATTGCGCGTAAAGGAGATGGGCGGATTCGACAACGTCTACGTTTATGACACGTTGTGCACAACAATCATGCTCGAGCTTCTTGTTAGAGAGGCGGCAAAGCGCACGCATCTGAAGATTGACGAGCTTATAGACTATGTGGACAAGCTTCGTAAGCGCGCCAAGCTGTATGCCGGCATAGACACGCTCGAATTTTTGGCTAAGGGCGGAAGGCTCAACACGGCAACGGCGGCAATAGGTTCGCTATTAAAAGTCAAGCCGCTCATCACCATAAGCAGTCAGGGCACGATAGACGTCATAGGCAAGA
>JAFLVB010000058.1 GCA_022508465.1 Clostridiales bacterium
CATACGCCGCAAAGAGCTGGTTCATTGTGTCGGCATGGTCCTCTCTCGTCTTGCCATCGCCTATACCCTTGTCCTTTAGACGGGAAAGCGACGGGAGCACATCAATCGGCGGAACGCAGCCCATCTTATACAGCTCGCGGGACAGTATTATTTGTCCCTCTGTAATGTAACCTGTAAGGTCCGGGATCGGGTGAGTTTTGTCGTCCTCGGGCATTGTAAGAATGGGTATTTGAGTAATGGATCCTTCCTTGCCGCGTATTTTTCCCGCGCGCTCATACAAGCTCGCAAGAGTTGTATACAGATAGCCGGGATAACCACGGCGACCTGGGACCTCACGCCTTGCTGCAGAAATCTCTCTAAGCGCCTCTGCGTAGTTGGTTATGTCTGTCATAATCACGAGCACATGCATGCCTTTTTCAAATGCTAGGTACTCGGCAGCAGTCAAAGCCATCTTAGGAGTAGCTATACGTTCGATAGCAGGATCGGATGCAAGGTTGATAAAAAGCACAGTCCTCTCTATTGCACCCGTGCGTCGGAAGTCGTTTATAAAGAAGTCCGCCTCCTCATACGTTATACCTATTGCCGCAAATACAACCGCAAACTTGGAATCTGCTCCAAGCACCTTTGCCTGTCTTGCGATCTGTGCAGCAAGATCTGCGTGCGGCAATCCGCTCGCGCTGAATACCGGCAGCTTCTGCCCTCTTACAAGCGTATTAAGTCCGTCTATTGCCGAAACACCCGTCTGAATAAACTCATCGGGATAGTCGCGCGCCGCGGGATTGATAGGCTCGCCGTTGATGTCCATGCGCTTTTCGTGGATGATATCTGCGCCGCCGTCCTTTGGCTTACCCATTCCATCAAACACTCTGCCGAGCATTTCCGACGAAACTCCGAGCTCTATTCCGTGTCCTAAAAATCTTGCCTTAGAACTGCTTATTTTAAGACCCTGACTGGGCTCGAAAAGCTGAACAAGCGCCTTATCGCGATTAATTTCAAGCACTCTACCCTGTCTGATTTCTCCATTAAGCTGCTCTATCTCGACAAGCTCGTCATATTTTACACCTTCCACGCCCTCTACAAGCGCAAGAGGTCCGACAACTTCTTTTATATTACGGTATTCCTTTTGCATCAGAAAATCTCCTTTGCTTTAAGCGCAGATATTTGTGCCTTGATTTCCGACTCGATTTCGGAAAATCTTTGATCTATATTTACTTCTTCGATATACTTACTTCTGCCTATCGCCTCGCGGACGGGTAATGACAGAATATCGTCAAGCGATTTTCCGCCGTCAAGCGCCTCGTTACCCAAATGATAGTAGCTTAAGATTAGTCTAAGCATTTTGTTTTGCTTTTTTAAGGAGGCGTAAGTGTCCACCTCATGGAAGGCGTTTTGATGCAAGTAGTCCTCGCGTATAGACTTTGCTGCTTCCATTGTCATTCTGTCTTTGGGAGACAGCGCATCTACACCGACAAGGCGCACGATTTCATCAAGGCGCGCCTCCTCCTGCAAGATTCGCATTGCCTCGGAGCGATATTCATTCCACTCAGTACCTACATTGTTAGTATACCAATTGGCAAGTCGCTCGGAGTAAAGCGAGTAACTTACAAGCCAGTCGATTGCCGGGAAGTGCCTTTTGTACGCAAGTGCCGAGCTTAGTCCCCAGAATACCTTGACTATACGCAACGTCGCCTGCGAAACAGGCTCGGACATATCGCCGCCCGGAGGTGAAACTGCTCCTATCGCCGTAATGCTACCCACTCGATGGCCGCTACCAAGCAGTTTGACTATACCGGCACGCTCGTAGAACTCCGCAAGCCTGCTGGCGAGATATGCGGGATAACCTTCCTCACCGGGCATTTCTTCCAATCTACCGCTCATTTCACGCAGAGCCTCCGCCCATCTCGAAGTGGAGTCCGCCATAATGGCCACATTGTAGCCCATATCACGGAAGTATTCTGCTATCGTTATGCCCGTGTAAATGCTCGCCTCACGCGCTGCAACAGGCATATCAGAAGTATTTGCTATCAAAACGGTACGCTTCATAAGCGGCTCACCCGTCTTGGGGTCCTTTAGGTGCGGGAACTCATTGAGAACGTCGGTCATTTCGTTGCCGCGCTCGCCACAGCCCACATAAACTATTATGTCGGCATCTGCCCACTTTGCAAGCTGATGCTGAACCACCGTTTTTCCGCTACCAAACGGGCCGGGAACGGCTGCCACACCACCTTTTGCTATGGGGAAAAGCGTGTCGATTACCCTTTGTCCGGTTACAAGCGGCACATCGGGCGAAAGTTTTTCTTTATACTTTCTGCCTATGCGTACAGGCCACTTTTGCATCATGGTTAAGTTCTTATCACCATCTTGTGTAGACACAACGGCAACCGTATCGTCTATTGTAAACGAGCCTGTCTCAACCTTTTTAATCTTGCCGCTTACTCCAATGGGCACTAAAATACGGTGCTCTACAACTTCGTTCTCTTGTACGCAGCCGATTATATCACCTTCGACAACACTATCTCCTACCTTAACAAGCGGAATAAAATTCCATCTCTTATCGTGGTCGAGCGACGTAACATGAATACCGCGCGATATGCGGTCGCCACTCTTTTGTATAAGCACAGGCAGCGGTCTTTGTATTCCGTCAAATATGCTCTCGATAAGTCCCGGTCCGAGTTCTACGCTAAGCGGCTCGTCTGTGCTTTCCACCTCTTCGCCAGGTCCAAGCATACTCGTTTCCTCATAGACCTGAATGGACGCTTTGTCGCCGCGGAGTTCGATCACCTCGCCGATAAGTCCGAGCTTGGACACTCTGACTACGTCGTACATCTTAACTCCTGCCATGCCTTCCGCAACGATCAACGGACCGGATACTTTAACTATATTTCCTTTCATTGCTGCCTCCAATTTAATCTTTATTGAACAATATGTCTACGCCAATTGCCTTTTCCACATCTTTTTTAATACACTCCATTCCGTAACCGTTTGGGGTTAGCGTGGGCAATGGCACGACTATCGGATACGATCTGCTCTTTAAAATTTCGAGCGTGTCGCTCATCTGAGACGCCACATCTTCGGTAATAAATATCACCGCATAGGTGTTTTCTTTGACTAAATTCCTAAGTATGTCTGTCGTAACTAAGGCATTGTCTGCAAAAAACGTGTCAAAACCTATCGCCTTAAACGCAGTTACTATCTGTTTTTCGCCGATAACGGCTATCTTGCCTTCTGTCATAACAGCCCCCTGATCCTATGCGGAATGTCGCTGCGCGCGTCGCTCTTTATGCACACCAAAATCATTTTTACCGTTTTAAACTCGCTGTTTTTGCGCAGCGAATAGCTTAATAGCGGACCTACCGAATCCATATCGGACGACCTACTATCCGCAAGTTTAAGGAGATAATTGTCCGCCTGAGTTTCGAGCTTGACTAAATTGTTTAGGTCAAACTCCTCGTATTCTTTGGGCAAATCTTCCTTAGATGTAACAAAACCTTTAAGATTTCCACCTGCTATAAAAAGCTCGTTTAGCGTGTCTTCGCCTAATCTTAGCTTTTTAGCGCGCTGTGCGGTGATGATATTTACGGTATCTATTTCAGCCCTTATATAGCGGCCAAGCAAAGTATGCCTTTTCGCTTTACGCAGCTTGTAATCGTACATAGCTTTCGTAAGCGCAAGATCGATTTGCTGAGACGACGGATTACTCTCGTCAAGCATAACAAGGATATCCTTGGTTTTACTGTCTAACCCCGAATAGTCGCCCTCAAATATGCCAAGTGAGTTCGCCTCATATAGACGAGCTCCTGCCCCTCCACGCTTACGCTTATACTCCGCCTTTATGTTATTGAATAAAAACGGAGCGAGCAAAAATTCCTCGACTTCTGCGCTCGGCGAATATTCTTTTATAAAGTCAATAAGTAAACTAATCTGCCTACCTATAAATCTATCGATATCAAAGCTGCCCTCGGTCAATACGCCCTCGTTATAGCCGTAGTCGTGCAGCATTTTGATTGCCTCATCAAAACTTGCCGCACTAAGCCTTAGTAGCGCTTCGGGCGAAAGCATCTTGACCTCCTCCGCCTTACATACCGCATTGACAAATACCGCGTCTTTCCTCATATAATTTACCCGAATAATCTCTTGGCCACAGCGCTTTCGGTGCCGATGCGCGCCTCGCCTATAATAGCCGAAACAGTCAAATTTTTATCATACTTATTGCCGCGTAAAATTACGCCGCCGACGTCACCGTGATATTCACTTGCAAAACTTAAAGAAAGCTGCAAATCAAAAGCAAGGTCACTAAGCCAATTGCTATTCAGCCTTTTTACGTCATTTTGGCATATGATAACCTTGTCGCCGTCTTCGGCGTACTTAGCAATTATTGCGGCTATAAACTTACGATAATCGTTATCGCTAAGAGCTTTTATCCTCTCGGTGACATTTTTATATACTTCGTCGATAAGCTCGCGCTTTGCGTTTAGCTCTGATTTTTTGCCGTCAATGCGCATAAGTGTCTTTTGTCCGGCAATGGCAAGCTCGGCTTCCTCATTTACCGAAGCAAGCCTCTTTTCGTACTCGGCTTTTAGCTCCGCCTCGACTTTAGCTCTTTGAGCGGAAGCAGCATCATTAGCGGAACGCTTAATGCTTTCCGCTTGTTCTTTTGCCTTTATATTGATTTGTTCGAGCAATACTTCCTTACTCATCTTATATTCCTAATGCCTTAAATGCTTCCGTAATTTCGGGCAGCGGCGCAGGTGTCGCCGCTACAGGCATTCCACTTATACCGAGAACTGCCATAAGCGAAATAACGAACGCGAAGATAGCGAAAATTTCTACAAGTACCGCCATAAGCAATGCTTTACCCATTTGCTTATCCTGCTTAAAGCACATTTCCATACCTGCCATAACTACTCTGCCCTGGAAAACCGCACTAAACAGGCCTATGATACCAATAGGCAAGCATACAGCCAGCATAGCAAGACCGTGAGCGTTAGTAAACACAAAATCACTTCCGCCCAAAAGACCCATTTGCGATATTGCCATAAAGGCAACTATAAAGCCGTACAAACCTTGAGTAGCAGGCAAAAGCTGCAAAATAAGCATTGATGTGAACTTGCTCGGATCTTTGCTGAGCAGTCCTCCTGCCATTTGACCGGCCTTACCTACGCCTATACATGAGCCTATTGCCGACAAAATTATTGCCAGCGCTGCACCTATGCAACCGTAAACAATTCCCATAAAATAAACCTCCGTTTTTATACTAAATACTAATATCTAACGTACTTGGTATTACTACCGACATACGAAAAATCTCTTCCTTCGCCAATCAAGAACTTGCCGTAAAACTCGAGCATCTGAAGTCTTGCGTTGTGAACATATGCTCCAAGCAATGAGATTGCCAAGTTGAATATATGCAGAAACAGCGACAATACAGCTCCTATAATAAATCCTGCAATAGATCCGCCGCCAAAGAATATCGAGCCCATAAGCGCATTGAATGCATATGCTATCGCGCCACCGGCCAAGCCTAAGCCGAACAATCTGCAATATGACAGAATGTCGGATATAAGATTGACAAGTCCGTATACTCCATATAAGCCGTTGCCGAGCTTTCCTACTATACTTTTGCTCGCCCTACCGGCAGTAAGGAAAATCCCCACTATCGCAACAAGCAAAACAATCATTCCCGCACTTGAAAGCGTCTTAACTATATTATCGGGCAAGAACTTGCCGCTCATATCGAACACGCCTTGTGTAAATATACCGGTAAAGATATTGGCGGTAAGCAGCACTATGGCGATAACGACAAGCAACATCATTCCCATATCGAATATTGCACCCATCGGATTTTTTTCGCGAATACAGCGGAAAATTCCGAGGATATAGCCGTAAGCAATTTGCAAAATTCCGAGCACTAACGCAAGCCCGAGCAGCAGCATAGGCCTCTCCATTGGTATAAACCATCCAAAGCCTATACTATAGCCAAGATAGCTGTCAAACGCCACTCCCCATAGTGCCGACGAAACTCCGCATATAGCAAACATTTTTATAAGGTTAGCAGTACCCGCCTCAAACTTTTTAAATCTCAAAAGCAGTCCGCAAGCTATGGACAAAACAAGTCCATACACAACATCGCCGCACATCACACCAAACAGCACAAAGTACCAAATCGCCATATGCGGATTTGGGTCCTTTTCGGCATAAGCAGGCACGGTATACATAGCGGTTATGTTTTCAAACGGTTGAACCAGCTTGTTATTTACAACAAGCGTCGGCGGCTCATCTTCCACCTTTGCGGGAGTGAGCGACGAGCAAACCTCATAGCGCCCCTCGATTTCCTTGACTATCCTCTCACCCGTTTCTTCAGGCACCCAACCGTCCAGTATAAACGTGTATGTGGTGGTGAGCGAACATTGTAGCGCAGTCTTTTGCTGCAATCTTATACCAAGCAAATCGTAATATATCATTAGGTCGATAAGATACTTTTCGTAATCTAAACCTTGCAACATAACATTATACGCTTGCTCTTTGATATTTTTTAACTCTTGGTCGCAAATAGCTATGAGCTCATCTATACATCCGCGCTCCTTAATTGTAACGCGCGAAAATCCGCACTTAGTTATTGCCGCATTCACTTCGTCAAAGTCGTGCTTAAAGCAAGTGACTCCTGCGACAAAACCTCCGCTCACATGATACAACTCGTAATGCGCCGCCTCGGGAATATCGACCGTCACATTCTTTTTATTGGTAAAATAGAGCGCCGAGGTAGTCTGAATTGTATCTACAACATCGCCAAATGCAAACGGCAAACCTACGAAAGGCAAATATTCCTTACGTCTATCCTTCCATTCCGAAGCTAAAGTTTTAAGCTCGACTTGCTTAAAACTGAGATTTTTGAGCGCCTCGACTGCGGCGAGAAGCTCATCTCTTTTTTGTTCGACAGTATCAAATCTGTCAAAATTTATAATTTTTCGTACTCCCTCTTTCTTAAACGGCTGATAAGGCAGACTGCCTTTATTGCGCTTTACAATTTCCGCCGCCTCGTCGTTAAGCTTACTAAGATATTCTATGGCAAAGCCAATCTTAGCCTGCTCCACCTTGACTTTTTCGACCTCTTCCTCGCTTAAAGGCTGGCAGTCATGAGCAGATCTATATTCAAACTGCTTACTTTTAGTAAGTATATCTATAACGCCGTCGTAGTCGGATTTAAGTCCGGCGAGACGCAATCTGCTCATCTTTACAATCATTGGGCAAATTCCTTTATAATAAAGTCATACACAAAATCGGCGCAAGGCTTGATCTTTGCGCTTACTTCCGACCTTAATTTATCTGCTTGAACTACTGCCCTTTCGCCTTCCTCGGTGCGAAGTTTATTTATTCTCGCTTTAGCGGCAGCGAAAACCTTGGCCGAGTCATCATTAAGCTTTTGCTCATACTCGTCCTTTAAAGCCTCGAGCTGAGCGTCGAGAGATTTGACAATCTCGGCAGCCTCTTTTTGAGCTGCTTCGATTAGTAGAGCTGCGTTCTCCTCTGCTCTTTTAATTTCCTTTATTACTTCTTCCATTTATTTTACTTAAAATATTCCTCTTCGATTGCCGAAATCTTATTGATTCTTCTTACATGTCTTTCGTCACCCGAGAAAGGAGTACCCACAAAGCAATCTACGATTTCGAGCGCAAGTCCTGTGCCAACTACTCTTTCGCCGAGAGCAAGCACATTTGCATCATTATGCTGGCGAGTCGCCTTTGCGCTGAAAGTATCCGAGCAATGTGCGCAACGAATACCCTTGACCTTGTTTGCAGCTATGGACATGCCAATGCCCGTTCCGCAAATAAGAATACCCTTATCGCACGAACCGCTCGCTACCGCCTCTGCAACTTTAAGCGCATAGTCCGAATAGTCTACCGATTGGTCGGTATGGCAACCAAAGTCCTCCACCTCGTAGCCGAGCTTTGTAAGATGCTCTTTGATAGTATTCTTAAGTTTAACCGCAGCGTGGTCGCAGCCTAATGCAATCATAAATTCCTCCACAATTTTTATATATTATATTGTATGCCAAATGCATAAAATAATCAAGCATTTTA
>JAFLVB010000059.1 GCA_022508465.1 Clostridiales bacterium
AGCAGCCCAATCATTCTTGTCGGGGAGCGTCTTAAGGTCGCGCATGGGCGGAATCTCGGCAGGCTCCATCATCTGACCAAGCATACCGTCGCCGATAATCATTACGGGAGTGCGATATTTATCTGCTGTATCAAATGCATTATATGTAATGTCTACAAATTCCTGAATCGAGCTGGGAGCATAAACGATAAGATGATAGTCACCGTGTCCGCCACCCTTTGTTGCCTGGAAGTAGTCACCTTGCGCAGGTTGAATACCGCCAAGGCCCGGGCCCGAACGCATCATATTAACGATAACGCACGGAAGCTCTGCCGCAGCTATATAGCTGATACCTTCTTGCTTAAGGCTGATTCCGGGGCTGGATGAGCTGGTCATAGCTCTTGCGCCTGCGCCGGCTGCGCCATATACCATGTTGATTGCCGAAACTTCGCTCTCGGCTTGAATGAAGGCACCACCTACTTCGGGCAACCTCCAAGACAAATATTCGGGTATTTCATTCTGAGGCGTGATGGGATATCCGAAGAAGTATCTGCATCCTGCAGCTACCGCAGCTTCGGCAATCGCCTCATTACCTTTCCAAAGTTTTTTCATAATTAAAACGAATCCTCCTAATTTTAGTCTTAGTCGCGATAAACGGTAATTACGCTATCGGGACACATTGTCGCACAGCCTGCGCATCCTATACATTCGTCCATATTAATGCACTCGGCTATCTCGTAACCTTTTGCATTAGTACGCTTTGAGATCTGCAAAATCTTTTTCGGACAAGCGTTGACACATAAGCCGCAGCCTTTGCAGTAGGCTTCGCGAAATTCAACCTTACCTTTTGCCATAAATAAAATAACCCTCCTGAATTTTTATAAAAATACGGTTAATCCGTTATTTTTCTCTTGCTCCGTAAAATATATATTGCTGCGCAAGTCCGGCGAGCGAGCCGTATCTACTGAGATAAAACTCACGCACTTTATTCGGCGTGTTGAGTTCTTCCGTCGAACATTGCTTGAATATCCAAGTGTCCACAGGGAAAGAATCCCACTTACGTAACCCGAATAGCAATATACAGTCGGCAACCTTGGGCCCTACGCCGGGCAGCGACAACAGTAACTTAGTCGCCTCCTCGGTGTTAGCCTTAAGCAGCCTATCCATAAAATCGGTTTCCGCAAGAATTTGCGCCGATTTACTCAGATATGCGTCTCTGAAACCTGCGCCGAGACTTCTAAACTCGTCCTTTGTTACTCTTACGAGCTGTTGCGGCGTTGGGAAGGCATAATATCCTCCCATGTCGCGCCCGCTGTAGGCGCAGATCCTTTCTATTATACCTTTGATACGAGGTATATTGTTGTTAGCGGAAATTATAAAACTGATAATGACTTCAAAGAGATTTTGACGTAAAATCCTTATCCCCTTGCCAAACTCGAGACTGCTTTTAAGCTCGTCGAACTTGCTAAGCGTACTCATCAGCTCGTTATAGTCGGTATCAAGGTCAAAGTAATTTACGAAATATTCCGGCATATCGGTGCCAATTTTGTCGCCGCTTACCGAGCATTTATATTCGCCCGAAAATACGTCGTAGCCACTATCAGTCTTAACAAAGCGGAATGTCTGCCCGCATGTGAGTATTGCCTCAAAGTCGAGCGGCACTTCCGTCTTTATAACATTGCCATCTATTATATACTTCATATGCATAAAAAAAGGGGAATAATCCCCCTTTAATACGGTTAAGCGACAGGATAAACGCTGACTTGCTTTTTATTCCTGCTAACCTCAAATTTTACAATACCCGTTTCGAGAGCGTACAATGTGTCATCGTTGCCTCTGCCTACATTGTTGCCCGGGTGAAATTTGGTGCCTCTCTGTCTAACCAAGATGCTGCCAGCATTGACACACTGACCGTCTCCTGCTTTGACGCCGAGTCTTTGCGCTGCCGATTCACGGCCGTTCTTGGACGAGCCGCCTCCCTTCTTGTGCGCAAAAAGCTGAATATTTATAAACATTTGTCTTACCTCCTGAATTTGCTACTTAAACTATATTAGTTTAAGCTCAATGAAATCCGAATATGATTCATACAAATCGGATATTCCAAGTAGCATGGTGTCGAGTATCATATCGGCGTCGCGTCTAAGCTGCGGTTCGAGCTCGGGAAGAGTGAATTTTAAGTATCCCTCCTCGTCTCGCCTCTCGAATTTGACATTTATACCTGCAACTTGCATTACGCCTAATAGCGCCGTCTGAATGATGCTGCTTAGCGCCGCACATACTATGTCCTCGCCTTCTACGCCGTAACCGGTATGTCCGTCCGCCGTAAGCGATATTATATGTCCGCTTTGCCTTACGACCTCAACTAAAGTCATACTTAGATGGAAAGAATCTTTATACGGGTAAACGGCTGTCTGTGTCCCTGCTTTTTGCGGGAATTCTTCTTGGCCTTGTACTTGTAAACGGTAATCTTTTTGTTCTTACCATGACCAAGAACTTCAGCAGTAACCTTGCCGATCTCGGTGGAAACAGTCTCGCCATCCACTCTTAAAATGGATTGAAGTTCTACCTTGTTGCCTACTTCGCTCTCGAGCTTTTCTACTTCGATTTCGTCGCCTTCGCTTACTCTGAATTGCTTGCCGCCAGAAATTATAACTGCGTACATTTTAGCACCTCCTCACTGATGTCTCCGTTGGTACGGGTATCGCAAAAACGCGAATTTAAACCCTGCCCATACGGCTCAATAGCTATTATAACTTAACTCAAAATTAAAGTCAAGTATTTTTCGCCATTTTAAGGTTTATATAAATGATTTTTTAAACTTAAAAAGAGCGGAACAAATTTTCCGCTCTCTCTATGTTTTTAATTCAATTTATTCAAGCCACTTGGCATAGAGTTTAAGGTCGCCTTCTATCGGGGTGCTGAAGTTAAACTCCTTGCCGTCCTCTGTTACCCAGCAGTCAAACTGCTTATTATCCTCGCTTTCCGGTCTTCTGTTTGTCGCCTGATCACCCTTACTTACCTTTTCGGTAAACAAAACTTGAGTGCTGCCAATATCGTCGTAAAAAGTCACCGTATAAGTGGCGCAGCTCTTGGCTAAGAGCACCACGCCGAAAACGACTACTAACACAATTAGTGCTGCTGTCGCTGCAATCAATCTATCTCTTGTAGGTCTTGATAACTTCATTATTCCCCCAATAATCCTAAGTCTTTCATTATATCCTTTAAATCCTCGGTAGGATTAAGCGCTTCCTCAAAGTTAAAACCGGTGTCCGAAGGTTCGGAAAGTGCGGGATTCATAACCGCTATGCCCGTCTTGTACGCCTTAGAGCCTTTGCGCGGTCTTGTTGCTGCCGTAGCATCACTCTCACCGTCAAGATATTCCTTAATACTTTTTACGGGATCGAACGGCTCGTTTGACGAGATTTCTACACTTCCTATCTTATTGCTTTTGAGCCTTGCTTCCTCGGATTTAAACTGCTTTTGCGGAGCGTTGAGTGTTTCGGTCATTTCCTTATTGAATTTGCTCACCGCCATAAGCTCGTCGTCCATAGGATACTTTGCCAAAAGCTTGTTATAATACTCAGTCCACTTTTCGTGAAAGGCCTTGAGTCTCGCCATTTCGGCATCGTACTTGGCTTTGGTCAGTTGCTCTATCTGCTCAGCTTTGGCAATCGCCGAATATATCGCTTTTACTATAAGCTCACGTTTGCCTTCGAGTTTGCCAAGCTCCTCTTTGAGCGTCGCAACTTGGGTGTTCAGCTCGGCGATACGCTCGTCCTTTTGAGCCGATGTGCTTACAAGCCCTTGAATATAGGCGTCTACCTGTTCTTTGCAATAACCTTTTCTTTTAATGTCAAAACTCATTTTTCTTCACGAACTCCGGTTAAAAATTTCTGTTTAATGTCATATACGCCTTTGCTTATGTTTACCCTGTAAATGTTGGGATTAAGCAATCTTTTGTATTCTTCCCAAAGCTTTGCCTTTTCGGCCTTTGCATAGCTTGCCATTTCGCTAAGGCTCGGCGAGTTATATACACACTTGCCGTCCTTAAAGATATCCACAAGGATTTCTCTTACGTCGTAGTCCTCGAGCGTGAACTTCTTCCACAGCTCTGTCTCGTGTCTGAGCGTAATTGGCTTAGGCAGTTCCTCGTCCCTAAGTGCAATAACGTCGGCAACAGCCTTGCCCGTCTTTTTGTCGTACAGGCGCAAAACTTTTTTAAAGCCGGGGTTTGTAATCTTTTCGAGCGACGAACTTATCTTCATTCTGTCGCAATATTCGCCGTCGATTTCTATGCGGGCAAGCTTGTAAACTCCGCCGAGTGACGGCGTCTTTTCGCTTGTTATAAGCTTAGTGCCCACTCCGTAAACGTCAATCTTTGCGCCTTGAACATTGAGCGCTGTCAAGACTTCCTCGCTTATGTCGCCACTTGCAAAAATTATCGCGTCATTAAAACCTGCCTCGTCGAGCATCTTTCTTGCCATCTTGCTAAGATATGCAAGGTCGCCGCTGTCCAGCCTTATGCCGATAGGCTTGTGGCCCTGCTCTTTAAGCTTTTTAAACACCTTTATGGCGTTGGGCACACCGCTACCTAACGTATCGTAAGTATCCACAAGCAACAGACAATTGTCGGGGAAAAGCTCGGCAAAGCGCTCGAACGCCTCGAGCTCTGTCTTAAAGCTCATAACCCAGCTATGTGCATGAGTCCCTTTGACGGGGATATTAAATTCCTTAGCCGCAAGAACATTGCTTGTGCCCGTGCATCCACCTATTATGCTAGCGCGCGAGCCGTAAATTCCCGCATCTGGACCCTGCGCACGACGAAGTCCGAACTCAACAACGCTTTTGCCGTCGGCAGCGTCCACAATACGCGACGACTTGGTGGCAATAAGCGTTTGATGACCTATGATGGTGAGCATTGCCGTCTCGATAAGCTGAGCTTGGATAAGCGGCGCTTTGACGATAAGTATGGGCTCGTAAGGGAAAACGATCTCACCCTCTACCGCCGAATAAATATCGCCAGTAAACTTAAACTCGGCAAGATAGCTCAAAAATCCCTCGTCAAAAATATTTAGTCCTCTGAGATATTCTATGTCATCTTGCGAAAATTTTAAATTTTTTATGTAGTCGATGACCTGCTCGAGCCCCGCAAAAATTGCGTAATTTAGCTCGGGTTTATACCTAAAGAACATATCAAAAACAGCCTCATTTTTATAAGTGCCATCTTGATAGTAGCCGTTCATCATTGTAAGTTGATACAAATCGGTCATAAGCGTAAGATTGCGTGACATCATTCGTACTCCTTGTTATGTAAATTGTCCTTTTTTAGTAGTACTGTCGCATAAATTACGCCCAATACTCCGAAGTATGCCGCGATAAGCGGCAAAATTATTTTGATACTAAGTACGCCGGTGCTTTCAAGCAATAGCAATAGTCCTGCTCCTATTATCGCAAGCATAATTAAACAAACTTTGCGAGCATAAGGAGACTGCAACGCTCCGCCTATGCACCCAAACGGGATAGCTATTATATATATAGGATAAATGGTCCTATGCGAGTAACCAATAAGCACGAAAGTCTGAGCGATTATCAGCAGAGCAAATATGCAACAAAAGAAAATGCCTATTGCGTTTTTTTGAGCCACCGAAGCTGCGAGCGATATGATAAACAAGCAAATATAAACCGACATAAGCCAACATTTATCTATCGAAAACGGAAATACATTTAAGCCGGTTAATGTCAAGAATATTCCCGTGATCGCCACCGCTAAGGCACTTATAAGCTCTACGATATGAACTGTTTTATCGCCGATCTCGGGCTTCATTGACCATTCTCCCCGTCCGAATCTTCCTTAATTTCCTCTTTAGTTTCTTGCGCTTTAGCTGTCTTTGCTTTTGCACTTGCGCCACTTTGCTTTTTGCCAAAGGTTGTTTTTAAATACAAAAACGATTTATCGTAGTCGTAGTAGTCAAAATTAAGCTCGTTTTCGTAAACAAATATGAACGGCTTTTTGCCTGCACGCCTCGCCATAATTATATGATAAACAATTATTCCTATGCCTAAAATTAATATCAGCGCGCTAATAAGACAGTTGGCTTTTATGGGCCCAAAGTACATACTGTCGCTTCTGAGCATCTCTATCCAGAACCTTATAAAGCCATACCAAATGCAGTAGAATGCAAAGTAAAAGCCGTCAAAGCTCTTGCGCTTGCCGTTATACAACCATTGCAGCAGTCCAAAGCCGATAAAATTCCACAACGATTCATAGAAGAATGTTGCATGATACCAGCCTGTGCCCATCTTGCCGCCCTCAATATACACGGCAAACGGAAACCATTGCAAGGAGGGATTGGTAATTAGCTGACCGTATGCCTCGCCGTTTGCGAAGTTGCCCCACCTGCCTATCGCCTGGCCGAGTATGATAAGGCAAAAGCAAAGGTCCGCCATTTGGATTAAAGTCATTTGCTTTTCGGGTAGCTTACGCTTATTGATGAATTGCCTTACAATAACTGCTCCCAATATTCCGCCCAAAAGTCCGCCATAAATGGCAAGTCCTGCAAAGCCCACAAATTGGCCGTTTGAAAATCCGAAGTATTCGCCTATCGTCCATTTTGTACCGTTGTGAGCCATATCGTTTAGCACATAGTAAGTTCGCGCTCCCAAAATGGCAAGCGGTATACAAACAAGTGCTATATCAAAAATATTGTCGGTGTCATAGCCGCGCTTTTTTGCCATAAAATATCCAAGCAAAATACATATGACCATTCCGCCGCCAATCAGGCCGCCATACCAGCCAAATGCCGAAATAAGCATACTACCCTCCACGTTAGTTTCTTTGCATAACATTATACCATCTAAACTTAAGAATGTCAATAAAAGAACGGTTGATAAAACAAATAGCGTCAAAAAGGCATATAAATTTTTGCGAAATATAGATAATTAATGTCGAAAAAAGTGAGGATCGTGGTGTTTGTAAAATCACAAAAGCTACAATTAAATTATAAGCTCACAATACTTCCGCAGTATAGTGAGCTTTAATGTTCATTAACTTAAAAATTGACCCATTTTACTAACATCGCCTATCTATGTCTAACATAATCAGGCGTTATCTTGCTTTTCGAGGAGTGACTTTACCTTCATTAGCCTTATAATTGTCGCGCGTTCGTTTTCGTCGAGCTTCATCATAATATACTTTATCGTCTCGTTTAACTGCGGAATCATAACATATTCGAGTGCGTTTACTCGCCTACGATTCTTTTCTATCTCCTGTGCGAGCATATTGCAAGTCTTTTCAACCTCGGCAAGACGCAAAAGCTTTTCGGATAGCTCTGTAAGTTTTATAACAGCCGTATCCATATCGGCAGGCACAGACGAAAGCACATAAGGCAACTCCCCTTCCGTCCCCGCAATTTCGAGCATAGGCACATCAATTCCCATAACGTTTTTAAGCCCCGCTCTTACAGCAAGCGTGCGCGACGGCATAGCAAAAGTCTGCTCGATATTCTCCTCGCCCATTACAGATCCTGCAAGCATAAAGTATTTGAGCGCCTCGCGTAAATCACCCTCGATTTCTTCTCGAAGTGCCTTATTCTGCTTTACGAACGACATAAATTGCCTTATCATCTCGTCCGATTTATCTTTAAGCAGCTTGTGACCGCGCACAGCAGTTTTGAGTCTGGTTTTAAGTCGCCTTAATTCCATTCTCGTGGGATTGACATTAAGTCTTGCCATGTTTACTCCTTACTAAGGTACTTGTCTATATATTTGTCTTTGATACGCTTAAGCTCGCTGCGCGGCAGAACTTTTAGTAGCTCCCAACCGATATTGAGCGTTTCCTCTATATTACGATTTGTTTCAAATCCTTGCGAAACATATTTCTTCTCGAACAGATCGGCAAATAGTGCATACTGTCTATCCACAACCGTGAGCGCTGCCTCGCCGAGAATTGCAGACAACTCCTTACATTCCTTGCCTCTTGCATACGCCGCAAAGAGCTGGTTCATTGTGTCGGCATGGTCCTCTCTCGTCTTGCC
>JAFLVB010000006.1 GCA_022508465.1 Clostridiales bacterium
TGTCTAACATCAGGATATTACCAACGTCATATTTTAGAAGTTGAAAATTCCGAATGGATAAATCAACTTAAATATTCACTTATGCAAAGAGATGAAGATGCAACTTTTATGGATAAAGCAAGACATTTTATTTTCGATTTAAGAGATAATCTTATAGAGATTATAGCTTGGAATTTAGAAGTGAATGAATCTTTATAAGGAGTTAAAACATGATAGAATTTAAAGATAGAGTAGCTAAAAATAACAAACAAAAATTAAAGATTTATAATAGTAGTGGAGTCTTGCAAGAGACTCAGTCGGTAGAAATAGCACAATAGAAGGCCGAAGAAGGCACGCCATTAAATGCCGCAACATTTAATGAAATGATGGGCGATGTTTAGGACAACGTCAAGATACTATGGGATGACGAAAGCAGCTTTCTGACTTAGGAGAGCTGTTTTTTCTTGTTTTGTGTTAATAAACTTTTTTAACCGAATTGTTATTTAACGAAAATTTAACAATTATATGGTACAATCAAATTAATAGGAGTAATTTATGTTCAAAATTTTGCTCGCCGAAGACGAGATAAATCTAAATAAAATACTGACTTCCCAACTTAAAAAGGAAGGGTATATTGTCTTTTCGACATTTGACGGGCAAGAGGCATACGAAACATTACTGCAAGAGCAGATAGACCTTGTTGTAACAGACGTTATGATGCCAAATATGGACGGGAACGAATTGACGAAAAAGGTGCGTGAGATATCTTCGGAAATCCCTGTATTAATGCTTACAGCCCTTGAAGCGCTGGATGATAAAGAACGTGGATTTAATTCGGGCGTAGATGACTATCTGACTAAGCCGTTTGCGCTAAAAGAACTTTTACTACGCATAAAGGCGCTATTACGTAGATACAAAAAGGCAACGGAGGGTAAACTTGTATTTCCTAACACGGTGCTTGATTACTCGGCAATGTCTGTCAGTATTAATGGTGAAGAAATTCCTTTAAGTAAAAAAGAATTTCAAATTTTATTTTTAATGCTGATGAGGCCCAACTTTATTTTTTCGCGAGAACAAATTTTGCAGGAAATATGGGGAGTAGACAGCGAAAGCAATGATCGTACTATAGACACGCACATAACCTGGCTGCGCAGTAAAGTACATAGTCCCGATTTTGAAATAGTGACTGTCAGAGGTCTCGGATATAAGGCGGTAATTTTATGAAAAAAAGAAAGATCAGCATAACAGCTAAAATTTTGATAACGGCCGGGAGCATATTGATTGGCATTCTGTTTTTGTTCAATTTTTTAGGATTTTTCGTTTTTACGGGAACTGAAGGTCAAAGCAATATTTATCTTATTATAGGCACGTTAAGCATTGCCGTGCTTATAGCCGTATTTATTATAGTCATTTATTTTATCGTAATAAAGCGCATCTTGGAGCTTAATCAAGCGGTGCAAAAGGTTGCGCAAGGTGATTATACAGTAACTGTCTCCTCGCGTGGCAATGATGAATTATCTACGCTTGCCGACAACTTTAATAAGATGGCTAAAGAGTTGCAGCTTAATGCAATGCTCAGCAAAGATTTTGTCAGCTATGTATCACATGAGCTAAAAACGCCGCTCAGCGTTATCCGCACTCATGCCGAGGCGCTATATGACTCAACCGATGAAGAAAGGCGAGCGTATACCGATGTAATTATCGGCGAAACAGATTGGCTAACAGGGCTATCCAAAAATATCATTATGCTATGTCGTTTGGATAGTACAAATATGATCTCAAAGGACGATGAATTTTCTCCGTCAGAGCAAATCAAATCGTTTGTCCTTTCGACTCAAATGCAATGGGACGCAAAAAAGCTTAATGTAGAACTTGATGTAGAAGATTGTGAAATTAAGGGCAATGCAGGGCTTACTTATTTGATTTGGCAAAACCTAATAGGCAATGCGTTTAAGTTTACAAACGAAGGCGGCAATGTCAACATTTCGCTTCATAAGAGCCAAAACGAATTGAGCTTTTCGGTTATTGACGACGGCATAGGTATATCCGAAGGCGATAAGGAGAAACTGTTCTCACTCTTTTTTACAGGCAACAAATCGCGCAATCGCGAGGGAAGCGGAATAGGTTTGTATCTCACAAAAAATATTGTGCAAAAGCTTGGTGGCAAAATATCAGTTACTTCGGAAATAAATAAAGGCAGTTGTTTTACGGTAATTTTACCGCTTTAATAGTTTAAATAATCGAGGAAAAACACTATGGGTTATAAGTTAAAAACGCTTTTTATGAAAAAGATGATAGCTAAAAAGCAAAAGAACAATCCTTTTGATTACGAGGCTGGAGAAAATTATGCACTAAGCAACAACGACGATTGGTCGATAAATAACAGCTACTATTTTTCTGCTCACGGTGCAAAAGAGAGCCTCTATTGTCGGCTTGGCATAAGGAATTGTCACTCGGAAGTGTGGTTTTATTATAGCGACGGCTCCGAGCTCTATGTGCTTAAGGATATGCTATTTAAAGGCGATGTGCCTCTTAATGTGCATAGAACAGCTTTGGGCTGGAAGGTGGAATATAAAGGTCAACTTACCAAAAAAGACGGTCTGAATGTAAGTGCCGAGTTTGAAGGCGAGTATAGTTCGAGTGAGCCTCCTGTGGACTTCTTTAGTCATATGCCGCCGATTAGAACTGCAAAGGCTATGGCGGGCGAAAAGTGGAGCAAAGAATTTTTTGCCGAGGTGCAGAGCAATAATCAGGTGCATTATGAGCAAACGGGCAGGCTTGTAGGATTGCTCAAAATAGAAGATAAAATACATAAAATCGACTTGCCGTGTGTAAGAGATCACTCTTATGGTAAGCGTGACTGGAACTATATGAACAATCATTTATGGCTTATGGCGGTAAATGAGACATCACAGTTTAACTTTTCAATGGTTTCGTATCCTGCAATGACATTATTAGAGGTGGGCAATTTCAAGAGAGCGAACAAACCTATGGCATTTATGATAGATGCTTCGTACGATCGTAGTGCCGTAATAACCGGAAGTGCGCCAAATAATTTGAATTTGACTATAATACTTAACGATAAAAGTAAAATTAATGTTGTCATAAATAAGACAGACGAGGATGCTTATCTCTTCCAAAATGGTGACTATTGCCTTATAGAGGGAATTGCCCAGTTTACAATAGGCAATGAAAAGTATAGGGGCATTTTGGAAGTAGGATTTAACAAAGATAAAAACAGGATTTTTAACGGGAAAGATTTACGGAAGATTAAAATATGAGAATTTTTGATATAGGCACTTTAAGCGAAGAATTGTATAGCCAGGTGGGGGGTAAAGCGCGCGGCCTTGATTTTTTGAAAAAGAACGGTTACAACATCGCAGACGGATTCATTGTCACCGACATTGACGTTATAGGCGACGATGAATTTGAGGAGATTTTAAGCAAATTCGATTTGCTTGGAGCCGAAAGTGTTTCCGTTCGTTCAAGCGCTTCCAACGAAGACGGCAGCACATTTTCCAATGCAGGTCAGTACGAGACATGCCTTGACGTAAAAAGAGAGGGGCTTAAAGGTGCAATCGACAGATGTCTTAAGTCACTTTGTAGCGATCGAGCAGCGGCATATTCACAAAATCTGCTTGACGGCGAGGCGGCAAAAATGAACCTCGTGGTAGAGCGTATGATAGACGCGTCCTATGCAGGCGTAATGTTCAGCACCGACCCGCTGTCCAAAGATCAAGTTTTGATAGAGGCAGTAAGCGGCAAGGGCGAGTTGCTTGTCAGCGGCAACAGTAGTGCGTACAGATACTCAGTGCCCAAGATCGGATTTAAAATTGACACTCAAGACGGACTTAATCAAGATACTTTGGGCAAAATTTACTATGACGGTTTGCAAATAGCCAAAGCGTTCGGCAAAGAGGCTGATCTTGAGTGGGTTGTCGACAATAACGGAGAGCTTTATTGGCTGCAGATTAGGCCTATAACAACGCTCGACGAGGCTGATATTGATGAGTTTAATCCCGCTCATTCGCTTGATAATCATTTGCTTACAAGCCGCAATATCGGCGAAATGATGCCGGGATCGATAACTCCGCTTTCTATATCTACCAGCTTACTTGCGATAGACTATGGAATGCGCAATATGCTTAGTAAAATCGGTGCAATCAAGAGTATAGATGCTAAGCCTAATTATTATGCGGCGCTTGCTGTCAAGTATCACTTGTTTATAGATATGTCGGCGCTGTACATACTGGGACAAAAGGTTATGCTAACATCAAACGATGCTATGAATTTGTCCATAATGGGCGAGCATTTAGATTACTTCCCTGAGCCTGAAGGTAAAAATGCCTTTTTTCTCGTTAAGTTCATAAACGGTGTTAAGTTTGCCAAATACCTCTTTTCGTCTAAGAAGGCAAAAAAGAGAATAGTGGAAATATATGAAAAGCTTAACTTCACTTCAGATAAGAACGAAAAGGAAATTTATGACGAAATAACCAACAAGCTTTCGGCAATGAATGATGCGCTTTGCTGCCACTATATTTGCTCGAGCTTTTCCGGCTCGATGAACAGCGCGCTGTATATGATGGTTTCAAACTGCTTTGCCGATAAGGCGGAGTATATGAATTTTATTTCTTCGTTACTATCAGATATAGACGGGATAGAAAGCGCAGATATTTTGCAGTCGCTGCAAAACTTGTCTAAGGAAATTCTTTCTTACGACTGCGACGCTTTAAACTATACCTACGATGAATTGCTTGGTCTTGTAACCGACGAAAACAATATAAAGATACATACTCTGTACTGCGAGTTTTTGGCTAAGCATGGTCATCGCTCCATAAAAGAGGCTGAATTGCGCAGTAAGGCGTGGAAGAACGACCCCGTGGCGCTAATGAAGAACCTACATACGGTTATGGCGAGTGGCATTACCGAAAAGGACAAAAAGCAATTTGATATAGAAGAACATCTTGTAGGATTTAAGGGTTTTAAAAAGAAGTCTTTGCGCTGGATAGGCAATAATGCACGTCAAGCTGTGCGAGACAGAGAATTTTCCAAGTCGAATATTATTAAAGTCATAGACAAGTTTAAGGATCGTTATGCGCTTTTAGCCAAAATTTTGGTAGACAAGGGTTATCTTGCTGACGAAGATAGTATTTACTTTTTATCTCACGAGGAAATAGGTAAGCTTATATCCGGAGACGCTTCGCTAAAGCGCAAAGCGATTTCTCGCCGTATGACCTTTTTGGAGTCGGAGGATATGTCGTTTGATGATATATGCATAGGTACTCCCAAGCCGATAGAGGTGAGCGGAACTGAGGCAATAGAATGCCTTAAGGGTATTCCCGTTTGCAAAGGCAAAGTGTATGGCAAAGCGAGAATTGTCAAAACTTTTGACGACGCGCTGAAAATCAAAAAGGGTGAAATTATGATTGCGCCGTTTACAGATATAGGTTGGTCGCCGTACTATTCGGTTATAGGCGCGCTTATCACCGAAGTAGGCAGCACGCTTTCGCACGGTGCGGTAGTTGCCAGGGAATATTGTCTTCCAACAATAGTCAATGTAAAGAATGCGACCAAGCTCATAAGAGACGGCGACTATTTGTTTGTCGATGCAAGCAAGGGTACGGTCAGCATAATAAGTGAGGAAGAATATTTAAGTAAGAAAAGGTAAAATTTAGATAAGGATTACAGAAGAAAAATGTATTATATTTATTTAATTTTAAATATTTATGTCCTTTTGTCCATTATAACATTAATCCTTTATTTGCCGAGGCTAAATGGATTTCGCTATGGATTAAAAAAGTTTCCGCATAAGGACGCTAACGAAAAACGTCATATTGCGATATTAGTGCCGGCGCGCAACGAAAGTTCTGTTATAGGCGATCTTCTTACGTCTATTAAGGCGCAGGATTATGACAAATCATGCTTTGATGTCTTTGTAATAGTCAAGGAGGAAAATGATCCGACTATCGAAATAGTCAAAAAGTTTGGGTTAGATGTGACGGTTATTCCGACTCAGCATTGTAAAGGTGACGCGCTCGACGGCTTTTTTAAGACTCATTCCGAGCAGCAGCTTGCCGTATATGATGCCTTTGTTATAGTCGACGCAGATGGAGTGCTTTCCCCGTCATATCTCAGCGAGCTTAACAATGCTCTCGACAATCAGGCCGACATCTTTGTAACGCGCAAAGTTGCCAAAAACTTTCTTGGTGATAAAAAAAGTCGTTCTGTTTTTTCCAACTGTTCTGCGCTCACTTATCCGCTTGTCGATGATCTCGGTAATGCTTATCGAACAAAGAAGGGTATGCCGCTTAACATTTGCGGACAAGGGCTTATGATAAGAAGAAATGTCATAGAGGATATAGGCGGCTGGCCGTATAGAACTATGACCGAGGATTATGAACTAAAGCTCGACAGTATGTTGCGCGGCTATAAATCAATGTACTATCCATACGCAATGATTTATACAGAAGAAGCTATTAGTCATCACGAGACATTTGCGAGGCGTGTAAGGTGGTTAATAGGATATAAGCAATGCGATAAAAAATACAAAGACACTATAAAAAAGCAAGTTAAGAATAAAAAACATATAAATCGTGGCGAAGTTGAATACTTTTTCGGACTATTGCCTTATTTCTTGTTTATGATTGCAACATTCTTGACTGCTGCAGTCGGAATAGCGCTAACTATATACTATCATATTAATGATAATGCTATGTGGAAGGCGTCGTTAATGATACTTACGGTCATGCCTCTCTTGGTTTTATATGGATTGTTACACTTATGTAGTTGGTTTGCGCTTTTAATATCATACGACGAATTTAGTGCAATCTCTAAAAAAGAACTCGTGGCAGTTGCTCTTTTTAATCCATTCTATATGCTTGAATACGTTTGCGTTTACCTTGCGAGTTTAAAAAAGATTCATAGCAAAGAAGCTGTTGTATGGAAGCAGACAGAGCGAATTACTAATAAGCGTAGGAACAAAATAGAAGTAGTCGAGGGTGTTCATAATACTCTCGAACTTAACCGTAAATTCCATACGGAAACTATTTCTTATGGAAATAAATGGATAATGCCGGACGAAAATTATCGCTATCGTGAGGCTTGGTATGATAAAATAATAACAGGCTTTTGGAGGAGTGTTCTCGCTTTATTCGGTCCGATACTTATTAAAATTGCTTTTCGTGCGCGCGTTGTGGGTAAGGAAAATCTTAAGGCGGTACGTAAAAGCGGCGCAATTACAGTATGCAATCATTTCCATTATCTTGATACATTATTTGTTCGTCAGGCAATAGGTCACTATAAGTCATACCATACAATGGCGCCATTTAATAATAAGAGTGGGGCCGGCGGTCATATAATAAGGCATGGCGGAATGATGCCTTTTAGCGCAAATCTTACTGCAATGCGTAATCTTGACGCCGAGATAAATCGTCAGCTTGCGCGAGGTAAGCGAGTGAATTTTTATCCCGAGCACGCTATGTGGTGGAATTACCAAAAACCTCGCCCAATGAAGGATGGCGCATTTCACTATGCGGTAAAGTTCAAAGTGCCTGTTGTGCCAATTTTTTGCACCTTTAAAAAGACAAAGCGTGGAGGTATCCGCAAACTCTATATACACATTCTTCCCGCCGTCTATGCCGATGAAGCTTTACCACGCAAAGAGCAAATTATTGCAATGAAAGCAACTGCCGAGTCGGAATGGAAAACCTGCTACGAACAAGCATATGGAAAAAAGCTTGAGTATTTATCAAGCGACTTAAAAAATGTTGTTTAATTTTAATTAAAAAAGTTGTCTATAAAGGCAACTTTTTTTACTGTTTATGGTTCGATCGTTATAATAAAGCGAATCCGGTTACTCAGGCAACGGACAAATGCAATATTTATGGATTGTTAGCAATTTTACCGTTCCGAAAATTCTACTATAAGGTTAAGTGATAAAAGAAAGAGATTGCTTTGTTTTCTTGTTATTCATCTAAGACAAACATAAAAATCCGAATGGAATTTACCGCTCGGATTTTTTATTTTCCCATTATTAACTTTCTGCTTGCAATCTTTTTTTTTATATGGTAAAATATAACTAAATTATATTACATATAACTAACGTTATATCGCATGTAACTGACGTTAGAAAGGGAGCAGTATTATGGACAAAAAATTTTATAAAAATAATCGCAAAAGACTTTTTGAGTTGTTGCCGGACAAGTGCGTTGCGGTAGTTTCGAGCGGATATTCGGTTAATCGCAGCGCCGACGAAGATTATGACTTTACTGCAAATAATAACTTTTTCTATCTTACAGGCATTAAGCAAGCTGAAGTTCATCTTATCTTGATTAAAGACGGCGAAAATAAATCGGAAAAGTTGTATATCGACGCGTTTGACGAGATGTATGCAAAGTGGATAGGACATAAGCTGACCAAAAAAGAGGCGTCGGACATTTGCGGAATTGCGCAAAAAGATATCTTCTATAAAGCCGCTTACGAGAAAGATCTTGACGCGCTTATAAAAGAGTACAAAACTGTCTATATTGACCTTGAAAAGGGTAAGAACGTTAATTACAATTCGTTTGGACTTACGCTTGCTCAAAAGCTCGTAGCAAACGATGTAAAGGATATTTATCCGCTTGTCATAAAACTTCGTTCGGCAAAGCAAAACGCGGAAATCGAATTGTTTAAGGAAGCTATCGACGTTACTAAGGAAGGCATTAACGAACTTATGCGTCATGCTAAGCCGGGAATGTACGAATATCAACTTGAAGCATACTATAATTTTTCCATCAAACAAAACGGCAATCGCGAATTTGCTTTTAAGACAATAGCAGCTTCGGGTAAAAATGCAACCACTTTGCATTACTCGACAAACGATTGCGTTATGCAGGACGGCGATCTTATTTTGTTTGACCTCGGCGCGCGTGCAGGTGGATATTGTGCTGATATTTCGAGAACTTTTCCGATAAACGGTAAGTTCAATGAGCTTCAAAAGACTATATATAACATAGTTCTTGCTGCTAACAAAAGAATTATCAAGATCGCTAAGGCCGGTATGACCATAGCCGAGCTTCAAGCGGCTTGCGTTGAATCTCTGACCCAAGACTGCTTAAAGGCAGGACTTATAAAGAAGGCTGAGGATATCAAAAAGTATTACTTCCACGGTGTTTCTCATTCCATAGGTCTTGACACGCACGACCCGATAGACAGGAATGCTCCGCTTCCTGTTGGCGCAGTTATTTCGGATGAGCCGGGACTTTATTTCCCCGAGTACAATATCGGTGTAAGAATCGAGGACGATTTGCTTTTGCTTAAATCCAAGGCAGTCAATCTTTCGGAAGACATAATTAAGGAAGTTGACGATATCGAAGCGTTTATGAGCGCGAAATAAATTAAATACGCTTGCTTAATTTTCGATTTTAGTGTACAATATAAGACGGAGAATTTATGCTGTCAGATAATATCATTACCGCAAAAAGGAATATAGAGCTTAGTGGTGGGTATAATGTTACGATAGTCGCCGCAACCAAAACAGTACCGGCTGAGGTTATATCCTCGTTGCCAAGCTATGGTGTATCCATTGCGGGAGAAAACCGAGTGCAGGAGCTGTTATCTAAGTATGACAGCGTGAGTGGAATTACTTGGCACTTTATCGGTAGACTTCAGCGCAACAAGGTTAAGTATATTGTCGATAAGGTGGCAATGATTCATTCGGTGGATAGCGCGGCGCTTGCAGACGAAATCAATAAGCAGTGCGCTAAGATCAATAAGATTATGCCCGTTCTTATTGAGGTCAATATGGGCGGTGAGGAGTCAAAGGGGGGCGTTGGCGAAGGCGACGCTATAGAGCTATGCGATTACGTCAATAAGCTCGAGCATGTCAAGTTGTGTGGCATTATGAGCGTTTTGCCCAAAGACGCGCCAACCGAAATGTATGCGTCTTTATACGACCTTTTTGTTAAGGTCAAAGGCAAATATCCTTCGGTAGACATACTTTCTGCCGGAATGAGCGGCGATTACGAAGTCGCTGTTCGTAACGGCGCAAATTTAGTCAGGCTTGGCAGTTGCCTCTTTGGGCAAAGGATTTATCAACAAAAGGAAGTAAAGGTGAATTAACTATGGGTTTTAATCGAAGAGACAGGCGAGAAAGATCGGGGGCAAAAGAGGACTTCGAGTTTTATGAGGACACTCATAACGAGCGTGGCGAGTATATAGGCGGCGGAAGAAAATCGTCGTTTAACCGTCAAGGCGATATGAATGTGTCTGCGCCTAAAGAGGATAGTATGCGTAAAAACGAGAATGTTGCAATGCCTATGGGTAGCGGCACTCAGCGTATAATTGTTTATTATCCCAAGACGCCGGAAGACGTAATGGTGCTTATTAAGCATCTTAAGATGAACAATCCTGCCGTCGTAAATCTCGACGACCTCGACGAAGTTACGGCTCAACGAATCTTAGACTTCCTTTCGGGTGCGATTTGCGCACTTGCGGGCACCGCACACAGAATATCGGGGAATTTATTCTTGCTTTCTCCCAAAGGCGTGGAAATTACTATACCTTATGAACATAAATGATTTTTGGTTAAAAGTTAAATCTATTTTAAAATGGATAATGCCTGAGGCTGCCATTATTTTAGGCGGCCTTATTTTGGATCTGGTCAGCAAGACGATTGTCGAACACACAATGGAGCTTGGACAAACTGTGGCTGTTATACCTAAGCTGCTAAACTTCAGCTATACTGTCAACACGCGTGCTGCGTTTGGCTCGGATTTCGGGCTTGGTAAGCTGTTAGGGGATAGCGGCGTAATGATATTCTTTATAATCGTTACGTTGCTTGCCGTTGGATTTTTCGGATATTTGCTTTTTAAAAAGCCCAAAAAGGGGATGCTGTATAGGATTTCCTTTGCACTGATTATTGCGGGAGCGCTCGGCAATCTTTATGACAGAGCTTTCTTAAGTGGGGTAAGGGATTTTATCCAGTTTGAATACTTGGGGCTTGAAATTTTCGGAAGTACAACCTTTGCTATATTTAATATTGCAGATGTTTGCGTGGTTGTAGGGACTGTAATGCTGCTTGTTTACTTCATCTTCTTTGATCCTACATTAAAATCGCATAAAGGGCATAAAAGTGAAACTCAGGAAGAGCAGGAAATCGCCAATTCTGCGTCTCAAATCGAGGAAACCAACGAAGTATGTCACATAGAACAAGATAATATGACAGACATAAATAGTGAAGTTCAATCCAAAGAGAGGGATTTGGACGAATAATGGAAGAGGAAGTTTTTGTAATAGAGAATGGTGAAAGTCAAAGGCTGGATGTTTATCTTGCCTTTGTTTTGCCGTATACGCGGTCATATATAAAGAATTTAGTAGACGGTGGCAATGTAACCGTCAACGGTCAAAATGTCAAATGCGGCAAGATCTTAAAGACGGGAGATGTTGTGTCGGTTTGCGTTCCGCCGACAGTTAGTACAGAGGCTTTGCCAGAAGATATCCCGCTTGATATTCTTTATGAAGATAGTGACTTGGCGGTCATCAATAAACAGCGCGGAATATCTGTTCATCCGTCGGGGAGCATTTATTCGGGTACTTTAGTTAATGCGCTATTATTCCACTTAAAAGAGCTTTCGTCCATAAACGGTGTAATAAGGCCGGGCATAGTTCATAGGCTGGACAAGGACACAACCGGCGTTATGGTGGTAGCAAAAAACGACAAGGCGCACCTTGATTTATCTAAGCAAATTTCGGAGAGGACTGTCATAAAAAAATATATTGCTTTACTTGAAGGCAACTTGCCCAATGACGAAGGCAATGTAACAACCAATATCGCTCGTAGCGAACGTGATCGCAAACTTATGGCTGTTACCGAAGTTGGTCGCAAAGCCATAACAGATTATAAGGTGTTGGAGCGATTTACTGACAACTGCCTTGTGGAATTCAGAATACATACGGGACGAACTCACCAAATCAGAGTTCACGCAAAGTATTTGCAACATCCCGTAGTGGGGGATCTCTCTTACGGCTACAAAAAGCAAAAATTCAATACCGAAGGTCAGCTTTTACATTCGCACTTACTTACTTTCAGGCATCCGACTACTCGCGAGGAGATGACATTTACCGCACCGCTACCCGATGACTTTATGAAAATATTAACTACTTTACGCAAAAGCGCAAAAAAATAGTCCGCGATTACAATGAATGTTATCGCGGAAAGGATCCAAGCTGCACTATATTCTCGTAACGATTATATTTGCATTTGCTTGGTAATAATAGTATTCTACGGCAATAAATTTTTATACGCCGTAAATCAATTGACAAAATTTACTAAATGTAGTAAACTTAGCTTGCTATATTAAACAGGAGAAATTGAAATGGCTAAAAAGAAAAACGTTTTCCGAAGATATTTCGAAAATTTCGGACTTAAGCAAATTTGCGATATTCTTATGGTAATATCTCTTATTGTGCTTGTTGTCGGCTGGATTCTGTGGAATACTGTCGATATTGTACTTACTGTGGCTTTCGGATTATTTATCCTTACGTCGTTTTTGAGCATTATCAGATGCATTAGTATAATTCATAGGGAGCCTAACAAGCGTTCGCCCGAAAGACGCGCGGCAGTTGTTAATGTAATTATTATGCTTGTCATATTTGCCGTAGCTGTATTTGCCCTTATTTGGGGAGTTATGGTAGGGTATTCATTGCCTGCAACCAATTAGACAAAAGAGAGCGTCGGCTCTCTTTTATCGTAATAGCGCCTTTCATACCACGCCGAAAAGCGGCATATAATATTCCGAGGTGAATATATGAGCTTTTTCGACGAAGTCAAAAAAGAGGTGGGAATAACCGATATGCAAATGCTGAGCGGATTTTCCTACGTTAATTTTTGCGGTGAAACACTTTATATCGAGGGAATTGTAAGGCTTGAAAAGATTTTGAATGAGTGCGTTATTATTCGCACCAAAACAGCAGTTATAGAAGTTTGCGGCGAGCTTCGCGTTGACGATATTACACAGCGGTCTATCGTGATAAGCGGCAGAATTGACAATGTGTCAACGAGGAGGCTCAAATGAAGTCGACTGTTGAGTATGAAGTAATCGGACTTAATCAGCTTAAGCTTATTAACACCTTTAAAAAGGAAGGTGTAATCATAAAAAAGCTCATTAGGCAGAACCAAAAGCTTATGACATTTTGTATAAGCGGCAAGGATAGAGCTAAAGTAACTGCCTTAATGGATAGTCAAGGTTTTAGCTACGCAGTAGTAAACGAGGAGAGCTTTTTTAAATCAATTAAAAATGTTTTGCCGAGGCTGGGGCTTGTAGCCGGACTGCTTGTAATGATTATATTGTCCGTCATTGCATCGAACTATCTATGGAAGATAGAGATAAGCGGCAACGACAGAGTGGACGAGCTGACGATAATAAGGACGCTTGGTCAAAGCGGAGTTTATGTAGGACAAAGAAAAAGTTTCGACAACAAGCAGGTCGAAGAAGCTCTTATGGCGCTTGAAGACATATCCGCAGTTTCGGCGCAGATAGTGGGCACAACGCTTAAAGTCGACATTGTAGAAAGCGCGCTAATATCTCCGCCCAAACAAACGGGTGATATCATAAGTTTATATGACGCCGAAATTACGCGTATAATAGTAAATAGCGGCAGCGCTAAAGTAAAAATCGGCGACAGAATCCCGATAGGTGCAACACTTATAGAAGGAGTCGAATATAACACCGAGGGCAATCCCATATTAGATGTACTCGCGCAAGGTTCGGTTTATGGTAAGGTAAACTTTACTTATAGCGAAACGACTTCGCTATGTGGTGGATATATTCGTACGGGCAATGTAACAAGCAATACGATTTTAAAATTGTTTGGATTAAGCATAGGTAAAGAACTGCAAGTAGAAGGCGAATATGAAGCGGAAAAGACTTTAACCCGAATAGGCTCGTTTTTTCCTCTTTATGCCGAGACAACGCGATATTATGAGCTCGAAAAATTGCCCGATATAACATTAGAAGATTTAAAAGAGCAAGTAAAAGACAAAGCTGTAAACGGACTTATTATCCGCGCCGGCGGAAGTGCTATTGTGGCAACGGCAAACGCCACACCAATATCCGGCAATGTTTATAGAATAACCGTACATATCGAAGCCGAGGTTTCGATCGGAGGCAAAAGAATTGACTGAAATAATACAATTGGACGATGGCAGCATAATTAAACTATTTGGTAGGCTTGACGAAAATATTGAGCTTATTCAAAAGCTGCTTGACGTTACGGTAAGGGCTCAAGACGGCGGACTTGCCGTTATCGGTGATGATGAGGGCGTCCAAAAGGCTGTAACTTTAATAGATAGTCTTAGCAAGCTGATAAAGTCGGGACACGAGATAGACAAAAGCAAAATTCGTCAAAGCATAGATTTGATCGAAGAAGATAAGACAGAAGAAATTTTTAACCTTAATAACGATGTGGTCACGACGACTGCTAAGGGTAAACAGATAAGGTGTAAGACGCTTGGTCAGCGTAATTATGTAAGAGCGATAAAGAACAAGACGATAGTGTTTGGCATAGGTCCTGCGGGAACGGGCAAAACATATTTAGCCGTTGCGCTTGCCGTTTCGGCGTTTAAAGCGGGTGAGGTAGAAAAGATTATTCTTACTCGTCCTGCTATTGAGGCGGGCGAAAAGCTCGGATTTTTACCGGGAGATCTCCAAACAAAAGTCGATCCTTATTTGCGTCCATTGTATGATGCACTGCGCGATATGTTTGGTGTCGACAGCTATGTAAGGCTGATAGAGCGCGGTATTATCGAAATCGCTCCGCTCGCGTATATGCGTGGCAGGACGCTTTCATCGTCGTTTATAATTCTTGACGAGGCGCAAAACACGACCGAAGAGCAAATGAAAATGTTCTTGACAAGACTGGGCGAAAACAGTAAAATGGTTATAACAGGCGACGATACTCAGATAGACTTGCCTTTTGCAAAGTCGAGCGGACTTATAAGCGCATCAAAAATACTTACAAATATCGAGGAAATTGAAATTTGTAGATTTACGGACAAGGATGTTGTCAGACATGAGCTTGTCCAAAAAATCGTTCTTGCATACGAAAAAGCTTTAAAAAAAGAGGAGTGAGTTGATTATGACATCGAGAGGCGAAGATTTGCAAAAATCCTTATTCCATGCCGTTCTTATGTTTATCGGCCTTAGTGTATGGATTATTGCTGTAACGCTTATTCGGTTTATATTTATTGACGGAATGAGTAGCATGCTGAATTTGCCGTTTTTTTCATATGTGGCAATCAGCATGGGTTTTGTGTTTCTTATAAACGGTTTGTTGCTTTATATGTATTCGGCACTCAAATTCTATAAGCGAAAGACTAAAGAGCAGCTATCAATAATTTGTATTATTGCACTTACTTATACATTATGCCTTTATAGCGCACTTATAAGCATTTATATTATGCCGGTGTTTTTATGCGCTTTGATTACGGCACAGCTTGGACAAAAGTCTCAGGCGTTGTTTGCTAACTTTTTGACCATTATATTTATAACATACGCTCTTTTAATCGTAAGCCTTGTCACCGGCACGTCGTTATTGCCTGTACTTGTTATGATGGTAACGGGACTTGTTTGCGGCGGATTGGCGTCGCTGCTATTAAGTGGTGATGCTTCAAGACTTATGTTTATGATCAAAAGCTTTTTGATTTCACTTTTCGCGGTGGGCATAATGGCTGTACTATCGCGTATAGTTGCAAGCGGAAACTTGCTTGACGAGCTGTTGTATATGGGAATATCCGCTTTTGCGAACTTTGCCTTGGGACTTATTTTGTCGCCGATAATCGAGCGTATATTCAACCTTATAACCAACGTCAGATTGATGGAGCTTACCAATCATAATTCACCGCTTATCAGCAAGTTATTAAGAGAGGCGCCGGGAACATTTAACCATTCGTTGGCAGTTGCCTCATTTGCACAGATGTGTGCGACAAGTATAGGCGAAAATCCTTATCTTGCGCGTGCGTGTGCATATTACCATGACGTAGGTAAGCTTGCCAATCCATTATATTTTAAAGAAAATCAGGCGGACTACAACCCTCATGATGACACTTTGCCGGAAGTAAGTGCCGAAATCTTGCGCTCTCATACGGTTGAGGGCTTAAAGCTATGTAAGCAATATCATATCCCGGAGGAAATCAGCCATGTTACAATTCAGCACCATGGCACAATGCTTATACCTGTCTTTTATTATAAGGCGCAAAAGCTTACGGACGGTTCGGTAGACCCCGATGCTTATTGCTACCACGGCGAAATTCCCACATCAAAACTTGCCGCTTTAGTAATGATTTGCGACAGTAGTGAGGCGGCAATACGTGCAATGGATCAGCCCGACGGTGACAAAGTGGACAAGCTGCTCCGAAAGCTCATAAACGATCGTCTCGAACATGGTCAGTTTGATAACTGCGAAATTACTATGCGCGAGCTTAATACAATACGCGAAACAATTATAAGCGCTTACGGCGGATTGTTCCATAAACGTTTAAAATATCCGGAGGGTAAATGATTAAAATTATCGGACAAAACGATGAGCTGTTTGAGCGTGTTGCGTTTTCCGCGTATTCTGTGCTTGAACTCAGCGGCGATGCGAGTGTAGAACTTATTTATTTAGACGAAGCAGAAATGCGTAAGCTCAACCTCACAACGCGTCAAATAGATAAGAGTACGGATGTACTAAGTTATCCAAACCTTACGCGCATTATGCCTTTTACCGAGGAAAATTATCCTTTCGATTTTGATATTGAAAATAAAGACGTGTTTTTAGGTAGCATAGTTATTTGCGAAAGTATAGCTAAGCAGCAGGCAGAAGAATTTGGTCATTCTGTTTTGAGAGAAAAGGCATATTTGTTTTTGCACGGACTTTTGCATTTGCTTGGCTATGACCACATGGAAGAAGAGGACAAAAAAGTTATGCGAGAGCGTGAGGAAGAAATTTTATCGAAGGTAGGAGCTACGAGATGAAGTCTGGATTTATTACGTTTGTTGGTAGACCTAATGTAGGCAAGAGCAGTTTGATAAACGCTTTGGTTGGCGAAAAGGTCAGCATCGTATCGCCAAAGCCGCAGACAACGCGTGACCGCATTATGGGTATTCTCAACGAGCCGAATTTGCAAATGATTTTCGTCGATACGCCGGGTATACATAAGCCGCGTACTAAGCTTGGCGAATATATGAATAATTGCGTAAAAAGCGCAACGACAGACGTAGACGTGCTCGTCGCAGTCTTTGATGCAAGCAGAGGAATATCCGAGGAAGAACTAAGTAGACTTTCGTCGTATCTTAAATTCGGTTGCCCTGTAATTGTAGTACTTAATAAGATAGACCTTGTTTCCCGTGAGCGAGTGCTTGAACTTTTGGGCAAATTCACTCCGTATATAGACGCAGGAGTAAAGGAAGTTATTCCTTGCTCGTGCCGAAAAAATCTCAACCTTGACGCTTTGAAAAAGTCGCTTACAAATTTGTTGCCCGAAGGCGAGGCATACTTTCTTGACGACGAAATTTCGGACAAGCCGATTAGCTATATGATTTGCGAAATTATACGCGAAAAGGCGCTTTTATTGTTGCAAGACGAGATTCCTCACGGACTTGGCGTAACTATGCAACTCTACGAAAAAAGTGATAAGGTCACTCAGATAGAGTGTGACATTATTTGCGAAAGGGACACGCACAAGCAGATTATCATAGGCGATAACGGCAGTATGATTAAGCGAATAGGTCAATCTGCAAGGCGTGATATCGAAAAGCTTATTGACGATAAAGTGTACCTTAAGTTGTTTGTAAAGGTGCGAGATGATTGGCGCAATAACACAAATTTCATCAGAGATGTAGGTTATTCGGACAAATAATTGCACACACTGTATATGTGGAAAAAAAGTTAAAGGATATAGCTTGGGATTTGTTTGTGCAAACGGGCGAGACAGGCTACTATATGCTGTATAGCAAATTAAAAGAGGATGAATAAAAGCGTTACCGCTATTGTATTAAGAAGCGAAGATTATCGTGATTATGACAAAATACTCAAGCTTTTTACGCAAGAAGGCCAAGTTATGCGTGTCATAATCAGGGGAGTAAAGAAGTCGGGAGCTAAACTTAGGTTTGCTGCCCAACCTTTTGCTTTTTGTAATTATGAGCTTAGCGGACGTAATGAAGCGAATGTAATAACAGGTGCAATGGCGATAGAGGATCTATTTAAGGTTAGCGACTATGATATATATTCGGCAGGCTGCATTATGCTTGAGGCTGCCGAAAAGGCATGTGAGGCGCAACCAAACCCCGAGCTATTTGTGCTTTTACTCAAAAGGTTAAAGGTGTTAATTTACGGCAATTTGCATCCAAAGCTGCCGGCAATATCGTATATCCAAAACGCAATACATAAAAGCGGCTATGCTTATACTTATGACAAACCAAAGTCCGATCCGACAACCGTAATGGAGCTGCTTGCTTGTACCGAAAATTTATCGACTGATTTTACTGCGAGCGAAGATCTTATTTACCGCACATTTAATAAAATAGCCTCGAGATTCGAGGATAAATTTTCTTGTACGCTTGTAAGCAAATCTTTTATTCTGTAATTTTATTGCTTATTGTATGCCGTTATGCAAAATTTAATGACAAAAATATTTTGTCTTTTAATGTCGATTTAAACGATAAAATGCAATTAGGGCAACAATTTACTTGCATTATAAATCGGAAAATGGTATAATAAACCGATTTAATATAAGAAGGAGTTTTTACAAATGTCAAAAAAGTTTGTATATTTGTTTAGCGAGGGCAAAAGCTCGATGCGTGAGCTTCTTGGCGGCAAAGGCGCCAACCTTGCTGAAATGACCAACCTTGGTTTACCTGTTCCCCAAGGTTTTACAGTTTCCACAGAAGCCTGCACTCAGTATTATGAAGATGGCAGAAAGATTAACGAAGAAATAGAAAAACAGATTTTTGAAGCGCTCGCTAAAATCGAAAAGATGTACGGTAAAAAGTTCGGTGATGAAAACGATCCGTTGCTTGTATCTGTACGTAGCGGTGCAAGAGCTTCCATGCCGGGTATGATGGACACCATTCTTAACCTTGGTTTAAATGATAAGGCAGTAGAAGGACTTGCTAAAAAGACGGGCAATCCGAGATTCGCATATGACTCGTACCGCAGATTTATCCAAATGTTCTCAGACGTAGTTATGGAGCAGTCCAAAAAAGTATACGAGGAAATCCTCGACGAAATAAAGAATTCAAAAGGTTACAAGTCGGATACCGAGCTTACAGCCGACGACCTTAAGGAAATAGTTTCGTTGTTTAAAGCTAACTATAAAAAGAATCAAGGCGTGGACTTCCCGCAAGATCCCCACACTCAACTTCTCGAGGCAACCAAAGCAGTATTCCGTTCGTGGGACAACCCCCGCGCAAACGTTTACCGCAGAATGCACGACATTCCGTACAGCTGGGGTACTGCCGTAAATATCCAAATCATGGTATTCGGTAACAAGGGCGAAACCTCGGGTACAGGCGTTGCGTTTACACGCAATCCGTCCACCGGTGAAAAGGGTCTCTTTGGTGAGTATCTTATGAACGCTCAAGGCGAGGACGTAGTTGCCGGTATCAGAACTCCCAAGCCCATAAATGAACTCAAACAGCAAAACGAGGAATTATATAATCAGTTCCTTGAAATTACTCATAAACTCGAAGCACATTACCGCGATATGCAGGATATGGAGTTTACCATCGAAGAAGGCAAACTTTACATGCTCCAAACTCGTAACGGTAAGCGTACTGCAAAGGCTGCTCTTAAAATCGCAGTTGACCTCGTTAATGAGGGCATGATTGACGAAAAGCAAGCGCTTTGTATGATCGATCCCAAGCAGCTTGATGCATTGCTTCATCCGCAGTTCGTTGCAGAAGCACTCAAAAAGGCTAAGCCTTTAAGCGCTGCTTTGCCGGCATCTCCCGGCGCAGCTTGCGGACAAATCGTATTTACCGCAGAGAGAGCTTGCGAACTTAAAGAGGCGGACAAGAATGCTAAGCTCATACTTGTAAGACTTGAGACAAGCCCCGAAGACATCGAGGGTATGAACGTTTGTCAAGGTATTTTGACAGCAAGAGGCGGTATGACTTCGCACGCTGCCGTTGTTGCTCGCGGTATGGGAACTTGTTGCGTATCCGGTTGCCAAGAGATATCCAAGATTGATGAGGACGAAAAAGTGCTTGTTATCAAAGGCAAGACTCTTAAGGAAGGCGATTGGATGAGCTTGGACGGAAGCACAGGTAATATCTATGATTGCAAGATCGATACAGAGCCTGCATCGCTTACAGGCGACTTCAAGACAATCATGGATTGGTCGGATAAGTATCGCGTGCTTAAGGTTCGCACAAACGCAGACACCCCCAAGGATGCGGCTCAAGCTGTGAAATTCGGCGCAGAAGGTATCGGTCTTACAAGAACAGAGCATATGTTCTTTGATTCCGACCGTATCATGGCAATGCGCGAAATGATAGTAAGTAAAAACGTTGACGAACGCAAAAAGGCACTTGCTAAGTTGCTCCCGATGCAGAAGCAAGACTTTAAGGGAATTTACGAAGCGCTCGAAGGCAGACCGGCTACAATAAGATTCCTTGATCCGCCGCTCCACGAATTCGTTCCGCACAATGATGAAGACATCAAAACTCTTGCAAAGGAAATGGGACTTAAGTTCGATGAGCTTAAGAGTACAATCGTAGGCTTGCATGAGTTCAACCCGATGATGGGACACCGCGGATGCAGACTTAGCGTAACATATCCCGAAATTGCAGAAATGCAAACTACCGCAGTTATCGAGGCCGCAATCGAAGTTAATCGTGAAAAGGGTTATAACATTGTTCCCGAAATCATGATTCCGCTTGTAGGCGACATAAAAGAGCTTAAGTATGTTAAGGAAATTATCGTTAAGACCGCCGACGCTATCATCGCAAAGGAAAAGGCAAATCTTACCTATATGGTAGGAACCATGATAGAGATTCCGCGTGCTGCTCTTACCGCAGATAAGATTGCGGAAGAAGCTCAATTCTTCTCGTTCGGTACAAATGACCTTACTCAAATGACATTCGGTTTCAGCCGTGACGACGCAGGTAAGTTCCTCAGCGAATATTACGACAAAAAGATTTTCGAGTCCGATCCGTTTGCTAAGATCGACGAAAACGGCGTAGGTCAGCTTGTTGAAATCGCTTGCGAGAAAGGTAGAAAGGTAAGAAAGGATATCAAGCTTGGTATCTGCGGCGAACACGGTGGAGATCCTGCAACTATCGCATTCTGCCATAGAACAGGACTTACGTATGTATCTTGCTCACCGTACCGTGTACCCATTGCAAGACTTGCAGCGGCACAGGCAGCAATCAATTTTCCTCGTAAATAAGTAACCTAACAAGGGCGGCGCTTAGGCGTCGTCCTTGCGATGGTATTGAGGTTAGGGCGTATAGGACAAATTTATGGATTTTGAATTGATTACATATAAATTTGAGGATGAATTTCTTTCGCCATATGCGACAAAGGCGCGTGATACAAAAGGAAGGCTTGCGCCTTTATCGCCTTGCCCTATACGAACTGACTTTCAACGAGACCGCGATCGTATCTTGCATTGCAAGGCGTTCAGACGGTTAAAACATAAAACTCAGGTCTTTTTGTCACCGGAGGGAGATCATTACAGGACAAGACTTACCCATACTTTAGAGGTAAGCCAAATTGCAAGGACGATTGCTCGCGCACTCAGAATGAATGAGGATCTTACAGAAGCTATTGCGCTCGGACACGATCTCGGGCATACTCCGTATGGACATGCCGGCGAGAGGGCGCTAAACAGCTTTACTCACTTTAAGCACAACGAACAGTCGCTTAGGATAGTAGACAAGCTCGAATATGACGGCAAGGGTATGAATCTCTGCTACGAAGTCAGGGATGGCATACTCAATCATCCGTCAAAATGTACGCCGAGCACAAACGAAGGGAAAATTGTCTCTTGGAGCGATCGTATTGCATATATAAATCACGATATCGATGATGCCGTTCACGGCGAAATAATCAGCGAGTCGGATATTCCCGAAGTTTATCGCAAAAATGTCGGAGCAAATCACGGCAAACGTATCAACAATATGATTTTGGACATAATAAATCATAGCTTTGGCAAAAAAGACGTTTCTCCGAGCAAGGAATTTGTAGAGTATATTGGTGGACTTAGAGAGTTTCTTTTCGACAAAGTGTACTACAAAAGCCTTGCAAAAGCAGAGGAAAGCAAAGCAGTCGATATGATCAAATACCTATATGAGTATTATTTCAACAATATCGACTTACTGCCCAAAAGATTGCTCGATATGGACAGCACCAAAGAACAAAAAGTATGCGATCATATTGCGGGTATGAGCGACAGATACGCCGTAATGGTCTATCAAAATATTACGATACCTAAAAACTGGGGGTTATAAGCGCAGCAATTGGAGAGAGACTGGCTGGAAGAACTATTATCAAAGACGGATTTGGTGCAACTTGTGTCAAAATACGTGTCACTAACCAAAAAGGGCAACAACTATTGGGCTTGCTGTCCCTTCCACCACGAAAAAACACCGTCTTTTATGATATCTGCCGACAAGCAGCTCTATTATTGCCATGGCTGTCACGAGGGCGGAAACGCAATCACGTTTGTAAAAAAGATCGAAAGCGTGGAAAGCGGTGACGCAATCAAAATTTTGGCAGAAGCCGCGCATATGCCAATCCCGGAATATAAAGGCAACGGCGACAAAAAGTTCGTCGATATCAAAAAAAAGAAAGAACGTTTGTCTAATTTAATGCGCGACGCCGCAATGCATTACCATGAGAATTTGTCTAAGCCTGCCGCTAAGAAGGCGCAAGACTATATAAAGGAAAGACAAATTGTTTCTATGGTGAAAAAGTTTGGCATAGGCTATTCGCTTGGGCGGACGGAAATGCTTGACTATCTCAAATCCAAAGGTTATACCTATGCCGAAATGAAGGAGGCAGGTTTAGCTCAACAAAGTGGCGACAGTTATTATGACGTTTTTATGAACAGATTAATAATTCCAATCATAAATCCATACGGTAGCGTTATTGCTTTCGGAGGGAGAATACTTGAAAGAGATACTGATTTCGCCAAATATCGCAACACCTGCCAAACTGTTCTGTTTGATAAGTCCAAAGTTTTGTTTGCACTCAATCTTGTCAAAAAGAAGAAACAGCGAGAAGGCTTGGATTCCATAATAGTCACCGAAGGTTATATGGATACGATTTCGTTGTTTAAGGTCGGGTTTGAAAATGTTGTTGCAAGTATGGGCACTTCACTAACATTGGACCAAGCCAAGCAGCTCAAAAATTACTGCAACAAAATATACATAAGTTACGACGGTGACGGCGCAGGTCAAAAGGCAACATTAAGAGGCTTGGATATACTCGAATCCGTCGGGCTTAATGTAAGGGTTGTGCCGCTCGGCGGTGGAATGGACCCCGATGACATCATCAAAAAGCATGGTGCGGAGGGATATCAAAAGCTACTTGATAGCGCTGTAACGCTTACGACTTTTAAAATTAAAAACCTTGCCGCGGCCTATGATCTAAATGAGCCGGACGGCAAAAGCAAGTTTGCGGTCGAAGCGATAAAGGTTATCAAAAAACTTGACAATCCTGTCGAGCAGGAGGAATATATCGGACAAATTCATAGGCTTACCGGCTATTCTATGGCAGTACTTATGAAGCAGGCCGAAATGAATTATGAGCCGCCGCAAACGGATCAACCAAAAGAAGAAGTAAAAAAGCCTGATTCGTTGGTTTTTGCCGAAGTGTTTGTGCTTGCCTCGCTCATAAACGAAATGCCTTATGCCGATTTTGCAGCAGACTTGTTTCCTTATCTAAATAGCGAACAGGCAAGGGCGGCATATAGTCTTGCTCTTGAAAAGTACAAGGAAGGTTATACCTTACAATCGCTTTTCAATCGAGTAGATGAAGCAAATGAAGAATATATAAACAAACTTATAAATTATAAATTTGTTTTAAGTGACGATAAAAAGAAGTTTGACGAGTGCGTTTATCTTATTAAACGACGTGGGCTTGAGGCTCAAAAAGAAAAACTTGCAGTTGAATATCAAACAACAAAGGATTACCAAATTTTAGTAGAGCTAAATGCGGTGGAAAAGCAGCTAAAGCAAATGAAAAAAAGTGGAGGGTATAATGGCTGAAAAATCGAAATTGGACATAAACTTGCTCAGCGCCGTTGGCGATCTGATTATTAAAGGCACCTCATCGGGTGGATTGACTTATGACCAAATAAGCGATAAAATAGCAAAATATAATCCTTCTCTCGAAGCGATGGAGGAAGTTATATCGCTACTCGAGGAGCAAGGAATAAAAATCTCTAAAGAAGCTGATGCCGTCAAGGAAGATGGCGGCGACGCAAAAGAAGTGAATAATTATAACGGGCTAAGTGAGGCAGTTGTCAAGGAGCTCGAAAGATTTTTGAGCATTGGCAGAATGCGCACACTAAGCTATGATGAAATTTGCGAAAGGCTTGCTGTCGTTTGCGAGGCGTCTGCATTTGAAGTTGATGAAGTCTTTAGATTGCTTTCTGACAATAAGATCGAAGTTATCAATTCCAATAGTGTGGATCTTAAGTCCGAATCGTTTGACAAGCTCATCTCGGATGTCAGCATTGACGATCCGGTAAAAGTATATCTAAAAGATATAGGTAGAGTTCCGCTGCTTAGCATGGATGAAGAAATCGATCTTGCCAAAAAAATGCAAGAGGGCGACGAAGAGGCTAAGCGCAAGCTCAGCGAGGCTAACTTGCGTCTTGTCGTTAATATCGCTAAGCGCTATACAGGGCGTGGCATGCTATTCTTGGATTTGATTCAAGAGGGCAACCTCGGTCTTATGAAGGCTGTGGAAAAGTTTGACTATACCAAGGGCTTCAGATTTTCCACATATGCTACTTGGTGGATTAGGCAGGCTATCACGCGTGCGATTGCCGACCAAGCAAGGACTATCCGTATTCCCGTCCATATGGTGGAAACGATTAACAAACTTACTCGTACTACAAGACTGCTTGTTCAAGAGCTGGGCAGAGACCCTACACCCGAGGAAATTGCCAAAGAAATGGGCATTAGCGAAGAGCGTGTAAGAGAAATCCAGCGCATATCTTTGGATCCGGTATCGCTCGAAACGCCCATAGGCGAAGAGGACGACAGCCATTTGTCAGACTTTATCGAGGATACAAATGCAACTGCTCCGCAGGATGTTGCGTCATTCACAATACTAAAGGAGCATCTTATAGCCGTTTTGGATACGCTTACTCCGCGCGAAGAAATGGTGCTTAGACTTAGATATGGCATCGAGGACGGACATCCGCGCACGCTTGAAGAGGTCGGCAAAGAGTTTGGCGTAACGCGTGAGCGTATAAGACAGATAGAGGCTAAGGCGTTGCGTAAGTTAAGGCATCCGTCTCGTAGCAAAAAACTTAAGGAATACATTGATCAATGAGATTGAACGAAATATTCGTTCTTATACACAAGACAAAGATATTTGCCGACATTGGTTGCGATCACGGATATTTGTGCAAAATGGTTCTTGACGCAAACAAGGCAGAACGCATTTTGGCGGTAGACATCAGTCAAGCTTGTCTTAATAAAGCTAAAATTTTGCTTGAGGATAGCGCCGAATATTATTTGGGAGACGGACTTAATCCGCTCGGAGATATTGTTCCTGACATTACCGTAATAAGCGGAATGGGCGGCAACACCATACTTCATATTTTGGAAGGACGCCTTTTGCCGGAAGTTATAATTTCGCCGCAAAATGATGTCTATAAAGTCCGTGACACGCTAACATCAAGCGGATATAAAATAATCGAGGATAAAGTTGTAACCGAAAACGGCAAATTTTACGACATAATTCATCTGGTGCCAGGCGAGCAATGCTTAACCGAGTTGCAAAAGACTTTCGGAGTGTTTTTCGATAGAGGCGATGATGCGTTTTTACAAAGGCTAAAACGAGATAAGAACAATTTACTTTCTTATAAGCAAACGGCAGAAAATCAAAAGAAGTTACATTTGATTGAGGAGGCAGAAAGGTGGCTAAAGTAAAAGAAGTATTAGACGTTATGAAAAAAATCGCGCCCGAACAGTTTGCTTATAATAAGGAATATGATAATGTCGGTCTTATTGTCGGCGATCCCGAATCAGAAGTAAATCGTGTTTTGTGTTGTTTGGACGTTACGGAGGACATAATCGAAGAGGCTATTAGTGTAGGTGCGGGGCTGATAATCAGTCATCATCCTATGATTTTCCGTCCTATCAAGAGCGTGACTACACTTGACGTGCAAGGACGTAAAATCTTTAGAGCTATTCAAAAAGGAATTGCAATCTATGCCGCACACACTAATCTTGACTTTGTACGCGACGGCATAAATGAGTTTGTAGCAAATGAACTTGCACTTATGGATATAAGACCGCTTGAGCCGTACATATCAGACAGCGAAGGCTTTGGCAGAGTCGGCAATCTTTCGGGGAGTATGTTTGCGTCCGTCTTAAAGGCAAAGGTCAAAGCGCTATTAAAAGACGACTATGTGCGTATAATAGGCGAGCCGGATAGCGAAGTTAATCGTATTGCCGTCATCAATGGAGCAGGCGGAGGCGATACTTCATATATAGATATGGCGATAGATGCAGGAGCAGATTGTCTGATTACTGCCGATGTTAAACATCATGTAGCTGTTTATGCGCGCGAAATGAAATTGACTGTAATCGAGCCGCAGCACTTTACAATGGAATATGTTTATATTTCGCGTCTTGTGCAAATTTTGAAAATAGAAACACTTGCAGGTAAAATTAAACTGGATATAGTTCAATCCAAACGGGAAGTTAACCCAAGATCTTAAAAAGGAGAACACTCATAATGGAAAATAATTTGGAAACTTTGCTTAAATATCAAAACATCGATATCAAGCTTCGCCGTGCGCTCGACTCGCTTGAAAAAAGCGACGCAAATAAAAAAATGGAGCAGGCAAGAACCGAATTTAACAGCGCCAAAAAGACGGTGCAAGACAGTGAAAAAGAGGCTGAAAATATTGTTTCAAGCTACGAGCAATCTGCTCCGCAGTTTAAAGAAATTGCAGATAAGCTCAGCGAACTTGAACTTATAATTGAAAATGCCGAAGAAGGCGACGACCTCGGTGAGCTTGCAGAGCAGCTTGAGGCGCTTAAAAACAAAGTAGCATCGTTTGAAAAACGTCTTGCCGAGTATAAGACGACTTCCGAAAAGCTTGTAAAGAGCTATCAGGACGCTAATGCCATAGGTCTTAAGATGCGCGGATATTATAATAATGCAAAGGCTGATTATACCGAGCTTATAAAGGCGTCGGAGCCGGAAGTCAATACATTAAAGAAGCAGCTTAAAGAGCTTGAGGGGCAAATCGATCCCGAGACTATGGCTAAATATAAGGCAATTACGGCAGACAACAAATATCCGGCTTTTGTGGAAGTTCATGTAAGCGACGGAGTGTATTCTTGCAGAGGTTGCGGTCTTCAGCTTTCGCAAAAAAACACCAGTACTCTTAACGAAAACGGCACCTGCACTTGCGAAACTTGCCGCCGCATAATTTATAAAGGTTAATATGAATAAAGCAGTTATCCCGTGTGGAGGGTTGGGAACAAGGTTTTTGCCTATTACAAAGACAGTCCCCAAAGAGCTTTTGCCTATTGTTGATGTCCCTGTAATCTCGCATATTATAGACGAGTGCGTCAGTAGCGGCCTAACAGAGGTTTTGATTATAATCAGTCCGCATAAGGAAATTATAAAGGATTACTTCAAGCGCGATGACAGATTGTATGACGAGCTAATGGGTAAGGGCAAAACAGAGCTGGCGGAAATTTTACTTTCTGCGTCCTCTAAGGCTGATATAAAGTTTGTAACTCAATATGAGCCGCTTGGCTCTGCTCACGCTGTGTCTCTTGCAAGAGACTTTACCGGCGATGAGCCGTTCTGTCTTGCGCTTGGCGATGACCTTACGGTAAGCGAGGTCCCGGTCGCAAAGCAGATGATAGAGGCGTACGAAAAGACACATTCTACCATTATTGGAGTGCAAAAATGCGAGGGAGATGACATTGTAAAGTATGGTGTGGCAGATGTAGTCTCTAATTATGACAGACATAATCTGCTAAGAGGCATTGTAGAAAAGCCTCCGCTTAATGCTTTACCGTCAAGACTTGCTTGTTACGGTAGATACATACTTAGTAATATTTACAAATATATTGATAGAACCCCCAAAGGTAAAGGTGGAGAATATCAACTTACCGATGCGTTGATGCTGCAATGCCAAGAGGAAAAAGTTTATGCTTACGAGTTTGAAGGCAAGCGTTATGATATGGGTGATAAGTTCGGAGCATTAAAGGCAGCTATTGAGCTTTCCCTTAATAGAAAAGACTTCGGTGACGATTTAAAAAGTTACATCAAGGAACTTGCAGCAACCCTTTAGGCTAAAAATCTGCAAAATTATCCCATATTTTTTTAAATTCCCTGTCAATTTTCTTGACAAACAAACTTTATTTCTTTATACTTATATAGCATTTTGAATACGATAGGAGGTGCGTGTTATGGCAGTACCCAAGCATAAAACATCTAAACAAAGGACGCATACGAGAAAGGCTAATTGGAAAATCAGTAAGCCAACTTTGGGAGTATGTCCCAAATGCGGCGAAATGAAACCGACGCACAGAGTTTGCAGTCATTGCGGTTATTATAACGATGAATCTGTAGTGCAAATCAAAAACGACAAAGAAGATTAAGTTCTCAATGCCTTGCCCCGTTTAAATCGGGGCAATTGATTTATATAGGAGATTTTTATGAAAATAGTTGTAGATACCGCGGCTTGCGACAACCCCGAAGAAGTCATTCGCGGCTGCGCGCTGTCACTTCAAAACGATAAAAAAGCAGACCTCATTTTAACAGGTGACGAGGAGCAAATAAATAAGGTCTTGTCTCTATATAATATAGATAGAAACAGGCTGGAAATTATAGACGCAAAGGAAGTTATAACCAACGAAGACGTTCCGACAGTTGCAATAAGACGAAAATCAGACTCGTCGCTTGTAAAGGCTTATGAGGCACTTAAACGTGATGATGTTATAGGTATGGTTTCGGCGGGCAGTACAGGAGCTGTACTTTCAGGCAGCATACTCAAACTGGGTAGAATACGAGGCATTCATCGTCCCGCGCTTGCGCCAATATTGCCGACGGTAAACGGCAAGGAAGTTTGCCTTATCGACTGCGGTGCCAATGTCGATTGTCGCCCCGAATTTTTAGTCGAATTTGCCTTGATGGGCGTTAGCTATATGAAATCTGTTTACGGCATTGAGTCGCCGCGCGTCGGACTTGTATCGAACGGAGTTGAGGATAAAAAAGGTAACGAGCTTACAAAAGAGGTTTTTGCTCGTCTTAAGCAATTGCCTATAAATTTTGTGGGCAATATGGAGGCGCGCGAAGCGTTAAGCGGTGATTATGACGTGCTTGTTTGCGACGGTTTTGTCGGCAATGTTTTGCTTAAATCTGTCGAAGGAACTGCTCGCATGGTTATGAAAATCCTTAAATCGGCAATAATGGAAGATGGATTGGCCAAATTCGGATCGCTCTTTATGAAAAAGGCATTTGGTAAAGTCAAATCAAAAATGGACTATCAGCAAAATGGCGGCGCTCCGTTACTCGGCATAGAAAAGATTGTTGTTAAATCGCACGGCGCGTCCAATTCGGATGCGATACAAGCGTCGATTAAACAAGTTGAAAAAATGTACGAGGGCAAATTGATTGAAAATATAAAAGCCGGACTTTCGGATTTGGAGAATGTTGCTATTGGTGCCACAGATAACTGAAATTGAAAAGATAATAGGTTATACCTTTAAAGATAAAGCTCTAATTGAAACTGCATTTACTCATGCGTCATTTTCGCACGAGAACAATGTGGAGAGCAACGAAAAGCTTGAATTTTTGGGCGACAGCGTGCTTAACTTTGTTATAGCCGAATTGCTTTATCTTACCGCTATGGAAGATGAAGGCGGTATGACGGTCAGTCGCGCGTCGATAGTGTCACGCGAGCCGCTTGCCGCAGCCGTGGAAAAAATGGGACTACTTAAATATCTTAAGACAGGTGTAGGCGCTAATAGAACAAAAAATTGGTCGACAAAATTCAGATCTAATTTGTTTGAGGCGGTCTTAGGTGCAATTTATCTTGACGGCGGAATGGAGAACGCTAAGCATTTTGTATACAATCATCTCGGTCGCGATATTGCGCAAAGCGATGCAATAGATTATAAGTCGAGACTTCAAGAGTATAAGCAAGCCAGGTTTAATGATCTTCAACTCGAATACAATACTACCGATAATGGAAATGGTGAGTTTGTCTCTAAAGTTTATCTCGGCGGCGAGCTTATAGGAGAAGGCAAAGGCAAAAAGAAAAAACTTGCCGAGCGTGTTGCTGCAGGAGCTGCACTCAAAAAACTTAATATATTTTAACTTTATAGGTCGCTAAAGCGGCCTTTTAAAATAGTTATATTTATCCCATAAAATATTTGACATTATAGAAGTTTGTATATATAATACAATTGTAAAGTCGCTTTGCGCCTTTAATCCCGTCTGATTCATATCTTTGGACTTATGTCATTTAGATATGCAATTTTCTTGAGGACCGGCGCAAAATGCACTTACAAGCAAGCATTTTTGCTGGCTGTTACAAATATGCGAAAAGATGTTGCCTTGCCTAACCATCTATTTGCAGCCTTGGAGTCAAGGGGATCTCATTTTGGGAAATAAAAAACAAGGAATTTTTAAAAGTGAACAAAATTAAACAAAGTTTATTGGATTTTAGACTTTTACTTAAATCCGTTCCGTCGGTAATTATTTCGGCTTTTGTTTTGGCTGTGCTTGTTATGAATCTGCTCGCAAACAAAAGTATTAATTTAAATTTGGATTGGCTTGCTCTCGATTGTGGTATAATCGTGTCGTGGGTGGCTTTTTTATGTATGGACATTTTGACCAAACATTTTGGGCCAAAAGCGGCGACGCAAGTTTCCATATTTGCAATCATCATAAATCTATTTGCGTGCCTTATCTTTTTTATTGTTAGCAAAATAGGTGGCGTATGGGGAATGTATTATGATTTGGGTGAGCAGGAAGTAATTAATACCGCCTTAGACGGAACTTTTGCGGGCACTTGGTATGTCGTGCTTGGTAGTACGATTGCGTTTATAGTATCGTCGCTGATTAACAATTTCAGCAACTGGGGAATTGGACAAGTCTTTAAGAAAAATCCTGATAGTTTTGCTGCTTATATTAGTCGCGCTTACATTTCGACTGCAATCGGACAATTTGCCGATAATTTGATTTTTGCGTTATTAGTCAGTCACTTTTTCTTTGGATGGTCGATTGTGCAATGTCTTACTTGCGCGGCAACAGGAATGATTGTTGAGCTGATTTGTGAGGCAATCTTTTCGCCGATTGGTTATGCGGTATGCAAGCGCTGGAAGAAGGAAAATGTTGGTAAAGAGTATCTGGAACTAAGGAGGTAATTTATGAAAGTCGCAGTTACGGGTTCAAGTAGCGGAATAGGCAAAGCGATAGCGGATAAGTTTTTGGAGTGTGGTCATTGTGTAATTGGAATCGACAAGGAGCAGGCTACTTTAGCGCATAAAAATTACTCACATAAACTCTCCGATATTTATCATAGCGAGTTGCCCGAAATTGGTGGAGTGGAGATTCTTATAAATAACGCAGGAGTACAAAATACAGGAGACGATATTGATGTCAATCTAAAAGGCACTATAAAAGTGACTGAAAAATATGCAATGCAACCGAAAATTAAAAGCGTGGTGTTTGTTGCGTCGGCGAGTGCATCAACAGGCTCGGAGTTTCCGGAATATGTGGCAAGTAAGGGCGGAGTTGTTTCATATATGAAAAATGTTGCTCTGAGAATAGCGCAGTATGGCGCAACGAGTAACAGTATTTCTCCTGGAGGAGTGTTGACACCCTTAAATCAACACATTATTGACAGTCCAAAATTATGGCAAGAGGTTATGGACGAGACACCTTTAAACAAATGGGCGTCAGTAGAAGAAATTGCCGAATGGGTCTACTTTGTGGCTGTGATTAATAAGTCTATGACTGCTCAAGACATAATAATAGATAACGGCGAGAGTTCTAAGGCTAATTTTGTCTGGTAGAATCAGGGCGATATTTGTCTAATAGCAACTTATGAGCAAATAGGATATTTTTGTATAACTGTATAAAATGATTGATTTTTTTGACTGAAAATGGTATACTAATTCGTATATTTTCGTTACTTTATAAGAGGTTAAAAATTTGAAATTTAAGAAAATCGAAGTTTACGGATTTAAATCATTTGCGGATAAGCTATCCGTAGAATTCGGCGAAGGAATAACTGCGATTGTCGGACCTAACGGTTGCGGCAAAAGCAATGTTGCAGACTCGATACGATGGGTTCTCGGCGAACAGTCGGCAAAACTGTTGCGCGGAACCAATATGCAAGACGTAATCTTTAAAGGCACAGAAAAGCGCAAATCGATGTCGTTTTGCGAGGTTTTGTTGTACTTCGACAACACCGACAAACTTTTCCCGTCTCTCGAATTTTCGGAAGTCGTTTTGTCGCGTAAACTCTACCGTTCTGGTGAGAGTCAATATCTTATCAACGGTACGCCGTGCAGACTTAAAGACATTACCGATCTTTTGCGTGACGGCGGAATGGGCAGAGAAGGTTACAGCATCATAGGTCAGGGCAGAATTGATGAACTTTTGTCTGCTAAGCCCGAAGACCGCAGAGCTATCTTCGAGGAAGCTGCAGGAATATCTAAATTTAAAGCGCGTAAATTGGAGTCTGAGCGTAAGCTTGTTCGTACTCGTGACAATATGAGCAGAGTCAACGACATTTTGCTTGAAAAAGGTCGTCAGCTCGAGCCTCTTACAAAGCAAGCGGAGACTGCGCAAAAGTATCTCAACTTGCGCGATCAATTAAGATATAACGAAATCAATACATATATTTATCAGTACGATACGGCAAATGTGGCAAAGGAGGCTATAAATAACCGCTTAAACGGCGTCACCGAAGAACTTGAACTTCGTCAACATGAGTTTGACGAATTGCTTGTTGACTACCGTAAGACGCTTGACAGCCGCGAGTACATAGACAAGGACATCGAGACGCTTAGGGACAAGCTGGTTGAGCTTACCGTAGGTATAGCCAATCAAGCTGCGGACATTAGACTACTTAATCAGCAGCTTACTCATATTAACGAAAATACCGCAGCATTGAAAGACGAAAATGTCAAATTGAATGTGCTTCAAGCGGAAAATTCAAAGCTGCTCGAGACGCGAACGCAAGATGTGAAAAAATTAAGCGAGGAGCTTAAAAGCTACGAAGTTATTTATGACCAAAAGAATGCCGAATATCTTAGCGTTTCCGACGAGCTTACCGCAAATGCCGATGAGATTGCTTCGGCTCGCAAAGAGGAGCTTGATGCAATCGAAAAGCTTGCAGATATCAAAGCAAATATGTCGCGCTACATTGCCGAGCGCGAGGCGCTCAATGAGCGTGTAACCGAGTTTGGTCAGAGAATTATTGCGCTCAAAAGCAGAATAAAAGAGCTTGAGCCTAAAATAGAGGAGCTTTCGGTTGCGGTTAGCGAAATAAAAGAGCAAAAAGGAAGTGCGCAAAAGCGACTTGACGGCTTATATACTACCAATAATGAATTGCTGTATAAGGTCAATTCGCTTGCCGTGGATATCGATAAGCTAAGCAATACATATCACACAAAGAACGGTCAATATAAAATTTTGCGTGACATGAAAGAGTCGTATGACGCTTATAACAACAGCGTCAAAAACTTGCTTTTGGACTCCAAGAAAGATAAGGAAATATCTTCGCGCATTGAGGGCGTAGTCGCGGAACTTATTACCGTAGAGCCTAAGTTTGAAACTGCTATCGAGATGGCGCTCGGCGGAGCTGTACAAAACATCGTAGTAAGGACAGATGATGACGCTAAATATCTTGTCGAGCACTTAAAACGTACAAGACACGGTCGCGTAACATTTTTACCAATGAACGCCGTAAAGCCTCGCGATATAGATAGTAAATATCTGCATTTGATAGAAGGCAACGGTTGTTACGGCAAGGCAAGCGATGTTATTAAGTACAACGCTAAGTATTCGCGCGTTGTGGAAAGCTTGCTTGGAGCAACGGTTATAGTCGAAAATATGGACGCCGCTATAAGGCTTAGTAAATCGACGGGATATTCGTTTAGGGTGGTAACGCTCGACGGAGATATAATCAATCCGCAAGGATACATTACAGGCGGTAGCAAGACGGGCGATCGCAATATATCAAATATTTTTACTTATGAACGCGAACTAAATGAGCTTACCGTAGAAGTAAGTGACATTGAAAGTCGATTGGCTGCGCTTAATAGCGAACGTAGCTCGCTTGTCGAAAATCAAAAGACAGTCGATGCCGAAATAAAACAGCTAAGAGATCTTATTCATGGTTGGGAGATTGACGAGGCATCTAAGTCCGAAAGTCTTACTTCGATGTCAACCGAATGTGAACAGGCTCAAAAGGATTTGATAGCTGTCGAGTATCAATATAACCGTGATGACAGCCGTATAGAAGAAATCACAGCTTCTATAGACAGCGTTGGTGAGCTCGAAGAGCTTATTAAGTCTAAGCGAGCAGAGGCAAGCGAACTTAACGAAAGCAAGCAAAAGTATATCGATGAGTTGCGCGCTCGCCACGACAAGCTGCGCGAAGAAGTGACAAACTTGCTTATTAAGATAAACAGTCACCGTTCAGCGTACGATTCTGCCGTAAATGAAATAGACAGAATTAAAAACGAAATTCAGGGTCAGCTCATTAAACTTGAGGCAAATTCCCTTCAGATAGAAACTAACGAAAAAGAAAAGAAGGCAATAGATGTTAAGCTTAGCGCGCTTACTGCGCAAACGGGCGAGAGCGACACCGACAAAGTTAAGGCTATAAAGGATAAACTTGCCGAGCTTGATGAGTACAAGAAAAATCTTGTATTCGAGATCGATTCGATTGATAAAAAGCGTACCGAGTATACCAATCTTTTGCAGTCACTTAATGAGCGCAAGATGTCCGAAGAATATCAACTCCAAAAGGTCGATACCGATATCGAAATGATGGAAAACAATATTCGTGAGCAGTACGATCTCGACTATCAAGGCTGTCTTGTTTACAAAGCAGAAAAGTTTGAGATATCCGAAGGTACAACTGCAATCAATAAGCTTAAAAGGCAGATTGCTGCGCTCGGCAATATAAATTTGGATGCTATCGAGCAGTGCAAAGTTGTATATGAGGAATATCATAACCTTGACGAACAAAAACGAGACCTTGAAAAGGCAGAGGCAGACCTGGTTAAGATAATAAATGATCTGTCCGCCGACATGATAAAGATATTCTCGACGCAGTTTGAGCAAATAAGGCTTAACTTTATAAAAATATTTAAAGAACTCTTTGACGGAGGTAATGCCGATCTTTTACTTCTCGAAAGCGAAGATCCTCTTGCCGCAGGCGTGGAAATCGTTGCTCAGCCTCCGCAAAAAAAGTTGCAAAGCATTTCGCTTTTATCCGGTGGAGAAAGAGCGCTTACGGCAATAGCAATACTCTTTGCAATACTTAGACTTAAACCGATGCCGTTCTGCGTACTCGACGAAATTGAGGCTGCGCTTGACGATGCAAACGCATCGAGGTTTGCTCAATATCTCCGCAGATTTTCTGAGGAAACTCAGTTCATCGTCATTACTCACCGTAAGCCGACTATGGAACTGTCCGACAACTTGTACGGTGTTACTATGGAAGAGCGCGGCGTAAGTAAGATAGTATCGGTTAAACTCAGCGAAGCAGTTAAGCAGGCGACACACGCCGCAAATGAGGGAGCATAAAATATGGGACTTTTCAGTAAGATTAAGGAAGGACTTAAAAAAACACGCGATAAGATAGCTTTTGCGTTTAATAAGCTGTTTACGGGTGGTGCATTAAACGACGAGTTTTACGACGAGCTCGAAGAAGTTTTAATTTCTGCCGACGTTGGAGTGGAAACTACCGAGGAAATTCTCGAGCGACTTCGCGATGCCGTTGACGAAAAGTTGATTCGTACGCGTGAGGAAGTTCGCGATGAACTTAAGGCGATAATGTGCGATTTGCTTGACGAAAGCGAAAAGCCGGATTATACATATCCGCTTGTTATTCTTGTGGCAGGCGTAAACGGCGTGGGCAAGACAACTGCAATAGGCAAGCTTGCCAATAAGTTTCGCCTTATGGGTAAATCTGTTACTCTTGCAGCGGCAGACACGTTCAGAGCGGCGGCGGCAGATCAGCTCACAGTTTGGGCGGATAGGGCGAAGGTGCGTATAATCAAGCACGCTGAAGGGGCAGACCCTGCCGCTGTTGTTTATGATGCTATCGCAAGTGCAAAAAGTAAAAACACCGACGTTTTGCTTATAGATACGGCAGGCAGACTTCACAACAAAAAGAACTTAATGAACGAACTTAACAAGATTATGCGTGTCATAGATAGGGAATATCCCGAAGCTATGCGCCTTAGTTACATAGTTTTGGACGCAACAACGGGACAAAATGCTGTTTCTCAAGTAGATGTCTTTGACGAAATAATCGATATTGACGGTATCATTTTGACTAAGCTCGACGGTACCGCAAAGGGCGGCGTAGTGCTTTCCATTGCAGGACAACTTGCTGTTCCCGTAGTTTATATCGGCGTCGGCGAGGGCATTGACGATCTCGAAGACTTCGACAGCGAGAATTTTATTGATGCTTTATTTGATGAGCAACAATCATAAAATGCAACAAAAAAGATTTTTTACTTATCCTTGTGGACACATTGTCATCATCATGCTCTCTATAGGAGGTGCTTTTATCATTTTACTTGCGGGAATTCTATTTCCTGCTCCGGAAGCATGGGGTGTGTTGGGAATTTCATTATTTTTTTGGTTATTAGTAATTTTATATAAAGAAAAAGAGAAATGTCTAAATTCTATTATTGTAGATTCAAGTCAGGTAAAGTTTAAAAATAAAACATATCTCTGGAATGAAGTCTATATTACAATGACCTATTATCATTCTTCATTAATTGGTAGATATTACGCTTGTCTTATTTATTTTAGTGACCATTACTTAACTAATGATGAATTAAAAAAAGCTCATAAAACTGAATTTTTTATAGCACTAACAAAGAAACGTGCAGAATACATTTTAAAATTTTATAATAAGGAAATTAAGATAGAAGCAGATTGGCACCCATATTATAATAGAAAATTGTTAGCTATTATTGAATCGCATAATGAAAAAATTGAAAAGGGACGGGAGTGATTCCCGTCCTTTACAGTTACTTAAAATCTATAACGCTTTTTGGTGAAACATAAAGCGTTTTTTGATTTGTGTAATTTACTCGTCCCGGACCTCCGCCGCTTATCGGTTTTACATTTTTAGCATAGGTGTAATCGACTGCGACTTTATCCGCCATTTTACTTTTGGAATAGTAGGCGGCAAGTTGAGCTGCGGAAGTAATAACTTCGTCGGTAGCTTCTTTATCGCTGCAATGAATAATAACATGGCTGCCGTGTGCGCCCAAAACGTGTAGCCAAATATCTTTATCGCCGGCACTTTTATATAATCTTTCGTTTTGAACGTTGTTTTTACCTATGTCGATTTTATAACCGTCTACTGTTACCGAAAGATATGTGGACGTAGCTTTTTTACGGTTTTTAATTTCATTATTTTGTAAGAGTTTAAGCTGGAATAATTCTACTTCAATATCTTCTAAATCAGCGCGAGTAGAGCAGAGCTCAAATGAATTTAATGCGTTTTCGTACCTTAATAGTAGCTTTTTGGCGTCTTCGATTTGCTTGTCCAAAGCGGCAAGAGTGTTCTTCTTTTTGGTATATTTTTTGTAATATGCCTGCGCATTTTCAGCAGGGGTCTTGTTTATGTCTAACATAATCTGGACATTTTCGTCAGTATAGTAGTTATAAACACAAGTTGCAGCTTCCCCCTTTTTAATTCGATAGATGTTGGCAGTAATAAGTTCGCCTTTAATGCGGTCGCTTTCGCAGTCCATACATTCGGTCTTTTTTATGGCAAATTCTTCGAGCTTTTTGCGAGTGCGTTTTTCTGCGTTTTTAAGTATAGTCAGCAGTCTTTTTATTTGTGCGCCGAGTTCGCCATAGTCGTTTTTGTTGGCGTAATAAATGTCCATACATTCGCTAAGCAAAGTATGGCTTTCGACATCGCCGATAACCGAAAGGAAGGGCGAGGTATAGAAGTCTGTATACTTGCCGTTGTGCTTAATGAGGCACGGTTTATTAATAGTATAAATTTTGTTTAACTCATTAAAAATTGCCTCGGCTTCATGAGCGCCGTTAAGCCTTCGGATAGAGCCGATAGCTCTTACTACACATTCGGAAATTGTTGCGGGTGCCATTCCGCTCATAATTGACAAAATGTATTTATCGGGGCTGTCGCCATCAAAGGCAGCAAGCAGTTCGACAATCTTTTTATCGTTAGGGAGTAGCTTGTCCTGCGGTGGAATTGTCGTATAAGCAAGTCCGGGCAAGACAAGGCGCTTGGGCGAAATGTCCGGAGTTATGTGCTTAACTGCCTCGGATATAATATTATTTTCGTCAACCAAGATAATGTTGGAATACGTTCCCGTGATCTCGACAATTATTCGGCGCTTTGCCTCCACAAATTCGCTCTTACATAAAATGTCTATCATAACAACTCGTTCGTAAGGCTGAGCAGTTACGCCGAGAATGATGCCGTTACCTATATGCTTGCGTAAGTGCATCAAAAAGGATGGCGCTGTAATCGGATTTTCTTTAAGCGCACGGGTAAGGTGAATTCTTGGGGCAGATGCAACTGCGGAGGCAAGCAGAAAATAGGTGTTTTTTCCGCTATGGCATTTAAGTATAATTTCGCCGGCGGTCGGCATATAAATCTTTTCAATTCGGCTTCCGGCTAAGCAATTATTCAATTCTGATGCGATAAATGAGTAATTAAGTGCGTCGTTTGGCATATTATCTCGCTTTTTAACGTAAATTTTATATTTTTATTATATTCAAAATCGATATTTAAGTCAATAGAATTTGACAAAAGAATTCGTTTATGTTAATATATACTTTGCGTAAGAAATCGAATATATTTATTATAGCAAAGGAAAGGAGTAATATGAATTACGAATTAGAAAAGTCGGAAGGCAAAGTTAAATTCACCTTCACGATACTCCCCGCTGAGTGGGAAGAAGAAATCAACAATGTTTACCTTAAGACCAAGCATAGGTTTAATGTGCCTGGATTCCGTAAAGGTCATGCACCGCGCAAAACCGTAGAAAACTTTTACGGTAAAGGCGTATTTTTTGACGATGCAATCAAAAACTGCGTAAAAAAGGCGTATTCTAAGGCGCTCGACGAAAACGCAGATGTTTATCCTGTTGACGAGCCTAAGGTGGATATCGAGAAGTTTGACGATAATGAAATCAAATTTACTCTTGAAGTAACCGTTAAGCCCGAAGTTAAGCTTGGTGCTTACACAGGTATTAATTTGGAGAAAGTTGAGTATACTGTTAAGCAGGACGATGTCAAGGCTGTTATCGACCGTGACCGCAAGGCGCACGTTCGCAAGATCGAGATTAAGGATCGCGCCGTTCAAAATGGCGATAAACTTACTATCGATTACAGCGGTAAGGTAGACGGAGTTAAGTTTGAAGGCGGCACTGCCGAAAAGCAAGAGCTCGTTATCGGCAGCAAAACATTTATTCCCGGCTTTGAAGATCAGCTCATCGGCATGAACATGGGTGAGACCAATGACATTTCGGTTAAGTTCCCCGAGGACTACCACGCAAAGAACCTTGCAGGCAAAGACGCAATCTTTACCGTAACAGTTCATTCCGGCGTAGTAGAAGAGATGCCCGAGGCTGACGACGGCTTTGCTCAGGAAATGGGTCCGTACGAGACATTTGCAGATTATAAAAAAGACGTAGAGAAGAAGCTTAAGGAAGATTCTAAGCGTCGCGAGCAAATGGCAAATGAAAACAACATTATAGAGGCAGTTGTTGCTAATGCACAGTTCACCGTGCCCGATTGCATGGTGGAAACTCAACTCAATTATGAGCTTCAAGATTTGAGTTACAGACTTTCGGCAAGCGGACTTAAGATAGAGGATTACTTTAAGTACATCGGCTCTAACGTAGAAGAGTTCAAGTCGGAGCGCAGACAGGACGCGCTTACAACAGTTCAGACAAGACTTGTTGTTGAGCAGCTTATCAAGGAGCTTACCGAAAGCGGCAAGATCGAAGTTACCGATAAGGAAGTTGACGACAAAATCGCCGAATTCGCACAAGGCGGAAAGATGACCGTAGAACAAATCAAAGAGGCAGGTCAAGGCGAATATATAAAGAATGATCTTCTTATGACTAAGGCAATTAAGTTCTTGATTGACAACAACACCTTTACAAAGGCGACTAAGGCTAAGAAGGAAACTAAGGAAACAGTGTCTGAGTCGGAAGTTAAAGAAGAAAAACCAAAGGCAAAAAGGGCTAAAAAGACCGAAGAATAATAAATTTTTGCAGGAGAATGGCAATGATTAAAAATCAATTGGTACCTATGGTAGTGGAGCAGCTTGATCGCGGCGAGAGATCGTACGACATTTATTCGAGACTGCTCGAGGACAGAATTGTATTTTTGTCGGGAGAAATCGACGATACCTCGGCAAATATCGTAATCGCTCAGCTTATATACTTAGAGAGTAAGGACGCAGATAAGGATATTTGCTTGTACATCAACAGCCCGGGTGGCAGCGTTACCGCAGGCATGGGTATTTACGACACCATGAACTATATTAAATGTGACGTAAGTACTGTTTGCGTTGGTATGGCTGCGTCGATGGGAGCATTTTTGCTTTCCTCGGGAGCTAAGGGCAAACGCTTTGCACTCCGTAATAGCGAGGTTATGATTCATCAGCCGTTAGGAGGAGCGCAGGGGCAGGCGAGCGATATCGAAATTGTAGCTAAGCACATTATGCGTACCAAAGAAAAGATGATTAAAATTCTTGCCGAAAATAGCGGTCAGCCGATTGAAAAGGTCGAGCGTGATGTTGACAGAGATAATTATATGAGCGCCGAAGAAGCTTTAAGCTATGGACTTATCGACGCCATTTACGACAAAAGGTCGTAGGAGGAAAAAGTTTGAACTATAATTTGGAACCGAAATGCTCTTTTTGCGGTAGATCGGAATCGATGGTGGATCTTATTCACGGTCCAAACAATGTCTATATTTGCAAGGACTGCACAGATATTTGCAGCAGCGAATTCCATGCCAAAGAAAAAGAGGACAATACGGCTCTTAATCTTTTAAAGCCTATGGAGATTAAGGAACGTCTTGACGAGTATATCGTTGGGCAAGATGCAGCTAAAAAGGTTTTGTCGGTTGCCGTTTATAATCATTATAAGCGTGTCAACTATAATCTTACGCAATCGAATGCTCAAGATATGGAACTCAAAAAGACCAATATCCTTATGCTTGGGCCAACAGGTAGCGGTAAGACGTTACTTGCCCAGACTCTCAGTCGCATACTTAATGTTCCTTTTGCCGTAGCCGACGCTACAACACTTACTGAAGCCGGTTATGTCGGCGAAGATGTGGAAAACATCTTGCTTAAGCTTATCCAAAATGCCGATTATGACGTTAAGCGCGCCGAGCGAGGAATTATCTATATAGACGAAATTGATAAGATTGCGCGTAAGAGCGAAAACGTAAGTATTACAAGAGACGTTTCGGGCGAAGGCGTGCAACAGGCACTATTAAAGATAGTGGAAAGTACGGTGGCAAATGTTCCTCCGCAGGGCGGTCGCAAGCATCCTCAGCAAGAGTTTATACAAATAGATACGACTAATATCTTGTTTATCTTTGGCGGTGCATTTGTAGGGCTTGATAAAATTATAGAAAAGCGTACGCAAACTAAATCGCTTGGATTCGGCTCGCAGCTTGCCGAGGCTGTTAAGCTCAGTAACGAGACAATCCAGCCGACAGATCTTATCAAATATGGCTTAATTCCCGAATTTGTGGGCAGAATACCGGTAACAGTAAGTTTGGATCCGCTTGAAAAATCAGACTTGGTTCGTATCCTTTGCGAGCCTAAAGATGCGCTCATTAAACAGTATAAAAAGCTTATGGAAATGGATGGTATTGAACTTGCTTTTGAAGACGGCTGTCTTGAGGCGATCGCGGATAAGGCAATAGCGCTTAAAACGGGCGCAAGGGGTCTTAGGTCGATAATAGAGAACTGCATGACCGAAATCATGTATACGGCGCCGTCTAAGGGCGATGTAAGCAAGATAATAGTAGGTAAGGATTGTGTTCTAAAAGCCTGTCCGCCTCAAATTATAAGCAAAAAGAAAGCTGTATAAATATTAAAGGCACATTCAAACGAATGTGCCTTTTCTAATGGAATTAGGACTATATTACATAAATGGTCGTTGGTATGATCCGGAAATCATGCAATATCTGAATGCGGACAGTCCTGAAAACATAATAGCTCTTGCAAATGTGCTTAATTCGCTTGACAGAAATGCAATAACAGTAGCTAATATAATTAGCTTTGATATTAATAGCGATACTATATTTACTTCTGGAGAGTATTCTCCTGATCCATATGACGAAAATGCCGATAAAACTTGGTGGCAGTTACATTGGAAGAAAGTTGTTCAGTGGGTTGCTTTTGCGATTGCTGTACTTGCAACAATAATAGTAACAATTATAAATCCTGCGGCAGGAGCATCAATGGCATTATACTGCCTAAAGGCTTCGATAAGCGGAATTATTATAGGCGGCGTAGTGGGTGCAATAACAAGCATAGCACAAGGCAAAAACATATGGGAAGGAATTCTGACAGGGGCATGGTATGGATTTATGAACGCTTATACCACTGCTGCAGTAATGTATGGTATAAGTGCTGCTGCTAATGCCATGTCAAGTACTGTAAATAAAGCAAAACCATGTGATGGTGCATGCTTCATAGCGGGAACTTTGGTATTATGCAAAGATCAAGACGGTAATGAGTGTCATAAGCCTATAGAAGAAATTGAAGTAGGTGATTATGTATGGGCGTATAACGAAGAAACTGGTGAAAGCGATTGGAAGCCCGTTTTAAGACTGTTCCGTAATGAGACTAAAGAATGGTATCATGTTTTCGCAGCAGGAGAAGAAATTGTTTGCACACCAAATCATCCATTCTATGTAGTAGACAAAGGTTTTGTTGAAGCAAAAGATCTAAAAATATTTGATATTCTATTGCAATCTGATGGAACACATGCTATAATAAAAGACATAGATGTTGAAAAGCTCGAAAAAGCAGAAACAACATATAACTTTGAGGTAGCAGATTTCCATACTTATTATGTAACTGAAAGTTCTATTTTAGTCCATAATAAATGTCCAGCTGGTTCACCGCTACCTAATGAGGGATTACCCAATTCGACTGCTTTGCGATATGATGTAGAAGGAAATTTATATACAGCAAAAACCTATGGAGCAGATGGAAGAGTCGTTGCAAGGATAGATTTTCAAGGTAAACCTCATTATGCTGTGGATGTTGGGAAATCTATTATTCCTCACGTTCACCCAATTGTTTATGATTTAGAAATATATTATAGAGAATTAAATGCAGTTTCATTGCAATATTATATAGGGAGTTTATTATGAGTTTAATTTTAACAGTCAAAATAAATTTTAATGAAAAAGAATGCAATACATTTTTTGAACAAGAAATTTCTGATATTTGTTTTAAAATAATAGAGGATGCTTGCAAAAAAAAATTGGCTGTTGAAAGGATAATATTTAGAGAATCAGTTCCCTATGACTGGATCATAGAACACGAGCTTCAAAAAAATGAGATGTTATTAATAATAAGTAATAGCTATATTTTTCGAGAAGTAGAACCGATTCTTATGGATGAATTTTCTGTTTCAAAACCAAATCATTTAAAACGATTAAGTATTTTTCAGGACTTCATACACAAAATTTATGATTTTCCAATTGTAGATCGAATTGAAGTTTCAATGTACGATGATGGAAATTATACTTTCGAAATTGTTAATTGCTCATTAATAAATTTTGCTAATGTTATGAGAAATAAGTTATATCAAAAGTTATCTTTTTCTTATAAATTTAATTTTCAAAAATAATTTTAAGGAGGTTCAAATAATGCTTGAATTTAAAGATAGAGTTTCTAAAAATAACAAACAAAAACTTAAGATCTATAATAGCAGTGGAGTCTTGCAAGAGACTAAGTCGGTAGAAGTATTGCGCGATAGCACAATAGAAGATGTAACCGAAGAAGGCACACCATTAAATGCCGCAACATTCAATGCAATGATGGGCGAGGTTTACGATACTGTTACACTAAAAACTAGTCCAGACAGTACAAGTAAACGTGTCTCGCTAAATCTCATTGCAGAGGAAGGCAATCTAAGACTTCAATTTACAGATAGATAAATTATTTAGTCTAAAAGTTTTCTTACATAGTGCTTAACGCACTAAAAAGACCGAAGTAGTATAAAACTATTTCGGTTTTTTGTTATGCACTAAAAGTAATTTGAAAGCTCTCAATTCAATTAAAATTCTCGTTGTTCGTAACATGTTTTAATGAAAACCACTGCCAAAATCCGTCATTGCATTTCACATGCCTCTTTGTTATTCTATGTATATAAAATAAATAAAAAGGAGGAATTATGGCACAATTTAATTTTAAAGATGTAAAAAACATTTACATTAATGGCAATAAGGTTGATTCTTTTGTTCTAAACGGAGCGAGAGTTTGGCCTGCACCATTGCCACCTGTAGTTGAAAGTTGTAGTTTAAGTAGGAATCTCGACAAATTTTATCTCAATTACACAATATCCAATCCTAATGAATATAACGTTACACTATATTACA
>JAFLVB010000060.1 GCA_022508465.1 Clostridiales bacterium
AGGACGAGCATATATTTATGGATGTACAAGTCGGAATAAGCGATATAAAACTTAACGGCGAATACGAGGCAATTTTGCCTCTATCTATACTCGGTAAGGAGAAAGCATTATGAAGTTACTTGAAAAAATCAAAGATTGGCTTATGGGACTGCGCAAGGACAATTTGTTGTACTACATTACAACGTCCGAGGCGTTACCGATGCCGCTTAGTGCCGATGAGGAATGCGCAACGCTTCAGCGACTCGTGAGAGGCGATGACGGGGCAAAGTCGGTGCTTATCGAGCGCAATTTGCGTCTCGTCGTTTACATTGCTCGCAAGTTCGAGAATACCGGCGTTGATACCGAAGACCTAATCTCGGTAGGGACGATAGGGCTTATAAAAGCGGTCGGCTCGTTTGACGCCACCAAGAACATCAAGCTTGCTACATACGCGTCCCGTTGTATCGAAAACGAGATTCTTATGTGTCTAAGACGCACTTCGAGGATAAAAAGCGAAGTGTCACTTGATGAGCCTTTAAACGTCGATTGGGAAGGTAACGAGCTACTTATGTCTGACATACTTGGGACCGATGCCGACTTAGTGAGCAAAAATATCGAAAATAACGTAGAAAGACAGCTACTTTGGGAGGCACTCAGCAAACTCAATAAGCGTGAAAAACTTATAATGAAACTCAGGTTTGGGCTATACGGAAACGAAGAAAAAACGCAAAAAGAGGTCGCCGATATGCTTGGAATTTCTCAGTCGTACATATCAAGACTTGAAAAGAAAATCATATTCAGACTTAAAAAGGAGATAGCAAAAGCGCTGTAAAAAGTAGCTTTGCGGCAGTCGATTGCTTCGTAGAAAAAAGCGCCGAGTTAACGGCGCTTTAGGTTAGCTTATATTCTTTTTTACAGAGGATAGGGCTGCCTTTTCGAGACGACTGACTTGGGCTTGCGATATTCCTACTTCGTTAGAAACTTCGACTTGAGTTTTACCTTCAAAAAATCGAAGGTTTAATATCTGTCTTTCCCGCTCGCTGAGCTTAGCAATAGCTTCTTCGATAGAAACAGATGTCAACCAATTTTCGTCGGTGTTTTTAGCGTCCGAAATTTGATCCATAATCATAACCGTTTCGCCACCGTCGTGGTAAATAGGGTCAAAAAGGGAGACCGGATCGCTAATAGCGTCCATGGCATACACGACGCTTTGGTATGGTATGTCGAGCATGGCTGCAATTTGCTCCATCGAAGCCTCGCAGTTGTTGGCGCTCTCGATTTCCTGCCGCGCCTGTAAAGCCTTATAAGCCGTGTCGCGAATAGAGCGGCTTATACGCACATGCGAGCTGTCACGGAGAAATCTTCGTATTTCTCCGATTATCATAGGTACTGCATAGGTGGAAAATCTAAGGTTAAGCGAAGTGTCAAAGTTCTCTGTCGCCTTGATAAGTCCAATGCAACCGACTTGAAAAATATCGTCAATACATTCTTTTTTGCCCGAAAACCGTTGGACTATACTTAGTACAAGTCTAAGGTTGGCGGTCAAAAATTCGTCGCGGGCTTTTTCGTCACCGCTATGAGCCTTTTTTAATAACTCCATACTTTCGGCATGGGTCAGTTTGGGTAGCGCGGACGTGTCAATGCCGCAAATTTCAACTCTGCTGTTCATAATACCTCCGAGCTTATTTTTGGCTTTAAAAAATTAAATTATCCTTTATAAAGCAAAAAATGCGCAATAATTGTCGAAAGTCGGCATATATATTTTTAAGAGGTGAGCTATGTCGGAAATCAGTGAGCTTTCGTTTTGTGAGTTAAGACGAAAGGATATAGTTAGTATAAGCGACGGCAGAAAATTAGGCAAGATTGTAGATTTGGTGTTTTCTTCGTCGACGGGAAAGGTTCAGGGCATAGTTGCTCCGTACGGAAGGAAATTTCTTTGTTTTCGTTCACAAGAGGTGTATATCCCTTATTGTAACATAAAGACGATAGGTGAAGATATTATTCTTGTGGACATATCCTCGGGGCTTAACCAAAGATCGCGCTTTGAAGGTGGACGAGGCGAGTCAAGAATATATCATAACATAAAGCAGCCGCTGCCACCCGACAATCATGAACATCGTGACAATCATGAGCACGAACAACATCACGAGCATTATGACCACTCTCACGATAAGGATTGTGACGGTAGATGCGATAAATGTATGCTTTTTGACTGCGAAAGTAGATGGAAAAAGCAAAATACGGTCTATATTGACGATACACCTTATAAGTAATTGACTATTTGTGCATATTTTGATACAATATTATGAAAGTGTACTAAGGAGTTATTATGAAGTGTATTTTTTGCGGACATACCGAAAGTAAAGTTATTGACAGCCGCTCGGCAGACGATTTTACCAAAATCCGTCGCCGTAGAGAATGCCTCAGTTGCGGAAGACGTTTTACAACATACGAAGTAATCGAAATGACCCCTGTGCTTGTCGTCAAGAACGACGGAACAAGGCAACCGTTCGATAGGGCAAAAATCGAGGCAGGCGTAATAAGAGCTTGCGAAAAGCGTCCTGTATCGGTGGGCGAAATCGAGGCGCTTGTTTCATCGGTTGAAAAACAAATTGTCAACATGATGGAGCAGGAAATTCCGTCGTCCAAGATAGGCGAACTTGTTATGGCGCAGCTCAAAGAGCTTGACGATGTCGCATATATAAGGTTTGCGTCGGTTTATAGGCAATTCAGGGACCTTACAACCTTTACGCAATTTATAAATGAATTTGAGAAAATGATCAAAGAGAAGTAATTAATGACCTTATCCGATGTAAAAGTCAATGCCGAATATGTAATTACACAAGTTAAAGGCAGCGTCAAACGTCGCTTGCTCGATATGGGCTTTACGCCCGGATGCAAAATAAAAGTATCGGGGCTTGCGCCTTTTGGCGGGACAGTTCTTGTAAGAATACGAGGCTTTGATGTAGCGCTCAGAAAAAACGCTACCGACTTTATAACGGTTGAGGCAGTTTAATGAATTATACTTTTGCTCTTACCGGCAATCCCAATGTCGGCAAAACAAGTTTATATAATCGCTTGACACGTTCATCTCGGCACGTCGGCAATTGGCACGGCGTAACTGTGGACAAGGCAAGCAAAAAGGCAAGCTATGACCAAAACGAAATCAATATTGTTGATTTGCCCGGGTTTTATAGCTTAACCGTATATTCTTTTGAAGAGGAAATTTCCCGCGACGATATTTTATCGGGGAATAATAATTTGGTTATAAATATTTGCGAGGCGAGTAATTTGCCACGCAATTTATATCTTGCATTGCAGCTGCTTGAGCTTAATGTTCCCGTTATGATTGTGATTAATATGATGGACGAACTTCATAAGCGTGGACTAACTATTGACGTCAAAAAATTAGAAAAGCATTTATGTATTCCGGTCGTTTCCGTAAGTGCCAAATATGGATTTAACGGTAATGACTTATTGAGCGGGGCAGTCGCTTATGCGCAAGAATTTAAGACAAACAGAGTAAAGTTACCGTATCTAAGCAAATTACCATTAAAAAAAGTACAAGAAATTATTTCGCCAAATCTCACTAAAAGCGGATTAAATCCTATTTACGCTTCGATAAAAGTCTTGGAAAATGATAGCTTTGTAATAGATAAGCTCGAACTATCTGATAAACAAAAATCTCAATTAAATAGTCTTGGCGATTATCAGGCAACAGTTGCAAAATTAAGATACGAATTTATAGATCAAATAACAGACGGAGTAATTGTAAATAGGGAAGGAACTAAGAAAACAGGAAAACTAAATGCAAGTATTGCCGATAACGCAGATAAAATAATGCTCAATAAATGGCTTGCTTTGCCCATATTTCTCCTAATTATGTCAGGCATATTCTGGATAACATTTGGATTTGTTGGCAAATTTTTGACCGATTTGTTAGATGGTGGTAAGGATGTGCTTGTTACTTGGGTAAACGGCGGCTTAGATAGTTTGAATGTGCCCGAGTGGATGAATGCGCTTATTTCTTACGGAATAATCGATGGAGTGGGCGGCGTAATCGTATTTTTGCCGCAAATAGTTATATTGTTTTTCTTTCTTGCATTATTAGAAGATAGCGGTTACATATCGAGAGTAGCTTTTATGACCGACGGGCTGTTTCGCAAAATAGGCTTATCGGGCAGAGCTGTATTTACAATGATTATGGGACTTGGCTGTTCGGCAACAGCGGTACTTACGGCGCGCGGATTAGAAGATCCTTTAATGCGCAAAAAGACGGTAATACTAACGCCGTTTATGTCGTGTAGTGCAAGATTGCCAGTTTACACAGCGATAGCGGCAGCGTTTTTTACTTCGGGCAGCGTAGCTATAATATTCGGCTTATATTTTCTTGGAGCTGTAACGGTCGTTATTCTTGCGGCAATTTTTCAAAAAACTTCGCTCAAAAGCGGAGAGTCATCATTTATAATGGAAATGCCCAAATATCGAATGCCTACCGCCGAAAGAGTTTTGCAAATAATAGGCAATAATGCAAAAGTCTTTATTATAAAAGTGGGTACACTCGTATTTGCTTTAAACGTAATAGTTTGGGTGCTTTGCAATTTTTCGATCACTAAGGGATTTGTTCCCGTTGGCGGTGGCGAAAGCATAATGGAAAAGATAAGCGCGCTCATTGCGCCGATATTCGCTCCGCTCGGCTTTGGTAATTGGCAGGCTGTCACCGCACTTATGAGCGGACTTGTAGCTAAGGAAGTTGTCATTTCCACAATAACGAGTTTGGGCGGAGTGGAAAATGTTTTCCCCGATTCGCTTGCGGCAATTTGCTTTATGGTGTATACTCTTTTATATGTGCCGTGTGTAGCCACCTTGGGTGCCGTGCGCAAAGAGGTGGGCGTCAAGTGGATGATCTTCGGACTTATATTACAGCTTGCAGTTGCATATTTGGCTGCGCTTGCCGTGCGGATAATTGTACTTGCTTTTATAAGCGGACTGTTGCACGGTATTATTGTGCTCGGGGCAGTAACGGCAGCTACTATGATACTTACGGCAATTTTAGGACTAATGAACATTAACAAACGGAGGTGTGTTCGCTGCAAAGCGAATTGCAGCAGTTGCAAATGAAAATAAAGACGGTAGTAAATGTGGACACGACGCTGTTTGCCGTAATATCGCAAGCAGCGCCCATAAGCTCAAGCAACGTAAAAAAGCTAATCAAAGCGAAGGAAGCAAAAGTAAACGGTGTGCGAGTGTCTTCGGACATTCAGGTTAGATGTGGCGATGAGATAGAGGTCTTTGTTCCCGCTGCCTATTGCGGCGAGTTGCCTGAGGTAATTTACGAGGACGAAAACATCTTGATAGCGGACAAGCCCGTCCTTACCGAGGTAGAGCCGACGCTTACCGACATGCTTAATCGTGGACATGACTATATTAAGCCGCTACATAGGTTAGACCGTAACACAACCGGCTTGACCGTTTTTGCGTTAAATGAAAAGGCATACCGTGAGCTATACGATGCTTTCAAAGATAGAACGGTGGAAAAACATTATTTGGCGCTGGCGGTAGGCAAAATTAAAAACGGCGAATATACGGCATACTTATTTAAGGATGCGAAAAAATCCATTAGTTTTATTTCACCCACAGCCAAGGAAGGCTACAAAAAGATCATTACGCGCATAAGCGTAATAAGCGAAGAGGACAATATTTCGCTACTTGATGTAGAGCTTGTCACCGGCAGAACGCATCAGATAAGGGCGCATCTATCTTACTTAGGCCATCCGATATTGGGAGACGGAAAGTACGGAGACGAAAATATCAACAAAAAATACAAAGCAAAATATCAAAAATTATGCGCCTATAAGTTGATTTTTCACAATCTAAAAGGTGAAATGAGCTATTTAAATGAAAAAGTTTTTCAATCAAAGCGAAAATTATTGACTAATTAAGACTGATGATGTTATACTTATACTAATGACACAAATGCGTGAGGCTTTATGAAGAAAAGAAAAATAACTTACTCTTTGACTGCACAACAGAAAAAGAAACTTAAGCGAGAAGAAGAGACTAAGGGAAAGGGCGACGCTAACATAAGTGACGCCCCTGAAACCGAAGTCGCAAAAAAGTCTAATAATAGCGCCAAGATAGCTATTTGCATATCTGCCTTTGTTTTGGCGGCGGCAATGATAGTTTTGGCAATACTTATTCCGATATGGATAAATGCCGAAAACGTTACAGCCGAGACATTTACCGATTGGGTCAACTATAATCCAAATGATCCCGAAAACCCTTATACAAGCGAAAACCCCAATCCCAATCCGCCGGCAAATCCGATAGCGACTGTAAAACTTACAGGCGACAACAAGCAAGTGTTTAAGTCGATTTTCGGAGCAGATGAAGTGGAAATTTCGGTTGAGATATTCATGGATGACGCGCCGTATGCGGGTATGAACTTTATGTATTTAGCAGAGAGCGGTTTTTATGATGGCACAATCATAAGTGACGTGAGCAGGGGGCACGCAATGTTCAGCGGCTTTACCGACAACAAAAACAGCTCAAATAGGGCACTTGAAAGCAACGTAATACTTAAACTCAAAGGTTTTACAGATCATAATTACAGCACTTGGAACAAGGACAACTACAAGCTCGGTTATAGGCTTACCACAGAGACCAAGCGTAGTGCGTCCGGCTCACAAAGCATGGGTTATCTTACGATGATGGCAGGTAGCTCGACATATTACAGCACGTCTACATCGTTCATGTTTATAACGAGCGAAAACCCGCAGTTCAACTTTGCCGACGACAGCACTTCGATAACATCGTATTTGTCCTGGCTGGGCAGAGTAACCGACGACGAGTCGATGCAAATTTTGCGCAAATTCAACAATGTAGATACAGCGCTTAGCGGAAAGGTTTATTATCCGCTTTCGACGATAAGAATTTCGTCTATTAAGACAAATCTCTCGTCTGCGCGTAGAAAGTATCTTTTGAATAACTTCGAGGAGCTAATCAGCGGCGGAACGGCAATCACCACTTGGCGTCAGGTCGCGTACAACAGCCAGTATTATATGTTTGAAGAATAAAAGATATTTTCTTAAATCACGTATAAAAAGCGATAAAATTACCAACTATTTAGTTATATGACTTTATAGGAGGTAATTTTTTTATGACAATAGGCTTAGTATTGCTTGCAGTGATAGCTATACTTATATTCTTTGGACTGGCCGACAAATTTTTCAAAAATCTCGGAGTTGCGTCTTGGATAGGATTTGTAATAGCACTTGCGCTTATTATTGGAGCTGTCATACCCAACATAACGATAGGTGAAGGTTTTGTTATGAATTTGGGAGGCTTTATCGTTCCCATCATAGGAATGATTGTTCTTGCCGCATTTATAGGCTGGAATTGGGATCTTGCGAGAATGGCGTTTGCCGAACTTTCGGTGGCTGCCGTTTGTGTTGCGACAAGAGTGCTCATCTTGCCGGATAACACGGGAATGATCTTGGCAGCGTCGCTCATTGTCGGCTTTGTAGGAGGCACGGTAGCTTTCCTTATAGGCAGATCGCGCCTTAGCACACTTGCATCTGTTATGGGTGGGGTTGTGCTCGGTGACCTTATCGTAAACCTTATTTACGTTTACGGAATAGGCGGCTATGTATTCTCGATGGGTACACGAGGCGTATTCGATTCAATCTTGATCGGTTGCGTATTCGGAATCTTGTTGCTTGAGGCTGTGGTTTCCGCGCGCAGAGCGACAAGCAATAGGCGAGTTGCCAATACTTCGATGAATGCCGAAAGCGGTGAGGACGTAACAAAGGACGACTTTGACGACTACTTCGACGATACAATATTGTAAGATAAGCAAAAGTCACACCGAGCCGAAAAGCTTGGAGAATGTAAAGATTTAAAACTTATAAAACACATTTAATTAAGCGCAACGAGAATATTTCTCGTTGCGCTTGCTTTTCTAACTTCGTTATGGTAAAATAT
>JAFLVB010000061.1 GCA_022508465.1 Clostridiales bacterium
ATTCGATTGTGCCCGGCAACAAAATAATTTTTTTACTACCCGAGGCTGTATGGACAACTGTCGAGGACACAGCTTTATCTCCGCTCATAAAGGTCAAATATTCACCTCCGAGCAAATCAAGCGCGATGAGTTTATTTACAAAAACTACGTCCCTTCCAGCCCTGACATTATTCCCGGTATCCAACAACCCTCTTAGTTTTAAACTCTTATCTCCTACCGTCAGCTTTATGTCATAGATGTAATTTTGTTTTAGCCTATGAGCATTTATTTTGCTTAACACCTGTTTGCATACAAAAAACATAAGTATAGGCGGTATAAAAAATATGCTTATCGGCAGTTCGCTTATAGGCAATCTTAGCGCTGCCGAGGCATTGCCGTGAACGATAAAGCCTATCATAAACTGCACGCCGCCAATTAAAGCCGTTGCAAGCAAAAACGATAGTGCCCTTTTAAAAAAGTTAGGGAGCTTTACATACAAAATCAGGCACATTACTATGTATAAAGCGACCTTAAATATAATAACAAAAGCGGCATTTTTTATAAACGGATAAATAATCGCGCAAGCAGTTCCGACAGTAGACGCCGCTACACATCGAAATCTCCTCACCTTTTCGCGCAAGATATTATAGCTTAGATAGCATATAAGCGCGGTAAAAATGAAATTATCCAAAATGACATACTCTATGTAAACCGTCATGTCTACACTATAAATCTTTTTTTTGGGCGAAAAACACAATGCCCTGACGAAAAAAAACTAAACGGGACGATAATCAAAAGCGAATAATTTTCAGTTTTTTTCTCAAAATTATTGCCATTATATTGCTTTTAGATAGGTATATATGGTATACTAATAGGCGATGAGAAATTATACCAAAAGCATAAAAAAACAAATCGGCGGATTTACTTTGACCGAAATTGTTGTGGTTATGGTGCTATTAGGGCTCATAACCCTCCTTGCCACATCTATAACTCTCATTGTCAATCAATCGCAAAAAATATCACAATTAGACTCCAAAAGCGAAAGCGAAGTTCTTAAACTCGAAACTGCGTTTAAGAATTGGCTTATGCTTTATGACTCGGAAATTTACGAAATAGAAATATCGCAGACTGATTCACAGAGTCGAATTGAAATCAAAGATGGCGGAACAGGTCCTGCAATATATATGGAATTTAATTCCCAAGATGACACTCTAACCTACACCGAAAATGTAGGCGACAACTATTACGAAGATGAGGCATCAAAGACGACGATTACATTTTCGGCTATAAATAATATCACCTTTGACATTTGCGATGGTATCATAAGATGCACAGCCTCATTTGAAAATACAGATTATACGCATATAATTTTATACTATGTTAGAACTGCAACCATACTTAACGGGAGAATATAATGAATAATGTAGCGATTACCATTGACGAAAAGCAATGTAAACTAAAAGCCTTATTTACAAAAGATAAATCCATTGCTTATAGAGAATACAGCTTTAGTCCCGATTACATAAAAGACTCGGTGGATTACGAAAATATTTTTTCGCAAACTCTTGACCTCTTTACATCTCAAGAGAACATTTATCCTGCGTCGCTTGTTTATGTACTCCAAGACAATTACGTGGCAAGCGACTATGTGGAAATCCCCTCTTTTGCCGGCAAAAAACTTAACGATACCCTAAATCTCGAAATTTCAACTCGCTATAAGCAAATCGAACAATACAAAACAACTTTTGTTCCAATGGGAGATCAAGGCTCAAAGTCAGCATTTATTGCTTTTATGATTGCCCAAAAGACTATCAGCGATATCTTGTCTGCGTTAAAGCCATACAAATTTTCTTCTAAAAATGTGACTTTTGAATCGGCAATGATAGCAAACTCCTTCCTTTTGCATAGAACTTTGCGTAGACACGATACCGTTCTACTTGCAGATGTCAAAAATGCCAAAACAAAACTCGTGCTCATAAAGGATTCTAAACTTGCAGGATTTTCCGAGCTGCCATATGGTGAAGATTTGCTTGATGGACAAAAACTTATAGCTCCGCCGTCAATTCTACCTACCGAGCAATTTTACAATAAAGCTGCTACAGCGGTACAATTAGCTCAAAAAGAGGACGGCGATAATAAGGGCAATATTAAATATCTGTTGCGCACACTACTTGAAATGTGCGACATTTTTGCTGCGCGTTATCATATGGATAACATTGCACTCAAATACAATGCGTCCAAAGTTCATACCCCACTTTTTGAAGGTCTCGCAAAAGAATACAAAATTGAGCAAATTAACGTAAAAAATCCGCTTATTGCCGAGCATCTTGAGCTTTACGGCGCACTTAATACCAAACTTTACAACAAAGGATTGCTATTTTAATGAAATCAAGCAAAAAAGGCTTTACTATTGTCGAAATAGTTATTGCGCTTACAATTATATCTATCGTGACTTTAACCGCCACCTCTTTAGTGATGGTTAGTCAAAGAATATCAAAAAGTACGCGCGATCGCCTTTTAGCCGTAAATCTATGCAACAACAGCATAGCGATTTTTCAGTCGCTAAATGACATCAGCTACGAAGAGTTATCGGAAAATTTTAAAGAACGTTTTTGTAAAATTTACAATCAAGACCAAGCAGATAATTTTTATTTTGACCCAAACGCCAATGGTTTTACCATCCATTTTAACAATAATTGGCAAATACTTAGCGAAAGCGAGCTGAAAAACTCCAAGTTTGAATGTGAGTTTGTATTTACCACTTTTGATGAAAACAATAAAAATTTGGTAACTCTTGATATAAAAGTATACTATTGCCAAGTCGATATCGATTATGATTTAGTTTCTCACGGAAAAGAGCATATTCATTCAACAACCTATACAATGTCTCTGTCGGAGGCGAAACAATGAAAAACAACAAAGGTATAGCAATGGTTTATACGGTAATGACAATGCTTTTGGTGTTTGCCATTTGCATGCTTATTACCACCATTATGCTCGCTCAGATAACATATACAAAAACATACACAGATAGAGCCGAAACAGAACGCTTATATACTCAGATAGGCGAAATTTTTTATGACTGCGGCGGACAGTATTATAATAATGAACAAGAGGAACCTGTCGCCGATAAGGTCAACTCCCCTTTTGCCCAAGCATTAAGGAACGCGAATTTTGATATAGAAGATAACAGAGATACAAATTGGAAAGTTACATCAGGTAGTTATGAGTTTGTTTTAGAGTTTCTTCCTTTTAACAATGAATATGGCAATGAACTCATACTTGAAATAAAAAATCCTGACAACCAAAGATCTTATCTTACAGTCGGATTACGTATTACCGACGATAAAACTGAACTAATTCAATGGAGCAGGACTACATAATGGATAACGCGATTGAAATTATTATATTAATATCGCTTATCTTAGTCGGGCTTTGTATAGGCAGTTTTTTGAATGTGCTTATTTATAGACTGCCGCTAAGCATGAGTATTATAACTCCGTCGTCGCATTGCCCGTCTTGTAAGCAAAAGATAAAATGGTATGACAATATTCCCCTGCTCTCGTACATAATCTTGGGTGGAAAGTGCAGACATTGCAAAAGCAAAATCTCTTTTAGATATTTTGCGGTTGAGCTTATAAATCTAATATTGTGGATTGTTGTGCTATTGCTACTTAGGCTGTCATTCTATTCGGTTATATATTTGTTTACTGCATCTATCCTGCTCGCCATTGTATTTATAGACGCAAAGCATCAAATTATCCCCGACTCACTAAATATTGCATTGGCGGTTTTAGGTACTATGGTAACTGTTTACAGCATATTTGATCCTAATGTTGTCAGCTTGCTTGGTCATTTTACTACGCCGTGGTGGGAGCATTTGATAGGCGGTTTTGGCGGCGGGTTGCTGTTTGCCGGTATATATTACATCTACCTTTTGATTCGCAAAAAGGAAGGACTTGGCGGTGGTGATATAAAGTTTATAGCGACAATCGGATTTATACTCGGATATAAGCTGACTCTACTCACTATCGGATTTTCTGCAATAATCGCCTGCTTTTATCTTTTGATAAAAAGATTAGCCGGGAAGCTTGAAGCGGACAAGCCATTTGCATACGGCCCGTTTTTAGCCTCAGCTGCATTTATCGCTTTGCTTTTCGGCGATTACCTTATTAACCTATATATAAGTCTGTTTTAAGGAGGAATTTTCTGTGGCGGACAAAGAAGAACTGAAAAAATACAAATATACTGCCGTTGACATTAACAACAAAAAGTCAACGGGAATTTTGCTTGCCGCAAACGAAGCCGAACTCAGAAAAATGCTTATAGAAACTAACCTTTATCTTGTTTCAAGCAAGGTGCTTGCAGACAATGCGGTTACTTTCTTTTCGATATCAAGCAAAGTAAAAGTTTCGGAAGTTACGACATTTGCGCGTGAGTTTGCAATTATGATAAATGCCGGAATACCTATCGTCGACTCGCTTGACACACTCAGAAGTCAACCGTATTCCGGACTGTTCAGACGCGTACTCAATATAGTGCATAACGACGTGAGATCGGGACTACTTCTTAGCGAGGCTTTTGCTAAGCATAAAAAAATATTCCCCGAGCTTTTTATAAGCATGACTTACGTCGGTGAAGTGAGCGGCTCTCTTGACACAATTTTAAACGAGCTCGCCGACTACTACGAACGCGACAACAAGATAAAGCGTAAAGCTAAGAGCGCGCTTGTCTACCCCACCATACTCGCAATACTTACCCTCGGTGTGCTTGTGATTTTGGTAGTGTTTATTATCCCTACTTTTAAGTCAACACTCGAAAAGCTCGATGTCGATATGCCGCCTTTGACGTTGGCTATACTAAATATAAGCGACTTCTTTAAAGAAAATTGGAAAATCGTCTTACTTGCATTGCTTGTATTTGCACTTATCATGATACTTCTGTTCCGCTTAAACAAGGTAAAGTATGCCTGGGACGCTCTTAAGGCAAAGCTCCCCGTCATAGGCAATGTAACTACAAGTCTTATTGCGTCGAGATTTGCTCGCGGCTTTGGCACTTTGATTGCAAGTGGTGTCGACGTAGTAAAATCGCTCGAAATTATGGGCGACATTATCGGCAACAGATATTATCAAAAGAAATTTCTCGCAGCATATCAGGACATAAAAGAAGGCCATGGTATTGCAGAGGCATTCGAGGCTCATGAGGTTTTCCCAAAAATCCTAATTCAAATGATTGCCATCGGTGAAAAAACCGGCTCGCTTGACAGCGTTATTCGTCGCACTACCGGATATTTCGACGACCGTGTCGAAACTGCCCTTACTCGAATGACTTCCCTATTGGAACCGACAATTATTTGCATAATGGGCGCCATTGTCGCGGTTATTATACTGTCGGTATTCTCGCCGCTGCTAAGCATAATCAGCACTTTAGGAGGCTAATATGTATAAAAAAGAGTTATTAAATCAATTCGCCGCACATGGCTATGTGGAAAAAAGTATGATAAATGGGCTTGCAGCAAAATGCACTCCCCTGCTTTCACCTGCCGAAATTGTTACAAGCGAAGGATATTGCTCTCCCGAAGAAGCACTCGAAGTCATGGGCGAATATTACGGCCTGCCCGTAAGCCATGTTGACTCCTTTGAAATAGACAGAAGTTTACTCGAAAAATTCTCGCGAATAACTCTGACTAAAAATAGATTTTTACCCATCTCGATAAGCAATGGTGTTTTGACGGTGGCAATATGCTGCCCTACCGATTTTATCGCTTTGTCCGCAATCAAGATGGCGCATAGCGGACCGATTAGCTATGTACTTGTAAGCGAGGAACAACTTATAAACAAAATTCAGTCGTTTGCGGCTTCGCGTTCGACTTCCAATGTTTTGCGTGACCTTAAAGAGACCACGCAGGAAGAACCCCAGGAAACTTCAGTAGTTGACGAAGTTCAAAACGCTCCTGCCGTAAAACTTGTAGACTCACTTATAAACGAGGCAATCTCTTTTAGAGCGAGCGATATCCACATTGAGCCGTTTGAAAAAACGGTGCGCGTCAGATACCGTATAGACGGCTCACTACACGAACGCGCCGAATTCCCCATTGATTCCTACCCGGCAATTTGCGCAAGACTTAAAATACTTGCGGGAATCAACATTGCCGAAAGGCGTATTCCACAAGACGGCCGTATAAATATGGTTATAAACGATGTAGAATACGACTTCCGTGTTTCCACCCTGCCCACAGTTCACGGCGAAAAGTTTGTTGTGAGAATACTCGATAAAACAGCATTCAATTTTACCCGCGAAGAACTCGGTTTTACACAAAAGGAAAATGCCGTTATAGACAAAATTCTTGCGCACCCACACGGCATAGTTTTACTTACCGGCCCTACCGGCTGCGGTAAGTCGACAACATTATATTCTTTTTTAAAAGAGCTGAACAAGGTCGATGTCAACATCGTTACCGTCGAAGACCCTGTCGAATACACTTTGCAGGGTATAAATCAGACGCAAGTAAACACAAAAGCAAATATGACATTCGCCAACGCGCTGCGCAGCATCTTGCGTCAAGACCCTAACATCGTAATGATCGGCGAAATTCGTGACGAGGAAACTGCACAAATTGCTATTCGTGCGGCTATTACAGGTCACTTGGTGTTTTCCACATTACACACCAACGACGCTCCCGGCTCTATCAACAGACTTATCGACATGGGCGTTGAACCCTACCTTGTCGCAGACGCCGTCGTAGGAGTAATAGCTCAGCGACTTGTCAAGAAGCTTTGTCCACAATGCAAGACTAAGATAAAAGCAACTCCTGCCGAAGCAGCAATGCTTAAACTCACCGGGCCTGTGGAAATCTATCAGCCTTGCGGCTGTCCGTTCTGCAACAATACCGGTTACAAGGGTCGTACTGCGGTGCACGAAATAATGTATCTCAACGATAAAATCAGATACGCGATAAACGACCGCGCTTATCTTGAAAACTTGCGCGACCTGTCGATAGAAAACGGAATGACTCCATTGTGGGAGGCTTGTCGCGAGCTTGTATTAGACGGCACAACAAGCCTAAGCGAACTAATGTCGCTATTTACCGAATAAACGTTAAAGGCATAGCTCGACGCTATGCCTTTTTGTTACTCTGACATTATGCTTTTTATTGATAATTTGCGCAGTCGAGCGGAATAAACATAAAAAATCATTTCATATACAATAAGAAATGCAATCAAGGAAATTACAAATCCTATATAACCGAAATGATACTCCACAATACCACTAATGTCGTCGAAAATAAATGTCATAATTAACTTTAATAGTAAGTATTGATATCCTGTTCCTATCAAAAAACCGAGATATGCAAAAGGTCGATAACCGCTAAAAACCGAATGTGCACATTCCCTATCCGTGTACCCAAACACTCGCATCATTGCAACTGTTTTAGTATTAGCTTTTATTACACTTGAAAGAGATAAAATCAAAGTCACAAATGCCAAAATCAGACCGATTGTTATTATCATAAAAGAAAATTGCTCACTTGATAATTCATTCATTGACATCGACATTTGAGTCATTGCCGAAAAGCAAAATGCAGAAAATATAATAAAGAATACAAGCACCTTTTTGCTTCTTATAGTTCCTGTCCTTAAACTTTGCAAAAAAGGTCTATTTGTTTCTCGTTTACTTGCTTTGAATTTATATTCTTGCTTTTCTTTTAGTAAATCAAGCACGGGAGTTTTTAATTTAATGTACGCATACAACACT
>JAFLVB010000062.1 GCA_022508465.1 Clostridiales bacterium
ATTTTATTGGAGAACCGTTTAATCCCGGTGACGCAACAGTTGTTTTGACAAACGATGATGGTTCAACTCGTAGTACAAAGTTAAATAGCGAAGAGGTTACTTTGTCGGGCTATGATAGCACCGTAGTCGGAACGCAAACCATACACTTGAGCTACAGAGGTTACGAAGACACCTTTGAAGTAAACGTTTATGAGCCCGATGGCGGAAAGCCGACTTTGCAGAAGCCAGGTACAAGGCTTTATGGAAGTCATATAAATCAGCTTGATCTTGGCGGCGGTTCTTGGATATTCAGACATGGTGACATAGTAAAGTATGTTACTCTTACCCAGGACATGGTAAAAGATTCTAAGCATGATTTCTCTAAGGCAACTATCGGCAAGAATAGAGCAGAATACAACGATGATGGTACTATAAAGTCTGTTCAAACCGAAAAAACCAATGTTACAGTAACTTACGGCGGATATATCGAAACTTATGAGGTAGAGGTATACTTTAGTGAGGTATCGGTTATCAAGTATTATGCTAATACATATCTTTCTTCCATCAATTGGGGTGGAGCTTATGAAGATATTATACATACTCCGGAACAGGATGCATATGCAGTTGAGGCAGCAAGAATTTACTTTAATAAGTTGTCTGACGAAGATAAAGCATATATAACCGAATCCGAGAGAGATTGCGTTATGCTTACTGCAGCTTATACTTCGTATGAAAACTGGATTAATTGTATATTCGATGACTTCAAAGGCGTACTTTCTCTGATGTATGGTCAGACGACAGGAGCTTATTTGGATATCGCTTGTGATGATCCTGAAATGGCAAGAGCAAGCCTTGAATATATAAAAGAGAATGGCGAGCAACTCAACCAGTGGAATAGACTCTTGTGGCATATTCTCGGTGACGAAGAACTCAATCAGTTGGTAGTATATGTCGACGTAATTGAGACAACCGGCGAGAAAATAGACGTGACACTTGCACGCGGAATGTATTTGGCAATTGATCAAGAAATTGTGGACGGCCTTTTTGCTCAGTTGAAATATGTTATCGAGTTGTATGATGCATTAGATGGAATTAATCTTTCTAACATTCCTAAAGGCCAAGCTCCTTCTCAAGCTGTAATAGATAAATTAGCTGATTTGTTGAATAAAATATCTTCTTCCAACTATTATGATCCCAGGGTTAGAAGTTTGTATCGCTTAGTTGAATCTTGGAGATCCGATTATTTTGATATTATTTACAAGTTCTTGTGGGAGCGCACCCAAGATGGTTATGTGTTCGAAGCTTTTGAGGGTGTGGATAAGTCTGATGAAAAGGCATATGCCGCAAAAGTTGAAGAGGAAGTAAATGCCGCTTGGTTAACTATTGTATCTTTAGGTTACTATACATATTTCCCGGCTACGTTAGAAGAACTATATAACTCTGTCAATACTACGCTTACTCAGGCGCTTAATGATTCACAGCAGTCAAATGCGTTTGATGCATCTAATTTCTATTATTCCTATTTCAATATGCTTGAAATTAAAGAAAAGATAGCTAATATGACTGCAGAGAATTCCGGCAAGGATGCTCGTATTGTAGAGATGTATAAAGATTTCGTTGAAAATTGCGGATATATCTTCGACTATATGACACAAGGTTCCAATGAAAATGTTGTTCCTATTCCTATGTCGGCAGCCTTCGAGAGGGCAGATCAAGCGCTTATTTATCAGTATAACTATGCAATGGAAGGCATCGAAGAATTCCATGAGTTGCTTCAAACGTATGTAGCTATACTTATGAATTATAATAAAGGCAACTATACCGATCGAAAAGTTGAACAAGACGAAGATGGCGAGGAGAAAGTCAGCTACGTATGGAATGATAAGTTTAGAGAAGATATTTCGTCCTTCTTGCATTCATTTATAGAAGATTACGACGTAAATATTCAATACAACTTTATATTTACCGTGCTTCCTGCAGACACTTTGATGATGGACATTGAAACGCAATCTTTTTCAACTTTTACAAGTTTGCTTCAAGCGTACTTTAGCAATGTTTTGGATGATAAAACGATCAAAGTCGCAGCAAATCTTTTGAGAGCTTACGAATGCTTCTTACGCAGAAACAATTCTAATAACTACAATTTGACAGAGTTCTTCAATTATGTCGAGAATTCGTTTGACCCGTATCTTGGTCTGACGACTGAGCAGCAAGAGCCTATTAAGTTCATATATAACAAGGTTAAGTATTTCAACGACTTGTACCTCCGTGGCACATTTAAAGAGCCTAACATTGGTAATGAGTGGAAGGAAAGATTTGAACGCGTTGCCGAACAAATAGGTGAGCTTTACAGACTTTCTTTAGTTGTATTCTATCAAGGAGTTTACACAGTATGCGCTCCGTACCTTGCGGCTTATGAAAATGTAATTGCCGAATACGATGCACTTCGTGCCGATATTAAAGCTGTGACCGATGCTGATTTAAGAGCTGAACTCGAGAAGGCTTTATATTATGGCAGCTATGATTTGTGGGCGAAATATAAGAATCCAGGAGATGCTTATGGATGGCTCGCTAACCTTGACGCTGTTTACTATTCGGTACGATACTATTATATGTATATCTTGTTGGATATGGCAGTATCGTATTGGGGACAAGAAATTTCTCTTTACGAGACCGCTTATAATCCGGACGGATCTGTTTTGCATAATTCTGTATATGATACCATCAAAGATATAGTACGCGACAGCTACAAATTCTTTGTTCCGTTCCTTGATACTATGTATGATACTAGCTCAACTGATAGTGAAATGTATATCGACTTCAGTTCTTATCTTGAAGCAGATCCCGATTACGCAAGCTACTTCGAGGGAATAGTAAATAAATTCCTTGATTACAGCGATAATGGTTGGGACATAGATCAAAAGATGTTGTGGATGAGTATTCAACTCGCTGGAACAGATGCGTTCTATGGAAGCGTAGTATACTATTATTCGGAAAAGATTGGTGAAGATGCATCGGTGTCAAACAAGGAAAATAACATCGTTAACAAATTTATGGCTCTTGCATATAACTATCTTAATGTAGCAAACGGAGACAAGTATTTAGAATCTAACGACTTGAATCTTTTGACTTCCAGAGAAGATTATAGGAAAGCACTTCAAGGTTTCCAAGAGGCTTATGGTAAGTTAGCAGATCCCGAAATCAAGGCAGCATTTGATAAGATCTTTGGTGAGTATGTTAAGTTGTATTCGGTTGAACCCGACTCTAAAGGCACCTTAAATAGCCAAGATCAAGAATAATTCTTAAGGATTATTGTGACAAAAATACCATCCCATAGCGGATGGTATTTTTGTTTTATAAAAATGTATGGACTGTATAAATTATATTTGGCGTACAGCGCCTAATAATCTGCTATCGCTTCGTACTCTGTGACAGTCACTTTTTTTGATGCATAATCACCTCACTTTATTCTGTCTATTTTTATCGAAAAATAACTATTTTTAATGTATATCTTCGAATTTTGCTTATGTGTTCCTTTTTAATGCAATTTATGCTAAAATCAGCATATATTCAAGGAGGTAATTTTTATGGCAAAAAAGACTATGAACGAACTTAAAAAGCGAGCGCTTCTCGCTAAGCAACGTATGAAGATGGGCTACTGGGAACAGATGATGAGGGATCGCGAAAAGCTGATTAGCGAGGTCGGCTCAACATACGAGGGCAAAAAGCTTGTAAGCGACTATCAGCGCGAAAAGTACAATCGCGAGTTTAACGTCACCGTCAGCAAGCATATGTCAAGAGATGAGCAACTGTACGAAAAGGTACGTCTCATTCTCGAGTCCGACGAGCTTATCATAAACCCCATAGCACGCCTTATAGACAATTCCGAATACGATAAGATGGATGAAGAATCCAAGCAACGTTATATACTGGAACTATCTGCAAAGTTCCGTGAACTAAAGGACAGATATTATAGAGAAAAGATGAGTAGGTCGTCCTAAATTCTCGTTGTTCGGTTTTAAGTCGTGCGCTTTTCTTGACTGATTTGCCCATTTTTGGTAAAATATAATTGGAGAGAAATATGGATTATAATCTTAGTACACTTAACAAAGAGCAACTTGATCCGGTTATGGACACCGAAGGCGCTATTTTGGTTACTGCCGGCGCAGGTAGCGGCAAGACGCGACTGCTTACTCACAGAATTGCCTATCTCATTACCGAAAAGGGTGTTTCACCGTACAACATTTTGGCAATAACCTTTACCAATAAGGCGGCAGGGGAAATGGCAAACAGGCTTTTTGAAATGACGCCGGACGGCAGATATGTTTGGGTGTCAACCTTTCACTCGATGTGCGCAAAAATGCTGCGCAAATACGCGGGCTTTTTGGGTTATACGCAGTCATTTTCGATATACGCCGAGGCTGAAAAGGAAAAGCTCATTAATTCAATAGTGGCCGGAGCGCAGCGTGACGAGGATGATGACGACCTTAAAAAGAATGCGATTTATCATATATCTAATGCCAAAAATCTCGGCTTGGGACCGGAGGAGTATCTAAAAGATTTTACATACGTCGACGATATCGAAAGAATTTGCGAAGTTTATGCCGAGTACGAAAAGACGTTAAAGAACAATAACGCAATGGACTTTGACGACCTGCTCATCAAGACTAAGGATCTTTTGGTGGGGTGTTCGGAGGCTGCCGAGTATTATCGTGACAAGTTCAGATATATCCATGTTGACGAGTTTCAAGACACCAATACTATCCAGTATGAGCTTATAAAGCTGCTTGCGGCTAAGTACCGCAACGTTTGCGCGGTGGGTGACGAGGACCAATGTATTTACGGCTGGCGTGGCGCTAATATCGAAAACATTCAAAATTTCATTCGTGACTTTAACTGCAAGGTGTATAAGCTCGAGCAAAATTATCGTTCCACCAAAAAGATTTTGGAGCTTGCCAATACGCTTATCGCCAACAACACTTCGCGCATAGAAAAAAAGCTTTGGACAGAAAACGACTTGGGCGTTAATGTCGAGCACTTTGTGGGAAGTGGCGACAGCGACGAGGCAGATTTTGTCGTACAGACCATCTATGCGTTGTCCCAACGTGGATACAAACTATCCGACTTCGCCGTTTTAATGCGTGTCAATGCGCTTACAAGGCCATTTGAGCAAAGATTTTTGCAGTATGGAATAGCGCATAAGATTTACGGCGGCTTTAAATTCTACGACCGAAAGGAAATCAAGGATTTGCTCGCTTACTTTAGAATTGCGGCGAATCATTACGATAGCGAGGCTATAACTCGCGTAATCAACTTTCCGCGCAGAGGCATAGGAGCAAGCTCAGTTAGCAACTTAATAAATCTCGCGCTGGAAACAAAAAAATCGCTTTACGAAGTGATAATGAACATTTCTAACGAGAATGTGCCAAACGGTCTTAAAAGTAAAATTTTGCCTTTTTCAACCATATTAAAGTGCTTGGACGAGCAAAAAGATAAGCTCGAGCTATCCGAGCTTATGCGTTATCTTATCCTTATGCTTGATCTAAAGACGGTCTACAAAGAGGACAACGAGGAAAACGCCAACCGTAAAGCAAATATAAACGAATTGCTCTCGTCGATAAAAGAGTACACAAATCTCAATCCGGGCGCAACTCTCGACGACTATATGCAAACGGTTACGCTTTGGAGCGATTTAGATGATGCGCCGACCAATGAATGTGTCAATATCGCCACCGTACATAGCGCCAAAGGGCTCGAATTTAAAGTTGTCTTTGTAGTCGGTATGGAGGAGGGGCTTTTCCCCATATCGCGCGCAGAGTCAAAAGCCGAACTCGAGGAGGAAAGACGACTGTTTTATGTAGCCATAACTCGCGCCGAGGAAAGGTTGTATATCACGCGCACTCGCTCGCGCTATCTATATGGTAAGATAAAGGACAGTATCCCAAGCCGCTTTTTGGCGGAAGTGGGGCTTGAACGAAAATATGAGCGAAAAAGTTTCCGCGAAGACAAATTTGACTATAATATAGACGTTGACGATACTGATTATCCGCGCAATAAACCTAAGACAGAGTATAGGCGCACCGACAATCGCGCTACTCAGCAAAACAAAGACGTTAGCGGGTTCTACGTCGGACAAAAGGTTAGGCACAAAAAGTTTGGCAGTGGCACTATAATTTCCATGTCGGGCAGTGGAATTTCGCTCAGCGCCGTTATAGACTTTGACGGATACGGTAATATGAACATTGCGCTTGCATATGCGCCACTATCGCCGGAGGAATAAATGAATAATCTCGAGAGAATGAAAGAGCTTGTGGAGCAACTCAATAAATACGCTTACGAGTATTATGTGCTTGATAATCCCACAATTTCGGACAAAGAGTACGACGAGCTTTATGACGAGCTTATATCGCTCGAAAAGCAAACGGGACACGTCTATCCCGATTCACCGTCGCTAAAAGTAGGCGGCGATCCTATAAAAGAATTTGTTCAGCACAAGCACATAAACAGGCTTTATAGCTTGGATAAATGCAAGACCTTTGACGAGCTGCGCGCCTGGGACGAAAAGCTCGTAAAGGCGTTTGGGCAAAGCATAGAATACACACTCGAGTATAAATTGGATGGACTAACTTTGTGCCTTACTTACGAAAACGGCAATTTGTCTGTGGCATCAACTCGAGGTAACGGCATAGTAGGCGAAGATGTAACAGAGCAGGTTAAGACAATAAAATCGGTGCCGCTTTCTATCCCGCACAAAGGACTTATGGAAGTGCAAGGTGAGGGGATAATGCGCCTGAGCGCGCTCGAGGCATATAATAAAACGGCAAAAGAACCGCTTAAAAATGCACGCAACGGAGTGGCGGGTGCAATACGAAATTTAGATCCCAAAGTAACTGCGTCAAGGAATCTCGACATTATATTTTACAATATAAATTTCAGCGATGAGGAGATTTTTTCGCAGCAGCAAATGATAAAAATATTGCAAGAAAACCGCTTTAAGACCGAAAAACTCCTTATTACGTCAGACATAAATAGTATTATTGACCATATAAATAGCATTGATAGGGATAAACTTGACTTTGCAATAGACGGCATGGTAATTAAGGTAAATGACGTTAATATTCGCGAGCAACTCGGTTTTACAGACAAATTCCCGCGTTGGGC
>JAFLVB010000063.1 GCA_022508465.1 Clostridiales bacterium
ACGTCGGTAAAGCAGTTTTTAACGCCCTGCTTGCTTATTCTGCCCGGCATTATGCCGTAACTCTCTATAAACTCATTAAATGTATAGCCCGCACTATCCAAAATGCCTTTAAGCACTTTTAATGTTGCCACTGCGTCGTCCACCGAGCGATGTTCCAAAAATTCTATATTGAACTCGGCGGCTGCGGTGGCAAGACTGAAGTTGCGCGCTGCCTTTTGGTGAATACCGTACATCAGCTGCACGTCGTAAAACTCGTAGCTTATTTGCTGCAACTTATATGTGCGAATCGCGTCCGAAAGATAGTTGACATCGTTGATTATCGAAAAGCCGATTACCACCATGTCCTCGGTAAATAGCGATTTAATCTTGTCGTATACGAGCGGGAATCTGGGCGCAGAACGGAATACGTCCTCGGTGTAAGCAAGTTTTATTACCGTCCCGAACAGCCTTTTGTTAAAAGCTTTATTGGGGTTGACAATAATATCATCCTGCTCGAGGATGTTAAAATTCTCGTCGGCAATGCAGTAGCCAAAGCTGCACAAGCTGCCGTTTTTGCCGCCGTCGCAGCTTTCTATGTCAAAGCAAAGGTATTTCATAAGTCCCACTCCGCAACGGAATTAATAATTTTGTCCACTTTAAGTCCGCTTTCAGTATAAGTTTGCATATTTGCCTCGCCCGTAAGGGTGAGCACGGCTTTTAGCCCGTTGTCTATCGCAAAGCGCATATCGGTGCTAAGCCTGTCGCCGATCATAGCCGTTCTGTTTAGGGGTACGCCTGTCATCTTGCTTACGCACTCGGCGATTATGCCGTACGGCTTGCCGCAAATAAGGTCGGGGAGTTTGCCCGTCGTCCCTTCTATAAGTCGCATAAACGAGCCTATGTCCGGTAGTGCGCCGCCGTCAACAGGGCAGGTCATATCGGGATGAGTGGCTATATAGTACGCACCCTTATCTATAAGGTCGCACGCTACTGCGAGCTTATCAAAGGTCAATGTTTTATCAAAGGTGAGTACGACCGTGTCGGGATTTTTGTCGTCTACATTGAGACCTGCTTTTCTGAATTCGTCCTCGACCTCGGGGGAGGCGAGCATAAAAAGCTTGGAATGGGGGCGATTAATCCTCAGCCAGTCTTGCGTCGCATTGGCAGAGGTGTAAACGTCGTCATAAGTGACCGGTATGCCCATACGACTGAGCTTATTTACATAAAACTCCCGTGTTGCCGACGAATTGTTGGTTAAAAACACAACGCGCTTATCTTTGCGCATGCGGTCTAATCCCTCTTTGACGCCGACAATCAGCCTATTGCCAAAGTAGACGGTGCCGTCAAGGTCGAGTAAAAAACAGTCTATTTCCTTTTTAAGATCTATTTTCACGATAGTATTGTAACATTTGCGACATAACTTGTCAACCTATTTTTAAGCATGGAAGCAATTAGGCATACAATATGGTTGACAAGCATATATTTAAAATTTATACTATTATCATAAAAATAATTTATGGAGGTTTTTATGGCAGATTGGTTACAAAATGTCTTGGACAACATTATCAATTGGGCAACGACAGCGGGTATAAGAATCATAATCGCACTTATACTGCTTATTATATCGTTCCGCATTGTTACTTGGATTACAAGACGCATTGAAAAAAGGCTTATTAACAAGAAAAAGCTGGATAAAACACTTACGTCCACTTTGTTTTATGCCTTAAGGATTGTTATTAAAATAGTTATTCTTGCGTGCCTTATCGGTTATCTCGGTATTGACACGGCGGGACTCGCAGCACTTATCGCTTCGATTGGCGTAGGTATCGGACTTGCAGTAAATGGTGCTTTAAGCAACCTTGCTGGCGGCGTGCTTATCCTTATAACAAGACCGTTCAAGATCGACGATTATATTTCGGCAGGCGGCTTCGAGGGTACAGTAGAGGATATACGCATCGTGTATACAAAGCTCAGGACTGTAGACAACAAAGTGGTGTATGCACCTAACGGACCTCTTTCGTCTTCGACCATCGTCAACTTCTCCGAGAAGGATTTGCGTCGTGTAGACCTCAACTTCACCATCGAGAAGAAAGAGGATTACAAAAAGGCTGAGGAAGTTATTCTTAATGTAGCTAACTCGCACGCAAAAGTATTAAAGGATCCTGCTGCTATGTCGAGAATCCTCGAGCATACGACTAACGGCACTACGATTGTTGTAAGATCTTGGGTAAAAAATGCAGACTATTGGGATGTGTTCTTCGACTTGCAGGAAAACATCAAGAAAGCCTTGGACGAAAACGGCATTGTTATGCCTATCAACCAGCTCGACGTAAGAGTAAAAAAGGACTAGTTACTTTTTTGTAAAAAAGTAACCACAAAACTTTTAAGGATGAATGCTTGAGCGCTGCCCAATATACAAGTTCACCTATTATGCTCGAGCTGTAGCCCAAAACGCAGGCGTGCCTGCCAAAAAACTTTTAAGGGTAGGGCAGAATTGCTCGCGCTCTTCGACTAACGTCTACTGTAGTTAAAAAAATAAGTTGTAATATCTTATTGCAACTTATTTTTTTGTTGCAAAACTACATAGGAATAATATAAGCACCCCCAAGCTAATTGGGGGTGTCGTCGTTTGTTGTGTTGGATTTTATTCGACTGCGTTTAAACTTTATTTTTGCCTTGCGTTTAACGCGCAGTTCGTACCATAGTATCGCCAATATTTGCAGCGGTATGGGCAAAAAGAAGATGTAAAATGCGCCTTGTATTGATAGAGTAAGGAATATACATAGCGCTATCGTCCATATCATGACGGACTCGTCTATGAGCACGGCAAAATTTAGACCCCATATAGCAAAAAAGACGAGCAGGACTATCGTGGTTACGGGTACGGCATAGACAAATGCAAGCCAGGATTTATTTAGTCCGGGCAGTATCATATTTAAAATTACATAAGCCGCGGTTGCGATAAGCCATACAATCCCGGAGGATAGCAGGGCGACAAGCGGCTTGACCTTTTTGACCTTCTTTTTATTTGTTATGAGTTGGTCCACAGTAACGTTAAACAGCTTGGCAAGCTCTACAAGAGTGGCAATGTCGGGATATGATTCTCCGCGCTCCCATTTGGAAATCGCCTTGTCCGAATAGTTTAACTTTTCGGCAAGCTCTGATTGCTTAAGTCCTATCTCCTTGCGATAGAAGGCTATATTGTCTGCGATTGTCTGTTTTAGATCCATAGCGGCATTATAGCATAAAAAGTGGCAGTATGCAAGCAAAAAAGGCACTCTACCGTTAGTAGAGTGGCGTATATTGTCACTCTACCGCGGCTTTACGCATAGGAGAACGAAAAAACGAATAAGTAGGTTGCTTTTTTTTTCGTTATGTAATAAACTTAATGTACAAACGCGACAAGGAGGGCTTATGAAAAATCTTGTTATTTTCGGTGATTCTATTCCCAAAGGCATAATATACGAAGATGGCAGAATTAAACGCGCAAAGGTTTGTGCCGTTGACATTCTGAACAATTACTATAAATTCGATACTGTAAAAAATTATTCTGTTTACGGGCAAACTCTTGCCCGTCTCATGAGCAAGGGCACTATTGATGAGTATCTTAAAACGGCGGATCGCTCGGCGAAAAACTATGCTGCCATTTGTATAGGCGGCAACGACGCCGATTACGACTGGCGAACTATCGCGACATGTCCCGACAAATTCCATTTGCCATTGACACCTATCGGCGATTATGCAATAATGCTGGACACCGCTGTCAAAAAGCTGCTTGAATCCGGACATAAGGTCTTTTTGCTTACACTTCCGCCCGTGTATTCGCAGCTGTATTTCAGTAACGTGATTTCCAAGATTGCGGACGGGGATAGCATTATGAGGTTTTTAAGCGGGGACGTGAGCAATATATATAGGCATCAGGAGCTATTCAATTACGAGGTCATAAAGTGTGCGTACCGCAACGACGTCAAGCTGATTGATATACGTTCTGCGCTCCTAAATGACAGGGAATGTAGCGACAAATATTGCTTGGACGGTGTTCACCCCAATGAGATAGGACAGAATTTTTTGGCAAGCACAATCATACAGTATGCGTAAAGGAGAAATAAGATGAGTAACATAATAATGTCAGTCGAGGCAATGTCCGACATAAACGACGAAATTAAAAATAAATACAATATTGCGGTTGCACCCATGGAGTATATGGTGGACGGCAAACTATACAGCACGCTGGACGGAATGCCGCTTAGCGAATTTTATACGGCTATGCGTAATGGTGCTATTACCAAAACGTCGCAGATCAATACCGACGGGGCGTATCATCACCTCGAGGATTTGCTCAAGACGGGAGCGCAGGTGCTGCACTTTTCCATGTCAAGCAATATTAGCGGCACGTTCGGCAATTTTCAGTTTGCCGCTCGCGATCTCGAAAAGACTTACCCCGGCAAGGTCAAGATTGTAGACTCCCTTACTGCCAGCTGCGGCATTATGCTGCTCGCCGTTGCGTGCGCTCAAAAGGCAAAGGAGGGGTGGTCGCTTGACAAATTATACAACTATGCTATGGAGCTTAGGGACAACAACAGCGCGCTGTTCGTTGTAGACAGCCTGACATATCTCGCAAGAGCAGGCAGAATTTCGAGAGCGACATCGCTACTCGGCAATGCCATTCACCTTAAAGTTGCTCTGCGTGTAAGTGAGGATGGATTCCTTGTTCCGTACAAAAAGGTGCTTAGCCGCAAGCGCGCGGTAAGCGAGATAGTGTCGTCTACAAAGAAGATGTTTGTCCCCAAGTTTAACACCATTTATGTGGGCTATACCGATTACGAGGACGAGGCTAAGGAAGTCGCAGAGGAGCTTAAGTCTGCACTCAATGTCGAGGTAGTGCTTGTGCAGCTCGGCCCTGTGGTAATAAGTCACGGCGGTCCCGGCTCGCTTTGTATTTACTTTACTTCGGATACCAAAGCAATTAAGAGTTAAATCTCCTTTATAAAAATCTTTTGACAAAAGGCTGTAACAATAGTTGCAGCCTTTTGTTTGTAGTAAGCAGCTAATTAAAACAACGAATAGCCAAAAAGAAAAACATCTCCCTAATGCGAGCAACATAATGCGAACTAAGCAATATGCGTAGCGATATGGGGGAGGGTGGCGCGAATCGACGGGTACTCGCGTTGGCTCTTGTACTCCGCTATCGCTCTTTAATGCGTGGCAGGTAGCGGAAAACATCAAAAATAATTTATAAATTTAATTACTTTTGCTTGACAATATACCCCGGGGGGTATAAAATTGAATACAATAATTATATTTTTTATAAAGGAGTGATTATGTTGTTTGGCAAAAAGATCCAAAAGGAAATTAAGGTAGATGGAATGCATTGTATGCATTGCGCAGGTAAAGTGGAGGCTGCTATCAAGGCGCTCGACGGCGTTAAGTCGGTTAAGGCAGACCCTAATACCAAATCGGTAGTTATAACTTCTTCGGTTGAGCTCGATAACGCACTTATTGCTCAGGCTGTAAAGAGCGCCGGCTTTACAATGGTTGAGTAAGTAGGAATAAATGTATTTTTCCTGTGCGGAAATTGCAAAAATAATTACCTTACTATAGGCCTCAACCTTGAGGGGGGAGGCTCCGCAAAGAGAGGAGCAAAGCGACGAGCGTGCGGTGGTGAGGGTGACTTTAATGTAAGTTGTAATATTTTTATTGCAACTTATTTTTTATAATTTTGTAAAAGAGTTTTATTCATAATAATGATAAGTAAATTTGTTTTCCTTGACACGACGACGCTAAAAATGATATGATACAGTCGATGCAGGAAATTACCATACAAGAACTTTCGAGCTTTAGCGGTGACGAATACATATTGGTCGACATTCGCGACGAGGACGCCTTTACTTACGGGCATATCCCCGGGGCAATCAATATCCCCGAGGGTGGTATTTTATCTGCGCAGCTGCCTAAGGATAAGAAGATTGTTATTTACTGTCGTAGCGGCATAATAAGCGGTGAAGTAGTCGAGTCGTTATGCGAAAAAGGTTATGACGCCTACGACCTGAAGGGCGGCTATGTGGAATGGCTGCGTGGTCAGATTGCCGAGGCGGACGGCGAAACTGCTAAAAGGGTGGAGGATAGCATCCGCAAAAAGTTCCACAAGCAGCTTTTTAGCAAATTTGCCAAAGGCATTGTCGCTTACGAGCTTGTTAAACCGGGCGACAAGATTGCAGTATGTATTTCGGGCGGCAAAGATTCGATGCTTATGGCAAAGCTGTTTCAAGAAATCAAGAGGCACAATAAGTTTGACTTCGAGCTTGTTTTTTTGGTAATGGACCCCGGATACAGCAAGGAGAACAGGGAGATCATAGAGCGCAACGCCGCTATGCTTAACGTCCCCATTACCATATTCGAGACGGACATTTTCGAAAACGTCTTTAATATCGAAAAGTCGCCGTGCTATATTTGTGCTCGCATGCGCAGAGGACATTTGTATAATAAAGCCAAAGAGCTTGGGTGCAACAAGATTGCGCTCGGGCATCACTATGACGACGTGATTGAAACAGTTGTTATGGGTATGCTGTACGGCGGGCAAATTCAAACCATGATGCCAATGCTCAAAAGCACCAACTTTGATGGAATGGAGCTTATTCGCCCAATGTACCTTATCAGGGAGGAGGACATTAAGGCGTGGCGCGACTATAACGGACTGAGGTTTATTCAGTGTGCGTGCAAATTCACCGATACCTGCACGTCGGATGGGTGCAAGAGCGCTAACACAGGTTCTAAGCGTAAAAAGGTCAAGGAGCTTATTGCGCGCCTTGCTAAGGAAGACCCAGAGATAGAACAGAATATTTTTAAGAGTATGGAGAACGTAAACCTTTCTACCGTAATCGCTTACAAGGACAAAGAAGGGGTAAGGCACTTTTTTACCGAAGATTATTAAATAAAGATAAAACATTTTTAGCGAAATTCGTTAAAAACACTTGCTTTTTCTTTTCATATATTATATAATGATTACCGTTGCTGTGGAAAGCGCGAGTAATAATGCTGTTATGGCTCAGTCGGTAGAGCACGTCCTTGGTAAGGACGAGGTCCCGGGTTCAAGTCCCGGTAACAGCTCCAAAAAAA
>JAFLVB010000064.1 GCA_022508465.1 Clostridiales bacterium
GGCGTTCCCAAGATCGCAGTATTCATGAACAAGACCGACCTTGTTGACGATCCCGAAATCCTTGACCTTGTAGAAATGGAAATCAGAGATCTTCTTACCGAGTACGGCTTCCCCGGAGACGACACCCCGATTATCAAGGGTTCCGCTCTTAAGGCTCTTGAAGCAGCTCAGAACGGAAACGCAGAAAGTGATGATTGCAAGTGCATCTTCGAGCTTATGGATGCTATCGACTCGTATATCCCCGCTCCTGTAAGAGATACCGAAAAGCCGTTCCTTATGCCTGTCGAAGACGTATTCACCATCACAGGTCGTGGTACTGTTGCTACCGGCCGTGTAGAGCGTGGTGTTGTTAAAGTTCAAGACCCCGTTGAAATCGTTGGTATCAAGGCTACCAAGACTTCGGTTGTTACCGGTGTCGAAATGTTCCGTAAGTCCCTTGACTTCGCTCAAGCAGGTGACAACGCAGGTATCCTTCTTCGTGGTATCGACCGTAAGGACATCGAGCGTGGACAGGTTATTGCTAAGCCCGGCTCGATCACCCCGCACACCGAGTTCACCGCTGAGGTTTACGTTCTTAAAAAGGAAGAAGGCGGACGTCATACTCCGTTCTTCGATGGTTACCGTCCGCAGTTCTACTTCAGAACAACTGACGTTACCGGTACTATCAAGCTCCCCGAAGGCGTTGAGATGGTAATGCCTGGCGATAACGTTTCTATGACTGTTTCGCTTATCCATCCTATCGCTGCTGAGCAAGGACTTCGTTTCGCTATTCGTGAAGGCGGACGTACAGTAGGTTCCGGCGTTGTAGCTAAGATCATTAAATAATTAAACTTAAATATAAAAAGCACTTGGGTGTATCTCAGGTGCTTTTTTGTTTGCCTAAAACCTTTATAAAAGGCCTCCACCTTGAGGGGGAGGCTCCGCCGTAGGCGGTTTGTACTCGCTTCGCTCGTGGCGTTCGCTCACGTTGTTCGCTCGGCTAAGGAGGGTGAAGTAAAGGCTCCCCTGTGTAAGGGGAGCTGTCTGCGTAGCAGACTGAGGGACTGTTTTAATGTTGAGGATGGTGACTCCATATATAGCCCTCCACCTTGAGGGGGAAGCTCCGTCGTAGACGGTAGGGAAGGTCAATTAGCTAATTATCATCGGCGAAAAGGCATATAATTTTTTTAATATCGTTAATTACAACATCAAGCTGTTTTGTCGAATATGTTTGCTTTACGTACTTGCGCTTGCAATATAATTCGCATATATAATTGGCTTGCACAGGCTGTTTATGCTTAGAACAAAAGCCCATGCGATATTTTAAAAACTCGCTTAGTGCTTTCTCGTAATAGGCTTTATAAAAATGACATGATTGGCATTTTTTAGTTGACATAGTCGTTTTCCTTAATTATAATTTCTTCATTTTGTGCCTCTTCTAATATCTGTTTTATAGCAGATATTTTTAAAAGCAGTTCTTTTAAAATTCTTGTTGCTATTTGCTTTTGCCTCGATTTTTTGCATATCTTATGCCACTTAACGCAACTATCTTGAGCGTTTACTAATTTGTCTTGCTTAAGGCAGTACCCGATTTTACACGGATCAAAGTAAGTCGATTCTTTTGTGTAAAAACGTTTAAAGCCGCCGCAATGAAAGCATTTTCCTGTCTTTTGTTCTTGCTCTTCCATAGTAATCTCCTTATCTTGCAGCCCGTAACGGGCTATCATGTTTATTATACGGCTCGAAACGGGCTGTGTCAAGCGTTATAGCCCACTTTGTGGTATCATTTATATATGATTTTATTTAAAGAACGATTTAGAGAGTTAAGAGAAGAAAAAGGCATTTTTCAATCAGATGTAGCAAAGGTTTTAAATGTAAGCCAAAAAAGTATTAGTAACTGGGAAATGGGTAGTAGGCGTCCTGATTTTGAAACCTTAGTGCAAATAGCTCAATTTTTTAACGTAACTACGGATTATCTTTTAGGCGTAGAAGATTAAATTCTTGCATAAGTTTAAAAGTTTTTTGCCTACTTTTTTACAAAAAAGTAGGGAGAAAAAGGAGCGTATCATCGCGATACGCTCCTTTTCCCAAGTTTGCCTAATTACTCTGCATACTCAAAATGATCTCCGCTGCTCTGCGTAGGGGGCATTCTATCGCCCTTAGATACATTAACTGTACCTACTACTCTGCCGTTGGACGAAATAACATTGTATTCGCCGGACCACGGTGCGATTTCGCCGGAGTTAAGTTTTTGCTTCTTCATAATCATTCCTCCTTGTGAGTTTAGTATTTGCAGGAGCTCGAACTTTATTCGCTTTATTTGGTTGCCAATCAAAAGAAAAATATGGTAAAATACTCTTACTGCAAAGCGTTGCACGCTTTAATCTTTTACGGGCTTTATTGTCCCGGGATATTTCGGACAACGCAGTAGCCGTGACGGCTGCGCAAAAGACTTGTATACAAATATTTTTGCTTATTGTCTCTCAAAGGAGTAATATTATGATTACGGTTGTAGGATTAGGTTTTACAGATACCAGCGTCACTAAACGTGGCCTCGCTACCATAATGGGTTCGGATATGGTTATTATGCGCACCTTGCGCACTCCGCCCGCAAAAGCGCTTGACGGCATTTATCACGGCAGCTTCGATTACTTGTACGACAAGGCAGAAAACTTTGATGACCTTAATGTCATGATTGCCGACGAGCTTATTCGTCTAAACGAAAGTTATCCAAGCTTAGTCTACTGCGTGGACGGCGACGGATATAAGGATAGCTCGGTTGTCGAACTCAAAAAGCGCACCCAGGTATACATTATTCCCGGACCTTTTGACCTTGCTATTACTCCGTCAACCTCGTGTACTTATTTGAGCGCATACGAAGTGGAAGGCAAATATCCGGACCCCTGTATGCCAATTTGTATATATAACATAGACGATAACAATATAGCAGGAGACGTGAAGCTCTTTCTGTTGCGCTTTTACTCGCCCGATACTAAGGCTGTGCTCGCGACTGCAACCCGTTCTACCGAGATAACATTAGAGGAATTGGACAGGCAAAAGAAGTATACATTCGACACGGCGGTGTATGTAGAGGGTGGTAACAATTCGAGTTTTGCAGACCTGCTTCGCATTATGACAAGGCTGACCGCGCCTAACGGCTGTCCGTGGGACAAGGCTCAATCGCACGAGAGCATCCGTATCAACCTCTTGGAAGAGGCGTACGAAACGGTAGAGGCTATCACCGACGGCAATCTCGACGGAATGATAGAGGAGCTGGGTGACGTTTTGCTTCAAGTTGTTTTCCATTGCGATATTGCATTACGTAGCGGCGAATTTACGCTTGAGGACGTAATTAAGGGGCTTAACGATAAGCTCATAGGCAGACATACGCATATCTTCGGCGGCGATAAGGCGGAGGGTGCGGACGGCGCGCTCAATGTGTGGGAACGCAACAAAATGAAGGAAAAACATCAGGACACCTTTGCCGCCGCAGTCAACGATATTCCCAAATGTTTTCCTGCGCTTTTGCGTGCCCAAAAAGCGGTTAAACGTGTGTCAAAGGGGGGATGGGGTCAATCTCTCGATAATATCTACTCTAAACTTGACGAAGAATTTAAGCTATTAGACAAAGCATACAAGTCTGGCGATCCAAAACAAATCGCAGACAAGCTGGGTGATGTGCTTTTGTGTTTAGCCTGGATAGGGCAAACTATGGGCGCGAATTGCGAACAGGCACTATTAGATACGGTTGGCAAGGTGCAAAAACGCTATACTGCTTTTGAAAATGCGGTGCTCGCGGACGGCAAGGAGGTAAACAATCTTTCGGACGAAGAATGGCAATTTTATTATAATGGGGCTAAAAAATGCCTGTAAGCGAGCTTAAAATAGGCAACGTCGCCTTAAAAAATAATTTGATTTTAGCCCCGCTTGCAGGATATACCGACATAGCGTTTAGGCGACTGTGCATGGAGTGCGGCGCAGGACTCTCCGTCACCGAGATGGTGAGCGTAAAAGGACTGTGCTATAAAAACAAACAGACGTTTGAAATGTTGCGCACTTCCGAGGCGGAAGTCCCCACCTGTGTTCAGTTATTCGGCTCTGACCCAAGCGATTTTAAGCAGGCGCTGTCCCTCGGTGTGCTCGATAAGTTCGACATCTTTGACATCAATATGGGGTGTCCGGTCAATAAAGTTGTAAAGAACGGGGAGGGCTCGGCACTACTTAAAACTCCAGACATAGCTGCGGCAATAGTTTCGACTCTGGCGGAAACGGGCAAGCCCGTAACTGTAAAAATGCGTTCTGGCTTTAAGGCGGACGAGAACGTGGCGGTGCCTTTCGCGCTTAAAATGCAAAAGGCGGGCGCGGCAATGGTGACCGTTCACGCACGCACGACGGCTCAGCTTTACGGCGGCAAAGCGGACTATAATATCGTGGGCGAAGTCAGGGATGCGCTCGACATTCCCGTGACGCTCAGCGGCGATATAGTGGATTTTTCCTCTTTTGCAGAGAGGAGCTCATTTGCTGATGCTTTCATGATAGGGCGTGGCGCGCTGATTAATCCGAGCATCTTTTCGGTGCTTACTGGCGGGCAGGAGTCAAAAAAGTACCCGCTTATAAAGAGGCACTTGGCGTACTTAGAGGAGTACTTTAACGAGCGTTATGCCGTGGTCACCATTCGCAAATTCTTTGCCTACTATCTCAAAGGCGAGCGCGGCACTAAGGAATTCAAAAATCTTATATACGAGGCGCAGTCGCTCGCTGAAGTCAATCGCCTTGTCGACAAATATCTTAGTGGCATTTAATCTGTTTGTATCCCTGTGGGGATTTTCGTCTAAAACCTCCGGATGAACAAGCGCCTTGAGAGCAAGTTTTTTGCTCATGGCTAAAATAAAAGTGCAAGTTGCGCCCTAAAAACATTGACAATGGCGTAAAAATGGTGTATAATCGTTGTAAGGTGATATTATGAAGCTTATTTGTAACGGTAACGACTTGTCCGATGCAGTCGGCAAAGTCTTCAAAGCAGTAGGATCCAAAACCACTAACCCCATTCTCGAGCACATCAGGCTCAAAGCAGAGGGGGGCGCTTTAACGCTGTCGGCTACCGACCAAGAGCTTTATATCGAAAAGAGTATCACCGCAGATGTCAAGATTGAGGGCGAAACGCTTGTGCCGGGTAGATTCTTTGCCGAGTTTGTTAAAAAACTCAATCGCGAGCAGATCGAACTCACTTTGGCGGAAAACGGCAGATTGCTTATCCGTTATCAAGGCAACGAGGGCGCGCTTTCAACCAGGCCCGCCGACGATTTCCCTGTGATGCCCGACGTTACGGACGCTCAGCACTTCGTTATTATCAAAAATGAGCTCAAAGACCTTATTGGCAAAATCGCCTTTTCGGTTAGCCTCGATGACGCACGTCCGCTGCTTAAGGGCGTCAATCTCGAGATAGAGGAGAACACGCTTACCGGCGTTGCGCTCGACGGCTATCGCCTCGCTAAGTGCGTTAAGCCGCTCGAAGGCACTACCGCTATGATGTCGGCAGTTGTTCCCGCTCGCAGCATCACCGAGATTGCTAAACTTATCGAGGATACGCTCGACCCCGTTACCGTCTATGTGCAAAAGCGTTATCTTATGGTCGATCTTATCCATACCAAGATCTACGCAAGTCTCTTGGACGGCGACTTTATGAACTATAAGCACATTATCCCGTACAACTTCAATACTGTTGTCACGCTGCCCAAGGAGCAGTTCGAGGACGCGTTGGAGCGCGCGATTTTGCTTGCGCGTACGGACAAAAATAACCTCGTCAAGTTCGATATTAAGGACGACATGATGGAGCTTTCCGCTGACAGCGAGATTGGTAATATTAACGAGAAGATCGTTGTCAAGCTGCTCGGTAACGACCTTACTATCGCCTTTAACGCTCGTTACTTTACAGAAATGCTTCGCTACATTAACTGCGAGAATATTGTTATCAAGTTTACCAATTCGGTCAGCCCGTGCATCGTTGTGCCAAGCGGTTCGGTCGAAGACTTTATGTATCTTATCCTGCCGGTAAGAATGGCGTAATTTATGCATCAATTGCGGCTCGCTAAGATAGCGGGCTTGGCATTTTTTGCTGTAAAAACGCCCCCCATGTTGCTAAAATGCTATAATGGGGTGCTGAAATTAGTTATATTATGCTACTGTGCTCAGTCGACCAGCAGATTTGTAGTGGCATGGAACACTAACTCTAAACTTAACTAAATAATATGCTACTGTGCTCAGTCGGACCAGCTGGTTCGTAACAGTAGCAAGATGAAAAACTCGTTCAAATTTAATAATATGCTACTGTGGCTCAGTTGGTAGAGCAGCTGATTCGTAATCAGCAGGTCGCCGGTTCAAGTCCGGCCAGTAGCTCCAAAATCCCATATATTGTGGTTATTTTTAACGAGAACCCAATATATGGGATTTCTTTTTTTGGAGCATTTTTGCATTTTTCGGGTTTTTAGGCCCTTTTGAGTGTCAATTAAGTGTCAAATAAGTGTCAGAAGTGTCGGTCAAAACAGGGCGCGAACGCTGTCCGAAACGCTCTCCACGTAGTGCATTTGCGTATCCGTGTAAACGTTCTGCGTCATGTCGAGCGAGGCGTGTCCGAGCAAATATTGCTTGACTTTGGGCGGAATTCCCGCTTCTTCGA
>JAFLVB010000065.1 GCA_022508465.1 Clostridiales bacterium
TTAAGGAATATTATATTGCTACTTTTACCGAAACAGGGGATACTCTAATTATACAATTATCCAACGGACAAGTTTTTGAAGTTTGCGTTAGAGAAATTTTTGGGTTAGCTAACTGAGTTCACCTAAAGCCCTCGCATTTCGCATTTTTGTTATATTGAGCAATCAATTATAAATATCTGCGGATGTCTTTAAGCTGTCTATCTTGAAGCTCAATGAGCCGTCTTGTAAAATCTTTGGCACGTTCGTCTGCCGCTTTGTATTGATTAAGGTATTTATTAAGCGACTTGATGCCCATATTGCAACCGTCTGTTATCAGGTCGGCAATGGTCGTGTCGTTTTCTTTGACGGCAAGCGTTAAGTTGGTTTTTAACCACGCCATGCCCTTGGCAAGAGGAGCGGGGTCTTTGCCTTCGTCGTTATAGTCGTGTAAAACACTCTCCATTTCATTTTGCAGTAACGCATACTGGCGCTGATAATCATCGAGTATCCTCTTGAAGTCCGGGTTTTTAGCATGGCTTTTTACCTCGTCAATGGCATAAATGCCCATTTGAATACCGGCATCACATTCGCGCAAAAGCTCAATTGTATCATGTTGTATCATAATAGTCTCCTTTAATAATAGTATGATTTATAATTATGAATTTTATTAAGGGATTCTAAAAGGAGTGGAGGGTTGCCGGCACCTCCTTTTTTACATACTATGATAATAGGCTTGTTTTTTGCGGCCGATTATTATATAATGTAAGAGGATATATATCTTGTGATGTATGAACTGAAATTGTTACTTGAAGGAATGAATTGTATGAGATTTACCGATATTCTTTTAATAATGATGTTTCTGTTTTTTATAGGCAGCACTCTCGGTTGGATAATCGAAGTTTTATTCCGCAGGTTTTTTACTGCCAAAAAGTGGATTAATCCCGGCTTTTTGACAGGACCTTATTTGCCTCTATACGGCTTTGGCGTAGTGGGACTGTTTGGAATATCCATAATACCTATTGATACGGGCATTGCTTGGCTCAATTCAGTAATAATGATTCTTATAATGGGTACGGTGATGACGCTCATAGAATACATTGCCGGGCTTATCTTTATTAAGGGTATGAAGATAAGGCTTTGGGATTATAGCGATCGCAAAGGAAATATTCAGGGCATTATTTGTCCGCTGTTTTCATTCTTTTGGCTTGTAGTTTCGGCGCTGTTTTACTTTATTATAGATAAGAAAGTAATAGATGCTGTAACTTGGTTTGTTCACCATATAGAGTTTGCGTTCGTCGTAGGCATATTTGTCGGCGTATTCGTGATTGATGTCGCGCATTCGCTTGATCTTACTGCAAAGATCAGAAAGTTTGCGCAAGAGCATAGTATAATCGTCAATATAGAAAAGCTAAAAGAGGCACTATATGACAAGGTAGAAGAGGTCGAACAAAAGCATCCTAACTTTATTTTCCCTTTAAAGTCGTTTAGCGGGTTTAAAGACCAAATGTCTAACGTCAAAGAAAAGTTTAGTTCCATAAGGAAAACGAAAAAGAATAAAGAAGATAAAAAGGATATAGATAAATAAGAATCTATAGTTATCAAGATCTAAGAAAAAGGCTGCGGCGCAAACAAGCGAAGTAGCCTTTTTGTAAAAAATTTAAAGGAGGAAAAATCTTAGTTTACAGTATCAAGAATTTATTTCAAAGACAATTAATTATTTTAAAAACATTTTTATTAACTTCTCTTTGAATTTAGTAAACGGCTGATATCTTAGCGGCAGATCAAGCCAAGTAGCGGTATGCAGTATGCTTCTGTAATGGGTAAAGGTTTCAAAACCGACTTTGCCGTGATATGCTCCGATTCCGCTGTGCTTTATGCCGCCAAAGCCGAGACGATTGTTGGCTAAGTGCATAATCGTGTCGTTTATGCACCCGCCGCCGAACCGGCAATGTGCCAGTACATAGCTCTGATTTTTTGCAGATGACGAGAAGATATACAGCGCAAGTGGGTGGGTGAGTTTATTTATTTTTTCTACCGCCTCGGTTATGTCGCTGAACGTCAAAATAGGGAGGATGGGTCCGAAAATTTCGTTTTGCATTACCTCGTCATCAAAGGTTGCGCTCACTATTGTCGGCTCTATTTTCAGAGTACCGTTGTCGCATTTCCCGCCATACAAAACCTTGTCTCGATCTATAAGCCTATTCATTGCGTCAAACTGCTTTTGGTTTATCATCTTGGGATAGTCTTTATTGGACAATGGGTCGGATGAATATTGTTTTACTATTTCGCGCTGCAGTTCGGCTACAAGTTTATCCTTTACGCTTTCCTCGCAATAGATGTAGTCGGGAGCGACGCAGGTCTGCCCGGCGTTGAGCAGCTTGCCAAAGACGATGCGCCTTGCCGCTAACTTGATGTTGGCGGTTTTGTCAACTATGCAGGGGCTTTTGCCGCCCATCTCGAGCGTTACGGGCGTAAAGTGTTCGGCAGCCTTTTTCATCACGATTTCGCCCACGCGGGTGCTGCCCGTGTAAAAGATGTAGTCAAAGTCTTGGTCAAGTAATAGCGTACATTCGGCGACTCCGCCGAGAACTGTGGTGACATATCCCTCGTCGAAGGTATTTTTTATCAGCTTGTCGATGACGGCGCTGACGTTAGGCGAATATACACTCGGCTTTAAAATAACCGAGTTGCCTGCGCTTATAGCGTCCACAATGGGCTGAATAGACAGCAAAAAGGGATAGTTCCACGGGCTTATTACGAGTACCGAGCCGTAAGCCGTTGGTAGGCGATAGCTCTTAGCAGGGAAGTGACTGAGCGGGGTGTGTACTCTCTTTTTGCGCGCAAAACGCTTTACGCGCCTGAGCATATAGCTGATTTCGTTTAAGACGACGCCAACCTCGGTCATATAGCTTTCGATTTTGCTTTTGCTTAGGTCCTTGTAGAGAGCGTCGCATATTTCGGGAGTCATTTCCTTTATGTTGGTGTGTAGCCGTTTTAGAGCCTTCTTGCGGTCCTTGACGCTTATTACGGGATTGTTTTTAATAAACTCACGCTGCTTACTTATCTTGTCTAAAATAACACTTTCAACCATTTTTAACCTCGAGATAGATTTGTTCAAGTTGCTGTGCCACATACAAAACGGGAACGGGATAGAGCGGATTTGCCTCCTTTTCGGCGATCTTAGCAAGCTCTTTTATATCGCTCTCTTGTATGGCATCGATTGCCGTGCCTATGCCCATACGACTGTTCATATCCTCGATCTTTTGGATAATGCTCTTGGCACCTATTTCGATAGGCGTGGTCTTATCAAACATCCCGACGTATACACCTATTCTCCATAACTTTTTGTAAATCTTTGAACCGTATCTTTTTAGCACATGGGGGAGGATTACGGCGTTGGCAAGTCCGTGCGGAACATTGTATTTGCCGCCCAGCGAGTGAGCTATGGCGTGGACATATCCGACATAGCTCTTGGTAAACGCCAGACCTGCTAAGTATGAAGCCTCAAGCATATTTTGGCGCGCGGTCATGTTTTTGCCGTCGTTATAAGCGACTTCGAGGTTGTCGAAAATCAGCTTGATTGCCGTCAATGCGTTTTGCCTTGTCGATTTGGTGGTGCTGCGGCCTATGTACGCCTCAATGGCGTGCGTAAGTGCGTCCATGCCCGTTGTGCTTGTTATGTGCCTCGGTAGGTTCTCGGTGATCTTGGCGTCTAATAACGCATAGCGGGGGATGAGCGGAAAGTCGTTGATCGCGTACTTGTGGCGGGTTTCGCTGTCTGTTATGACTGCGGCAAGGGTGGTTTCGCTGCCCGTGCCCGCCGTGGTCGGGATTGCAATAAGGAGCGGAATGGACCGCCTAACCTTTAAAATTCCTTTCATTTGTCCGAGAGATTTTTTTGGACGAGCCACTCTTGCGCCCGTTGCTTTTGCACAGTCGATTGCCGAGCCGCCGCCAAAGGCGATCAGGCAGTCGCAGTTGTTTTTATAGTATATATCGAGCGCTTCGGCTACGTTGGCGGTGGTCGGATTGGCGACCGTGCCGTCGTATATGCTTAAGTTTAGCCCCGCATTTAAGACGGTGTTCTCTAATGTCTTTGTCAGCCCCAGGCCGCGAATAACCTTGTCGGTGACAAGCAATATGCTCTTTTTGTTGTTGCCTTGTAGCGTGGTGACTATATCTTGGTAACCGCTTAAGAGCTTTGGCTCATGATAGGGTAGTAGCGGCAACGCCAGTTTAAACGTTAGTTGAAAAGTCCTGCAATATATTCTTTTAAAGATGTTCATAATATCTCCTTACGGAAACTGTGGTTACATATGCAATGATAGCACAAAATTGTTGACAAATCAACAATTTGGCAGGGGGATGTAAAGAGTATTTTTTGACTAAGCAAAGTAGGAATATATCATAATGTATATTACAAAACAATCTTATTGATGAGTATTCCTTAAAACGTCACTTATAATAAACAGTTTTGCTAACGCTGCTATTGTTTATTGTTGTGTAAAACAAAAAGTGCCAAAATGGCACTTTTTTTGCTCCCATACAAGCAAGGAGGTTTATGTTAGGGGCTAATTATTTTTTTATCTGACTGATTTTCTTTAAGCAATTTACATATCAGTATAAATGACCCGACATCTGTAAAGGCAAAAAATGCAAGTAAAGAGCAAATAGTAATCCACAGACCTTTAAGATTAGTTACTTCGCCATGAAAAAGGAGTACACCTTCAAAGACGATTGTTACAATGAAAATAATATTGCAAAGTATAAAAAATACAATAGTGAAACTATGTAACGTATCATGTCTACTTTCCGACGCTGTCAGCATTAGCATGAGAAGAAGAAAGACGAAAGGAATACAGATAATCAGAAACACAATCAACTCTATTAAGTAAGGCCAATCAGAAATCAAGGATTTTACAAACTGTATAGTTCTGTCGCGCGATATTAAAAAAACTGCAAAAACAATGAGTAATAAAGCGGCAAGTACCATAATTGCGGTTGCAAGAACTTTAGCCCCTATATAACATCTCGGAGTTATATTATCTTCTATCTTGTTGCCAAAGTAATATATAAGAAAGCCCATTACATAAACACCGATAACAGATGCACCTGATGTCAAAGCAAATAAAATTATTGCCATCCCTAATCCAGTTGCCTCATAAGGGTTTTTATCAAATTTAATTGCTAACAAAAGAAGCGCACATGCAGCAAAAATAGCAAGAGCAAATGGCCAAACGCGTCGTAAATACGCAATCAGCTCTTTTTTCAATTGTTTAAGAAGCATTGCATTGTCCTCCTATGTAACCATTATACTAAACTGTCACTCAAAAGTCAATACTGTTTAAAAAAATTTCACATTTAAAGTAAAAAGTCGGGAGTGAAGTAAACCTTAAAATGACACATAAATAAATATGATAAAATTACATGATTATGTAATAAAATAAAAAGAGCTTGCAAATTTTACAAGCTCAATTAAATAACGGTAAAGCCAAAGTTTAAAACTTTATTTTTTCCTTAAAGACGATAACTTCGGATAACCCTACTCTGCTGATTTCGGCATAGAAGATAAGATCCTCGAGGGTAGGGGACGTCCTGCCCGTTTCCCAGTTGGCGATGACGCCTGTGCTTACGCCAAAGACTTCGGCAAGCTCGCTTTGACTGATGCTTGCGTCCATATCGAATTTACAGTCGTCACATTCCCCCGAGCAGTTTGCCTCTTTGTATTTGAGCGCGTGGCAAACGTATCTACGCAAATCTATATTGTCGTTGCGTAGTAGCTTTAAATTTTGCGCTGTCTTGTCCCAGTCTATATAATTTTTGTGCATTTGCCCCTCCGGTATAAATGAATGTCAGTCGTCAAATTCTTCGGTAAAGACCATATTGACATACATCTTGAGTTCTTCAAACATTGGTACGCCTTCGAGGTCCTTACTAAGCTCTTTTATGACTTCGTGGTAATACCATTCTGTTTGAGATGGGCTGCCCTTAAAGCGCGACCACACGTTGCTGCCCACAATGCGCAAATCGTTGTATACGCTCTTTATGTTAGCCAGCTTGTCTGCACATAAGAGTTGTCGAGCGGCAAGTCCGTGCGACTTAAGATTTTCTATCGCAAGCTCTTTACGCCTTGTCCAAGGTAATGTTTTGTCCTCGGTATCGCTCTTAACAAGCTCTGCCACCTCGCTGCCAAAGAGAGCCTCGATGT
>JAFLVB010000066.1 GCA_022508465.1 Clostridiales bacterium
TTGCAAATAGAATTATTTCGGGCAAGAAATTTCGTCGCGGTTTTAATCCGCTGTCTCATGCGGTGGGGTACTACTGTCAACGCAAGTGGTGGATGCGTCACGAAAGTGCCAAGCGCTCGCAGCTTAAAGTTGACAATGCGCTCTGTGTCGGTTGCGGATTGTGTGTAAAAAATTGTCCTATAAACAATCTTGTTCTTAAAGGGGGCATTGCCCAAGGGCAGGATAAATGTGTGTTCTGCTACCGCTGCGTAAACCTCTGCCCTAAAAATGCTATCACGCTTTTCGGCAGCAAAGTTGTGTCGCCATATAAAGGAATACCGAATAGTAAATAGAAAAGAACTCGATTTATCGAGTTCTTTTAATGCATTGACATATTTCATTAGGTTAAATCGCTTAATTTTTCCTTTGCTTCTTCGTCGCCATCTTCGGCAGCAACGCGATACCATTTAATTGCTTTGTCTAAATCTTTTTCCATTCCTTTGCCAAGTTCATAACTTTCTGCTATGTTGAATGCGGCAGTTGTATCGCCGTGTTCGGCAGCCTCTAAATAGAGTTCATTTGCTTTTTGCATATTTTGGGATGTGCCATAACCCATTTCATAGCAATAGCCTAAATTGCACATTGCGGCATAAAATGTCGGCTCTTTATCAAGCGCAAGAGAGAAGAATTTAAATGCTTGGTCGTAATCTTGTTCTACACCGTTGCCTGTTAGATATAAACAGCCGAGATTATATTGACTGCTTACATCTCCTTGATCTGCTGCCATACGATACCATTTTGCAGCTTCGGTAGGGTTGTATTCGACTTGTATATAGTCATCGCCGCCTTCATAGGCAATCCCGAGCGTAAGTTGAGCAGCAACGCAGCCGTTTTTCGCGGATTTTATAAACCACTTTAGAGCTTCTTCTTTGTTTTGTTCAACGCCTGTGCCGGACGCCAGACATTCGGCTACATCGTTTTGTGCCAATGGGTAGCCTTGCTCTGCGGCTTTAAGATACCAGCGGAATGCCTCTTTCCAATTTTCTCCCGTGCCATATTCGTCCCAATCCTCTGAGGTGTCAAGATCAACGGCATAATAATCGCCGATGGCATATTGTGCTTCCGGTAGACCTTGTTCTGCAGCTTTCATTACCCAATAGAATATTTCCTCGGAACAGCTTTCCGTACTATAAAACTTTCCTAGTTCGATTATGGCATCTTTATCGCCTTGCTCGGCAAGGTTTTTGAGCTTTTTTAATTCTTTTTCGTTCATAAAAGATACCTCACATAATCTTTCTACTTTAATAATGCAATAAAAATATTTTTTTGTCAAATACTTTAGCTAAATGAGCAGTAAAATAGTTGTCAAAACCAAGATTTTATGATATATTATTTATGTAATTGATTGTTTGCCGCTGTGGTGAAATTGGCAGACGCGCCGGACTCAAAATCCGGTGGTAGTGATACCGTATCGGTTCGACTCCGATCAGCGGCACCAGCAAAACAGTTCGACTAAGTTCGGACTGTTTTTTTGTGGTGAAATACTCCGCTACGAGCAAAGCGAGCATCAGCGGCACAATAGATTGCTAAATTTTTTCTTTCTGCTTATCTTGACTTTTGCGCAATTAAATGTTACAATAAAGACACGTTACGGGAGATGTTATGGAAACTTTTATTGTAATTGACGGCAACAGTCTTATAAATAGGGCGTTTTACGCTTTGCCGCCGCTTAACGGCAAAGACGGCAAGCCGACGCAGGCGGTGTACGGCTTTGTTACCATGCTTATAAAGCTTATGGACTATAAGCCGGGGTTTATGGCAGTTGCGTTCGACCTCAAAGCACCGACGTTCAGACACAAGGAGTATGAGCTGTATAAAGCCAATCGTAAAGGAATGCCCGATGACTTAGCTGTACAAATGCCTATACTCAAAAATCTACTGCGAGAAATGGGAATTGCCGTAGTGGAAAAGGAAGGCTACGAGGCGGACGACATTATCGGCACAATGGCAAAGCGTTACAATGGTCCGACGTACATAGTAACGGGGGACAGGGACAGCTTTCAGCTCATAGACGAAACGACCAAAGTGCTTATGACAAAGCGCGGCATAACCGAAACGGGCGAGTTTGACAGATTAGAGCTAAAAGCGCAATACGGTCTTACTCCCGAAGGAATAATCGTGTATAAGGCGCTGGCGGGCGACTCGAGCGATAATATCCCCGGCGTGCCGGGCATAGGCGTAAAGACGGCGACCGACCTTGTCAATAAATACGAAACTCTCGATAACCTATATGCGAGCATTGGCAGCATAGGTGGCAAGGTGCGCGACAAGTTGATTGCAGGCAAGGACAGCGCGTATATGTCGCTGAGGCTTGCGACAATAGATACGGCCGTGCCCGAACTTCCTACTGCCGAAAGCTGCAAAATAACATACCCGTTTGGCGAAAATGTCAAGGCGATGTTTGATGAACTCAATTTTAAGTCGCTACTTAAACGTGACGAGATTTTCGGCGGCGAAGCGTTATCATCCATAAAACAACTGCCCGAGTGCGAAAATGTCACGCTCGAGCACTTTAAGAAATTGCTTGCTTTAGCGCCCGACGCTACGCCGTTTATTTGCGAAAAGAGCGGTATGTATATAGCGATTGACGGGGCGGGATATCGTTTGCCGCTCAAGGAGACGCTTATAGACGAGGGCGCAGATGAGGCGGAAGCGGCTGAAGCTATAAAGCAGTTTATGGAGGGCGATAAGCTCAAAGTCGTGTTTGACGCCAAAACGCTTAAAAAGCGTCTTGCGGTGTTTGGCCTCTCGCTCAATAACTTTTTTGATGTGGAGCTATGTCAATATCTTATTAATTCGGCGGCCCCCCATGAGTCTCTTATAAGGTTGGGGGTAGAATATAACCTTAGCGGTGGACTGCCGCTCGTGCTGGGTGAGCTGTATAAAATCTTAAAAGAGGAACTCAAAAAAGCAGGCATGGAGGATTTGTACTTTAAACTCGAACTGCCTCTAATTGACGTGCTTTTTGATATGGAACGCACCGGTTTTAAGGTGGATAGAAATATGCTTGACGAGCTCAATTTGCGATATGGGGGAGAGATTTGCGTACTTCAAGATGAGATCATAGCTCTTGCGGGCCATTCCTTTAACATAAATTCGCCCAAGCAGCTTGCTACCGTACTATTTGACGAGCTGAAAATTCCGTACCCCAAAAGGTCAAAATCATATTCGACAAGCGCCGAAATTTTAGAGCCGCTAAAGGACAATTTTCCTATCGTGGCAAAGGTGCTTGACTACCGCTTCCTGACTAAGCTCAAAAACACATATCTTGACGGCTTAAAAGTGATGCTTGATCGGGACGATCTTGTTCATACCGAGTTTAAGCAAATGCTTACGACGACGGGCAGGTTGTCGAGCGTCGAGCCAAACCTGCAAAACATTCCCATAAGGACGGAGGAGGGCAGAAACTTACGCAAGCTGTTTGTCCCGCGCGAAGGCAATGTGCTTGTATCTGCCGACTACTCACAGATAGAGCTGAGGCTCATGGCGCACTTCAGTCAGGACAAGATTATGGTGGAGGCGTACAAAAAGGGCGAGGATATTCATGCGTCGACAGCGGCGGAAATTTACGGTGTGCCGCTAAGCGAGGTCACATCGGATATGCGTCGCGAGGCTAAGGTGGTCAACTTTGGCATAATATATGGTATGAGCGACTTCGGCTTGTCGCAAAGCCTGGGTATTTCGCCAAGGCAGGCAAGTGCCTATATCCAAAAATACTTTGAGCGTTTTAGCGGTGTCAAGCAGTATCTCGACAGGATAGTCGAGCTTGCCCGCGAGAACGGCTATGTCGAAACGCTTTACGGCAGGCGTAGGTATATCCCCGAGCTTAAATCGAGCAACTACATGCAAAGGATGTTCGGCGAGCGCGTGGCAATGAACACACCGCTACAAGGCTCGGCGGCGGACATAATCAAAGCGGCAATGATTGACGTGAGTGAAAGGCTAAAAGGAATGAAGTCCAAGCTCATTTTGCAAATTCACGACGAGCTTATAATAGATGCGGCTATGGAGGAAGAGGAAGCGGTCAAGCAGATTTTGGTTGACTGTATGGAAAATGTGACGGCGCTCAATGTGCCGCTCAAAGTGGAGGTAGGTTGTGGCAAACGCTGGTTCGACTGCAAGTAAAAAGGTCTTTGCATTAATAGGCGGTATCGCGAGCGGAAAAACGGCGGTCAGCGACATTTTTGCAGACCTGGGGGCGGAAATTGTAGATGCGGACGTTATTTCCCGCAATGTTACCGCGCCGAACAGCGAGGGCGAAAAGGCACTTATTAAGCACTTCCCCGACTGCATTGTTGACGGCAAACCTGACCGAAAACTAATAAAGCAGAAGGTGTTTAACGACGAGGCGGCGCTAAAAAAGCTTAACGACATCACGCATCCGCTTATTATAAAGGAAATTCATAGGAGAGTTTCCGAGGCCGGCGGCGTAATAATAGTAGTGATGCCGGTGCCTGTCGAGTTAAGGCGTTACAGCGTGGTGCTCAATGTCTACACCCCAATCGAGCAGCGTATAGAGCGGCTTATAAAAAGGGATAATATAGACAAGGAGCTTGCACAAAAGATTATGGCGGCGCAAATGAGCGACGAACAGGCTGCGGCAGTCTCGGACTTTACGTTTATAAACGACGGCGACAAGGAAAAGTTGAGACAATCGGTTATTAAGTGGTGGAATATTTACGTTGAAAATTAAGTTCTTGTCAGTTTGCGGAGCGGTGCTTTGCATCCTCTTTGCGCTAATTATCGCTGTGGATGTGGTTTTTCCGCTCAGGTACTACGGCTATGTCAAAAAGTATTGCAGCGAGTATGATGTAGAGCCTTCGATTGCGCTCGCGGTCATTTGGACGGAGAGCAAGTTCAGGCCGCAGGCGGTAAGCAGCGCGGGAGCGCGCGGACTTATGCAGCTTATGCCGTCAACTGCCGAGTGGCTGTCGAGTATGCTCGGCGAAGAGTACAGCGACGAAAAACTGTTTGAGCCCGAGTATAATATAAGGTTGGGGATTTTTTACTTTAGCTACTTACAGCAAAGTTTTGAGGGCGATTATGTCCTTGCGGCATATAACGCAGGCGAGGGCAATGTTAGAAAGTGGCTTGCAGGTGATGGCGAAATCAAATTTGCCGAAACGCAAGACTATATAAAGAAAGTTAATTTAGTTAAAAAGATATATAAATTCCGAGTGGGTTACTTTTTTGAAAAAAAGTAACCAAAAAACTTTTAAGGATATGTGTCCGAGCTGCAACTTAAAGTAAAAAATTATAAGCGGGTAAACCCGTTTTTTATACGGAGCAATAAACAACTGACGCGGTAGCAAAGTTGTTTATTATTTTTTATAGTTGGTTATAATTGCCTTAGAGGTGTTATATGAAAAAGAAGGCTGTAAGTGCTAAGGAAGTTAAGGACAATATTACCGCACTCAAGGGCAAGATGTTGCAGATCAAGGTTAATAAGGGCCGCAAGCGCATAATAAAGTATAGTGGCGAGATAGAGGAGATTTTGCCCTCGCTGTTTACGATGACAATTGTCGGCGAGAAAAACATTTCAAGGCTTTCGTGTTCTTACAGCGACGTCATTTGCGGCGACGTCATCCTCACCGAAAAGAAGTAACTTACTTTTTTTGTAAAAAAAGTAAGCAAAAAAACTTTAAGTAAGTTCGTAAAAACTTACATAAAAAAACTTTAAGTAAGTTCGTATCGACTTGCATAAGAAAACTTAAATAAACTCGTACAGACTGTTATAAGCAAAACTTATGAGTTTAGAAATTAATTGAAAAAGTAAGTAAAATTGTTGGCATAAATTTACATCCTCGCAAATAAAATATAGTGTTACTTAAACTTTTTATTTTTGGAGGATTAAATATGGCGTTTGAACCTATTTACGAGGTTGCGGTCCTCGACGGCTTACAAAAGTTATGCTCGGGACAAGTGGTGGCGGAGGC
>JAFLVB010000067.1 GCA_022508465.1 Clostridiales bacterium
TGTTATGGAGTTGTGTCGCCGTCGCTTGATGAAATGACGCTCGAAGAGCCTCAAATTGTCAAGCAAGGCAGTAGGTATGGCGTAAAACTTCGCGCCACAGCGCCGTCGCTACATATTATGCGTGTAGATATTCAGTCTGAAGTCAGTCCCGTTGTGGGTACAGAACAACAAAGCGAGGAGCTTGTCAAGTCGTTACTTGCGCAGTTTGAAAACGATCCAAAGGGAATATGGCAGACCAATATGTTCGGTAAGTCGTTGCATATGCTTGTCAACGAGGGACTAAACAACAAACTTACCGCAATGCCGGAGGACACTCAAAAGAAAATGCGCAAAACTTTGTCCCGTATCATCAACGAAGGCAAAGGCGGCATAATCTGCATATTACTTTAAAAGAGCAAAGTTACTGCAATATTTCCCATATGGAATTTTGTTAATACGTAATTATAAGATAATTAGGCGTGGCATGAAGTCACGCCTTTTTCGCGTTTATATATGGAGAAATCAAGATGCTTTTGTTAACTTTAATTAAATCATTTGCTTTTTGTGGTGTTATTGTGTTACAATATTTATATAACATACAGTAATTTACTGTTTTTCAAAAATATAGGTTATTGGTAAAGAGCAATGTTACAGATCAATAAAATAAATAAATATTTTCGCTCTACTTATGCTGTCAATGATGTTACGCTCTCATTGGATGATGGAAAAGTGTATGGTTTAGTCGGACTGAACGGCGCAGGCAAATCGACGCTTATGAAGGTCATTTGCAATCTCATGGCTCCAGACAGCGGAGAGATATTATGGAATGATAGACCTATCTCCGAAGCAAGGAAAGAAGGATTAAAAATAGGTTTTATGATAGAAAGCCCTGCGTTTTTTAGGAACCTAACTGGATATCAGAATTTAAGTGTACTTGCCGAGCTCTTTGACAACGTGACCAAAGAAGATATTAACAGAGTGCTTGATGTCGTAGGGCTTACAACAGCGGCAAATAAGGCTTATAAGGCGTACTCTTTGGGTATGAAGCAGCGACTATATTTTGCATACGCGCTACTTAATTCTCCGTCGCTTCTTATTTTGGACGAGCCATTTAATGGGATAGATCCCCTCACAAATATGCTCTTCAAAAACATTGTTAAGGATACTGCTGCAAAAGGCTGTTGTACGCTTATTTCCTCCCACTCGATAGCAGATATTCAAGCTGTGTGCGACGAAGTAATTATTATGCACATGGGATATATCGTAGACTGTATCACAGATCCCAAGGGGAAAAACCTTGAGGATATCTTACTCAATCGTTTAAAGGATTTTGAAAATGTTTAAAAAAGTTTTGCGTTATGAAACGGCTCGACTGAAGAATAATCGCCGTATGCTAATAATTTTATGCGTCAGCGTTGTGCTTGTACTTCTTGCCATTACGCTGATATATTGGCTGGCTCCGACAGAAGAACTTCGAACTACGGGAAATAGGGAGCAGGCAATTTATTTTAATGAAATGTGGTACCAAGAATACAAGGCGGCGCTTAGTAACCCCGATTTAAGTTTAAGCGAAAAGGCATTTCTTATGCGAGAATTACAAAGGTATGAATTCTTTTTGCGCACCAACACCATTCATACAGATTATTTGCAGTTTAGCTACAATGAATGCAAATTCGAGGGATACGAGGGTATAGGATTTTTATTTTCAATTCTTTCGTTTGGCTTATTTGCATATGCGGTTTACGCAATGTTTTGCGCCTTGTATATGATAAGCGAGGAAAAACGAGAGGGCTCACTCAAAAATCTGTTTGCCTCGAATATTCCCAAAGACAAATTGTTTTTAAGTAAACTTGCAATTTACGGAGCGCTACTGATTATTCCTTATATCATATTCGCTATTATTATCGGCATAGCGGGGATATTTGTACCGCACGGAAGCTTTCTTGTTTATACCACACACTTTGAGGCGGTTTCAGGCTATGCAATCCTATGGCAAATGATATTTACCGACTTCGTAATCGGAATAATGTTCTTTGCCGTAACCGTGCTTTTGAGCGTATTCCTTCGTCAGATTCCTTGTATTGCGCTTACCGTAAGCGGTTATCTTTTGCTTGGATTATTGATGTATGTGATACATACTAAAATTCAGTTCCTTCCGTTTGGAGGGAAGGTTATCCCTACATCAATTTTCGTTCCGATAGTAGGATTCCAGTCTTATGGCGAGGAAGGTATGGTATTAAATTCGATTTATTTTATATTTTTTGCCGTCAGTATAGCAATAGCCGCAATACTGCTGATTATCAGCGCAAAGCAGTTTAATAAGAGAAACATATGATAAAAAAAGTTTTCAAAAGCGAAATCAAAAGGATTTTCGCAGATAAAAGCGTTTTGATTAATATTTTGGCAGTTGCAATCGTACTTGTGGCGTTTTTCAGCTTGTCTATTGAATCGTCAGTTTTCAATCCATCGCAGAAGGGCGACAGGGAAGAACTCCTTAGTTGGTACAGCAAACAATATGAACATAATAAGCAATGTTACGAATACCTTGCGGGAATTTCGGACATAAAACCGGACAATATGTGGATTGATTTCGATAGCGTCGATTCCTATTATAAAAAAATGAAGAAGTATGAGTTTTATCTTGCCACAGGTACCATTAGCGATGATTATATCGAACTAAGCGACTGGGATATGAGGTTTGAATTTTTACATACCGGCGGCGTAGTAAAAGACAAGTCTATAGAAAATATGATGACCTTTGCCGAAATTTCTATTTATATCGCAATCATCATCAGCGTAGTTTTGACAGTTTTACAGAGTGACAGATACAGATTCAGCAATGTTTCCAAAAACTATTATGCCGCAAATATCAACGACAGACAGTTGTTTTTAGGCAAGTATGCCGTTACGACTACGATTATTTTTGCGTTTTGGATTTTTATGTGTTTGTGGGGGCTTTGCTTTACATTAGTGCATGGGGTTACCCAGAAAGTTCTATATTTCAGTGGCGGCGCATATCATTCCGTTTCGGTATATACATTCTACTTTACATTGATGCTATATGACCTTATTGCAATGCTTGCGTTCTCCGCACTTGTAAGCTTTATAGGCACTTTCGTAAAAAAACTTTGGCAGCAGTTCGCTCTGTCTCTCGGAGCAATTCTCCTGCTATTAGGCGTATGCTTGATTTTGCAATTAACTGTGGACGAAGGCGTGATTTCGTTCATTCCGCTTTGGGGACTTTATTTTAACTCGGAGTATTACTTTTTTAACGTCGAGTTTTGGATTGTGGGTTTAATAAATGTTCTATTAGTTATCGTATTTTTACTTGCCAAAATAAAATTTATTGAACATAAAAAGTAAGATTAAAGAACGCTATAGTGTCAAGGTATATTCTTCAAAAAATTTAATTTAGTTTAACCTTTTGTGTAAGTAAAGCTCTCGAAAGATTTATTCGAGAGCTTTTTATCATCTGGTTAAGCAAAGTTATTAATTTACTATGGAAAAATCACGCCATAATGCAGTAACTTTTTTGTTTGCCATCCTTTAGTATATTTTCTTCCCATAAAACAGATATTACGATAGAGGTATTATATGAGAAAAATTGAACGTAATATCAATCCCGTTTTTAACGAGGAGGACAGAGAAATTTTGATAAGGGGGAACAAAAATGGAACAAAGTGAGCGCAATCAGCGTTACGAGAATTACGTTGCGTCGGTAACACCTAAGACAGGTACTTGGCATTCGCTGTGGAATTCCTTTTGGATCGGCGGTCTTACCTGCATGATTGCCCAGGGTATCGGAGACTTGTATTATGCGCTATTTCCGCATCTCGGCAAAGATCTTATAGTCAACTACACGTCTATGACGATTATTGCCTTGGCTATTCTGTTTACGGGGCTTGGGTTCTTTGACGTTATCGCACGCAAGGGCGGCGCAGGCTCGTTCTTGCCAATAACAGGATTTGCAAACGCAATGGCGAGCGCATCAATGGAGTTTAAGACCGAGGGGCTAATTATGGGTACGTCGGTAAAGATGTTTTCTGTTGTGGGACCTGTCATTGTCAACGGAATTGTATGGTCGGCTGTTGCAGGTATGATTCATTTGATTTTGGCGGGAGGTATGTAATATGAGCATCAAAACGTTGCATAGGGGCGAAGGCTGCGCATTTTTGACAAATGCGCATATTACGGAGAAGATCCCTGCTAAGCCTGCCCAAACTATTGTATTTAAAAATCCGCCGCATATCTCGGGCAGAATGAGCGTTGTAGGCGCCAAAGAGGGCAAGGGTCCGCTTGGTAGATACTTTCATAGGGTTTTGTCCGACGATAAAATGGGCGAAAAGACCTTCGAGAATGCGGAAATAAAAATGCTTACAACCGCTATTGATGGAGCTGTTGCAAGCGCAGGCCTAAAGGCAAAAGATGTTGACCTTATAATTTCCGGCGACTTATTAAACCAGGTAACGACTTCCAACTATGTGGCAAGGCAGTATCATGTTCCGTATTTGGGCGTATATTCGGCTTGCTCGACCATGACTGAGGCGTTAAACCTCGCGTCGACCTTTATAAGCGCAGGACATTTTAACAATATCTTATGCTCAACGGCAAGTCACTTCGCCACTGCAGAAAGAACTTATCGTTATCCGCTCGAATACGGCTGCCAACGTCCTCCTTATGCACAATGGACTGTTACAGGCGCAGCATGTACGGTGCTTTCGGCTGAAGGGTCGGGACCGAGAATCACTATGGGTACGGTTGGTAGAGTAGTCGACTTTGGTACGACAGATCTCAATAACATGGGTGCGGCAATGGCGCCTGCTGCGATGGATAGCATGGTAGCTTTGTTCCGTGAGACGGGGGCGGTTCCCGAGGACTTCGACCTTATTATCACCGGTGACCTCGGCAAACTCGGCTCGGATATATTGAGGGATTTGATGATGGAGCAGGGATATTATCTCGGACAGCGATATATTGACTGCGGCAACATGATGTACGATGTGACTCAAAAGTGCTATCAAGGCGGAAGTGGCGCAGCATGCAGTGCGACCGTATTTAATTCCTTTGTGCTTGATAAAATGCTCGATGGCACTTATAATCGCGTGGCATACTTTGCGACCGGCGCACTTATGAACACACAGAGTTGCTATCAAGGTGAGACTATTCCGTGCATATCGCACGCGGTTGTTATAGAGAGGTAAACTTATGAATAATCCTGTAATAGATAAACTTTTAGTATATTTAATAGTGTTTGCAGTAGGTGGCGGGCTTTGTGCGATTGCACAGCTGCTCATTATAAAAACAAAACTTACACCTGCTCGCATTCTTGTTATTTTCTTGATTGTAGGCGTAATATTGGAAGGTATAGGAGTTTATAAACCGCTTAATGAATTTTGTCAGGCGGGAATCAGCGTTCCTATTATAGGCTTTGGCGCAGCGCTGACAAGAGGAGCGATAGAATATGCAAAGCAAATAGGCATTCTCGGAGCTTTGGGTGGGGGACTCATCAGAACTTCGCTCGGTGTCGGAACTGCGGTAGTGGCGAGCTATCTCGTGACATTAATATTTTCTCCAAAATCAAAGTAAATTTTTTTTAATTTCTATAAGCAACACCTCAAAAGATTTTTGGGGTGTTTTTGCGTCATTGGAAGTGTTAGACGCAATGGGATAATACTTGCTTTAATAAAACGAATTAAGATAATAACAAAGACGCTAAAATAATGTACCCAAAATGGTGCATAACAGTTTGTTGTGCAAAAAAACATATTGCTAAGCATGATTGCATTGATCTCATAATCGTTGATGATATTCGGTCGATTTCTAACAAGGAAGATAAGGTTTTTTCTTTGGAACATAATCGCAATAAAGGCTTAACTGCAATACTTTCCGATCTAAAAATAGCAAAAAAGTATAATGACTCAATTTTGGCATTTAAAAAAGAAAAATAACCGTTCATGTCCCATTTTTGGGTCATTATATTTGGTATA
>JAFLVB010000068.1 GCA_022508465.1 Clostridiales bacterium
TTTAGTACAAACAAGATCATAAGCAAGATCACAAGCTCGATGGAAACATATATGAGCATACTGATCCAGCCGTCTCTGCCCGAATTTTTTATTAGCAGTCCGGGCGCCAAAAAGATTTTGAGCGCCATCATGGCTATAAAAATGAATACCGAAAACTGACTTGCATCTACATCTTTTCGCATTGGTCATCTCCCTGTCTGACATGATTTATATTGGGTATAGACTCCGGTCTCGTTTTAAGCGATGGAAGCGGCGCACGAATGATCGAGTCCTTGAGGTCGTTTTTAATAAACGGCGCAAACGGTGCGGTGTACGGAACACCGAAGCTGTCGAGAGTACACATACGGTGTACAAAAAACAACGCCGAAACAATAAGTCCGAAAAAGCCCAAAAAGCCACCCATTATTATCATTATCACCCTGATAAGGCTCATAGTGCCCACCTCGTTGGGCACGGTGTACAGCGAAATAGAGCTGAGTGCCACCACCATAACGGCAGGCGAGCTGATTATGCCCGCATTAACCGCCGTTTCGCCGAGCACGAGCGCGCCGACAATACTCATTGCCATACCAACCGCGCGCGGCATTCGCACACTCGCCTCTCGTATTATCTCAAACAGCAGCAGCACAAACAAAATTTCGGGCAAAGGCGGCAACGGTATGCCCTCAATGGCGTTCATAAGCGTCGTCAAAAAGCGCACGGGTATGACCTCTTGGTGGAACATCTGTATCGCCACAAACAGCGCGGGCAGCGCCGCCCCGAAGAATAGCGCCACAAGTCGCATTATTCGCAAAAAGGACGAGTATGCGTTTCGTTCATAGTAGTCCTCGCTGCTTTGCAAGTTCTCTATAAACATAAACGGCACGGTTATGACCATAGGCGAGCCGTCGACAATGAGTGCCACCCTGCCCTCAAGTAGCTTGGCGCACACCACATCCGGCTTTTCGGACACACCGGTCTGCTGAAATATGGAAAACGGATGATCCTCAATAAGCGGCTGGAGATAGTGGCTGTCTAAGAGGCAGTCAATATCTATCTTTTTTATTCGTTTGCGCACCTCCTCGATTAGGTCGGGCGAAGCTATTGTCGAAATATACACAAGCGCCACCGTCGTAGACCCCACCCTGCCCACACGGTACTTTTCAATACCGAGTGCGGGAGTGCGTAGTCGCCTTTCGATCAGTCCGAGGTTTGTTTTCAGGTCCTCGATAAATCCCTCTCTGGGACCGCGCATGACTGTCTCGGTGGGAGGCTCTTGGATAGCTCGCTTGTCATACTTACGCACATTGACAACTATGACTTCTTCGCCCAAAAAAATGAGCAAATCGCCGCTTAAGAGCGACTCCATTGCCTCCGATTCCTCTTTGACTATCTCGACTTCGGAGACATACAGTACTGCGTTTTTGATATCGTCTACCGATTTTGCATCTTTGCCATAGAGCTCGAGCGCCTTGATAACGCTCCTTATCGCTATCGGGTCGGTCAGCTCGGTGTTAAGCAAAAGCTTGTACAAAGTTTTACCCACCTTGACCTTGCGCGTGACAATATTGCTCTCTGTGGCAAATTGACTTAATAATTTTTCTGCATTCATATACAAATGTATTATGCGTCAACCGATTTACTTAAATGCAAAATTTTATATGTATGTAAAAAAACAGCCCACGTGTGTACGTTTTGAGCTGCTTTTTATTTCGGCTTATTTGTCTGATCCGTCGGGTAGATAGTCGAGCGGACTGAGATATGCTCCGTCCTTCTTCATTTCGAGGTGCAAATGTGCGCCTTCCTTCTTTTCGGTAGCCATAGTAACATCTACGCTGCCAATTACGTCACCTGCTTTAACGGTAGCGCCCTCTTCCACATTAACATCTGCGCTGAGCGACTTGTAAATAGTGATAATTCCGTCGCTTTGCTCGATGGTGATAACTGTGCCTTCAAGCGTAGTGTTCTCGATGCTTTTTACCGTTCCGCCGAGGATTGCCATAACGGGAGTTCCCTTTTCGGCAATAAAGTCGACGCCGTTGTGAGTACGCCATTGTTTAAGCGTTTGATTATAAACGAGCTTGTCCGAGAAATCCTGACCCATTGTGTATTCCGAGAGCGGCATTACATATTGCTCTGTCTGCTCGTTGTTGGGCGGAATAACGTTGCCACCAACATCTTGCGACGGTCCCGACAATGTGACACATAACGTGATTATTATCGCAATTGCAATAAGTACAAAGCCGATAATAAGTGCTAATAAACTTTTTCTGTTCTTCTTTTCCTTAGTCTTGGTATAAACTTTCATAATTACCTCCTGATACCAACGATTATTGACACTTTTTTTGAGTTTATTCAATTTGAATAAATTTTTTTGTTTTTTATCTTTTGTAGTGTTTATCTGATTTATTTAGTAGCTTCCGTATAATAGCGGCGTCCCCGCCGAAACTCTGTCCCCCGATATAGCTATCATAAGGTTGACCTTTTGCCCATGAACGGTGACAGGCTCTTCTACCCGCGGCGAATACGCATATATAATGGTTATATCGTCAATCTGCTCGCGCCACAAAACTTTGCCGCTGAGATTGTTAATTATATCCATCGCGATCTCCTCATCGCCGAGTAAGTCCAATCTGTGCGGACCGCTGATTAGGAGTGGCAGCTCCTCCATAACTACCGGATCATATTCGCCATACGACCAGGTGCCGCCATAGCCGCAGTTTAGGAGTCCGTTGTTGTACATTCTTAAGCCCAAAACAAGCAGCATAACGCCAAATAAAGCTACAAATCTCTTCATAGCCTCAATTGTTGCCGTAATATTTGATTTTATACCTACTTTTTTACCAATTAAAAAAATTAGCCAAGTTTTTTAGTTATTGCATTTTATATTCGCAATGTTTTAAGTGTAGCAATTTTATATTAATTATTATCCTTTAAAAGGCTTCCCCCATTGAGGTGGAAGCTGGCGCGTAGCGCCTGATACTCCGCTACGCGCCGTGACGTTCGCACTCTTCGAGTGCTCGGTCAAGGAGGGTGAATTATTAAAAGTCACCCTCACCCGTCTGCGGCAAGCCGCATCCACCCTCCCCCTCAAGGTGGAGGGCTATTATCGCCATCGCGCACTCGTGCTAAATTCCTCGCATTGTGATACTGTGTGCAAAGAATTCCGACCGATTTGTAACGATAGCAATTGCTTTACGAATGAACAATTAAGAACGGCCTCCCCCTAACGATGTGCAACTTTATGCGCACTTAGCAATGCCCATAGGGGCAGGGGGAGGCTCCGCAGAGCGTAGCGTCGCGGTGGTGGGGGTAAACTCAGCAGCCTATCGCAAATAAAAAATTTGTAAAATATATTGACAAATAAACACTTGCATTGTATAATATTTACAATTATAACAACTTAATAAGGAGGAGACTATGAAAAAACTTATCTTTGTAATTATGTTGTGTCTACTCACCTCACTCTGCTTTTCCCTTGTGGCGTGCGAACCTACTATGGAAGATGTAGCGGGTACTTATTATGCATATGATTATTATGATTTTGAAACTGGCTACACTATCATTGATGGGCGGTATTTACAGCTTAATTCAGACGGAACCGGTACTATAAGCAGTTACGACTCATTTGCCGAACGTTACTACGATAGTACGATAACTTACACTTTAAATGGCAACAAAATGACAATTATTAAAGACGGCAATGAGGCTTTACCGATTAACGGCGGTATAAAAGACGGCGTTGTCAAATTAGAAAATCAGCCCTATTTTTGCAAAGAGGGCATAACTAACCCAACTAAAAAATATAATGGTATAGTTTATAGTATAGGATTGGATGGCAATTTTGAAGTTGCAAAAGGCTCCAATAAAGACTTAACCTCTGTAAAAATTAAATCAAAAATAGGTAATGTAAAAGTTACAAGCATTGGTTATGCCGCATTTTTAGGTTGCGATAAATTAACTGACATTAATATACCTAAAAATATTACACATATCGGTGCATATGCTTTTGGCGCTTGTACTAGATTGGAAAAAATAATTATCCCCGATAGTATAACAGAGATTGATGATGCCGTATTCTACCGTTGTGATAATTTAAAAGAAGTCACATTCGGGAAAAATGCTAATAATATTAGAAGATCTATATTCTTTGATTGCGATAGTTTAGAGACTATTATTGTCTCCCCCAATAATACCAATTATCACGTTGACGACAATTGCATAATAGAAACAGAAACCAAAACTTTAGCTGTAGGTTTTAAAACAAGCGTTATACCCTCAGATGGAAGCGTAACAAGTATAGGTTACACGGCATTTTCGTTTTCCTCATTAGATAGAATAGTTATTCCAGACGGTGTTATTTCTATCAATGCGAGTGCGTTCCTTAATTGCGCAAATTTAGAAAACATTACCATTCCGGAAAGTGTTATAAGCATTGGAGAGCGTGCGTTTGCCATATGCCCCAACTTAACAGATATAAATTATAACGGCACTATCGAACAATGGAATGCTATTGAAAAAATATCGGGTGATGTCAGTGGTTGGGACTGTAACACCGGCGATTACACAATCCATTGCACCGACGGCGATATAGCTAAAGGAGAGTAAAAAAGGAGGAGGCTATGAAAAAACTTGTCTTTGTAATTATGTTGTGTCTACTCACCCCACTCTGTTTTTCCCTTGTGGCGTGCGGGCCTACTACAAAAAGCGTAGCAGGTATTTATTATGGATTTCAATATGACTCTAAAACCGACACTTATGATTTTGATGACAGCAGCTATTTACAACTTAATTCCGATGGCACCGGTACAATAAGGCATATCGACAGTATTATGGAAGGTTATTATGAGCATCCGATAACTTACAAATTGCAAGGTCATAAAATAACCATAACGGAGAGCTTGGGAGAGCCTTATGAAGGATTTACTGCTACAAGGACATTTGACGGAGGTATAAGAGACGGTGCTATAAATTTAGATAACAGTTTTTTCCCTCGTTACTGCAAAAAAGATATTAAATCCCCTATTATTAAACAAGATAATCTTTTTTATATGGTGGGACATGACGGCAATTACGAGGTTTATCATGCTACAGGCAATAGCGATATAACCTCGGCAAAGATTCAATCTAAAATAAACAATGTTAAAGTTACAACCATTGGAGGCGCGGCATTTGCTCTTTGCACCGATTTAGTTGAAGTAGACATTCCGCAAAGCATTACCTCAATTGGCGAGATTGCTTTCTATGGTTGCATTAGCTTGGAAAAAATTACTATTCCGGATAGTGTAAAAACACTTGGGGATTACGTGTTTGAAAGCTGCAATAACCTTAAAGCAATTTCTTTGGGACGTAACATAGATAATATAACAAAATTTATGTTTTTCTTAAGCGATAATATAGAAACAATTGCTATTTCGGCTAAAAATCGCAAGTATCATGTCAGCAATAATTGCATAATAGAAACAGCGACAAAGACTTTGGTAATGACCGCTAAAAACTATATTATCCCTGATGACGATAGTGTAATAAACATAGGCACATACGCATATATGAGTCAAAGTTTAGAAAGTATAACAATTCCTGGCAACATAAAAACTATCGCTGACTCTGCATTTGTGGATTGTAAAAACTTAACCGATATTAATTATATCGGCACAACCACACAATGGAATGCTATTGAAAAATCCCCCGCTTGGGACTCTAACACCGGTGATTACACAATCCATTGCACCGACGGCGATATAGCTAAAGGCAAGTAAAGCAAGAATAGCTATTAAAAGCCATAAGAAAATAAGCTGTAATAAAGAAATTACAACTTACAAACAAAACCACAATGTCTGCGGATGCAGACTCGTTGCGGGGTCCGGGACACAGTCGAAAGTGTCCCGGCGCCTTTTGGTGCTTTTCAGCGCATGAAAAGCACAATTGGT
>JAFLVB010000069.1 GCA_022508465.1 Clostridiales bacterium
TGTTGACCTCATTAAGTTTTGCCTTGGCATCCTCACGTTGACGCATTGCTATATACGACTCGTCGTTTTCAAGCTCGGTCATAGTGATAAGACGCTCCTCAAGTCCGAGGCTGTCTATTCGACTTGCAATCTTTTTGGTCGTCGGCTTAAATGCTTTAAAGTACAATAAAAGCGCAGTAATTGCGGTAACAATAATTCCTGCGCCTAATGCAACTACAAACCATAGCTTAAAGTCAGTAAAGAACAATGTAACAAAGGCAATAACAATATTTACCGCAAAACCTGCGATAAAACCGATTATAAACGCTTTGAGCATAGCTTCCCGTGCTAAACGGGAATAATACTTATCAAAAAGTTTTTTGCTACCCACCACTCACTCCTTTTGTTTAACAAATACACGTTGGATTCTTGTTAAACTAATTTCACATATTTTTCGATAGGTGATATATAAGCATATATTAACACAACACAAACATACTGTCAAGCGTTTTTAAGTATGATTTAACGGTGAATTTAGATTTCACAAACATATTTTTACAAACACCTATGTGTTTAGAATTGTGATACTAAACAAAAAAGGCAGGTAAATTATATTACTTGCCTTATGATTGTTTATTTTATTAAATAACTTAATTATTAATTTTATATATGATTATTTTCCGAGCCGAAGAGGTCAGCAAGCTGACTCTTAAGTTCATCGACGTCAGAGGTGCGAGCATCTATTATTATATGGTCACCGCTGCGTATTCTTCTGTCGCCGCGCCTATACTGCTCGGTGGATGTTAGATCTTCAGATTCGTTTTTATGTTGTACCGAAATTACACCCGATGGCAACAATATATCGCGTAAAGCCTTGCCTATTGCATACGAATCGTCCATAACCTTCATTTCGATTTTTACGGTCTTTACTTCCACCTTGCCGCCTTGACGGTTTTTAAGAATGTTTTCGAGCATTTCGTCATAGATGGGCTTGGTGTGGAAGAGTTCGGTAATAAGATATGCCGCAACGATTGCTATAAGGCTCACAAGCAGCGACGAAACCCCGCCCGCAAGTTCTACGATTAGCACGACTGCGGTTATAGGCGCCTTGAGTATAGACCCCAAAAACGCGCACATAGATATTACAACTATTGTGGAGTAGTATGTTTCGCTCATTCCGCACACTACCAGGAGCTTCGCAAGCAGTCCGCCCACCAATGCACCGAGGCACAAAAACGGAATAAACATTCCGCCGCTTACTTGAGCTGACGAGCAAAATACAAGCAGAAACACTTTGATTATAAGCAGCACCAAAATTATTTGCCACTCCAGCCCCATATTGCCCACTTTGCGAATAATCCCAGCACCGCCGCCTATAAGGTCAGCAAAGAACAAGCACGCAGCTCCGCTAAGTAAGAACGCCAGCATAACTTTTGCAAGGCGGGGCAATTTAATTTTACCAATCACATTCCCGCCTTTTAGCAGTAGAAAGGAAAATCCTACCGCCGCAAGCCCTGCTACAATTCCCGCAATGAGCGGCAAATACAGAGATGTAACGCCCAAAGCGGCTATCTCGAAGGCAAACAGAGCATGCTCGCCCATTCCCGTCCAAAATCTCAGTAGCCCCGAAGTTATAACCGCGAAAAGAACGGACACGGCGGAGGTAAGCAACACGACCGGCGAAAACTTTTTGTGACACTCCTCAAGCGCGAACAGTATGCCGGCAAGTGGTGCATTGAGTGCGGTGGCAAAACCTGCGCTTGCTCCGCCCGTTATCGCGAGCCTTGCCCAAGCCCTTTTCTTTTTATCGTACTTACCGCCTATCGAGTTTACGCCGCTACCGAGCGCTCCGCCGATAAGCACTGACGGACCCTCGCTGCCAAGCGGCAATCCGCATAAGAACGAAAGAAAGCTGCCCAGTATTGCGGCAGGCGCTACCTTGTACCATTTGAGCGGCAATATTCCTCTCGCCGCACCTTCTATGTATGGAACTCCGCCGCCCTTAGCCTCGGGAACAAATTTGGTGTTAAAAAAGCTGATCGTCGCAGCGATTAAAAGTACGGCTATTAATAGCGGCAAAAACACAAGGTTGTTACGCATAAAGTCGTACATATTTTGACTTACAGAGAGGATTTCCTCTGCCAAAAAAGAATAGCCCCAAATAACCGCGCCTACTACAATGCCGGTCACGGTGCCGTAAAACACCGCAGGCACCATCGTATTAAAAAAGTAATGTTTTGCTGTCATTATTGATTATTTCACCTTTATACTCATATTATGTCTTGCATAATAAGGCCATCAGTTAAATTTTTAGTCGCTTATACAGCATTGGAGCAAGTAAAGTGACAAAAATTCCTATCATAAAGTATATTATAAATCCTACTATCAAGCTCCAAATTTCACCCGCAAAATGATTTAACAGCGCATCCCCACCCACTTCGAGAATGGTGACAATGACTGCACCCACTATAAAGCGGACAAAATAGTGCCAAAGTTTATCCGATTTTATATCATATTTTATATGCTTTTTCTCTATGTAATAGCCTATCGAAGCTGCCGAATATGTGCCGGCGAGACTAATAAGCGTGTCAAAGCCATCGCCCTTGACAATAAAAAACACAATGCCCAGTATCAAAAGAAGCACGCAGCCTGGGAGTATCAAATAGACTAACTTTTCTTCCCTTTCACCTAAGATTTTACCAAAGAGGATAAAGCCTACAAGCCCCACTCCTATACCTATTGCCGCGCCGGCCAGAACATCGGTCGGATAATGCTGTCCGAGATACACCCTCGAAAACATAACTCCCAATATGATAATTGCCGAAAGTAAAACTACAACCCTAAAGGTTTTAGCGTTCTTATTTTTTGTTTGCAGCGACAAATGAGTGCAAACAACAGCTATATTGTTGCTGTGTCCACTCGGGAACGAATATCCACTCGTCTCCTCCAGTATAGGTCTTATTCCATCAATTGTGTATGGGCGCGGACGATTAACGACTACTTTGACAAAGCCAACAACAAGCTGGGAAACGGCAAACAGATTGATAAGTCTAAACCCCTCTCTCTTGTCTATGCACCAGTATAAGACCATAACGGCAAACATAAACATAAGCTCTGTGCCCAATTGAGTTATGATATAAAATAGATAGTCGCAGAAAGTGTTGCTACCACGCTGAAGCAGCTTTATAAATTCAAGCTCCCAAGCCATTACTAAATCCTTGTAATATTATCGCCGTCGTCCCAAAGACGCTCGAGCTTATAGAACTCGCGTGTTTCCTCATGGAAGATGTGCAAAATCACACAGCCATAGTCGATTGCCGCCCACTTGGGATCTATATCCCTGCCACGCGGCTCAAGTCCAAAGTCCTTACTGAGCTTTTCGTCGACATAGTCGGCAAGCGCGCGTACGGCTACCGTCGACTTTGCCGAAGCAAGCACAAAGTAGTCGGCTATAACAGTCTTGCCTTTAAGGTCGACTATCATTATCTCTTTGCCCTTCTTTTCGTCGATAAGCTCGGCAATCTTTTTGGCAAGGTCACTTGATGGCATCGCATTGCCCTCTAAACTTAACTTTTTAATTTGTTCCATAAAAATTATTTCCTTTATTTATTTTCGTATATTGATGATATGCGTCGAATGTAACAGGTGCTATGTACTTGTCACGCGAAGTGAGAAAGTCGATAGTGTTTTTGAGCATCATTTCCATTGCAAGCGGCAGGCTTATCGTCGCCGCACGTCGCAAAGCATTAATGCCGGCAAACTTCCTATTAGGCTCTATATAATCGGCAAGTGCAACGATTTCGCCAAGCGAATCCATGTTAGGTGCGCATGTCGTGTGAGTCCTTACCGCCTCGACTATATTGGGTGGCAGTTTAAAGTAATGCTCGCATATCGACGCGCCGTATTCCGCATGCCTGCACACCTCGGGCAGATGCTCGCAGTCGGGCACAGGTATACCCATTTGAGTGAGGCTCTCCGGCGTCATGTACTTGCCTATGTCATGCATAAGTAGGGCGATAGTGGCATCTTTTACGTTTACGTCGTACCTTTTTGCAAGTTTTATTCCCTCTATGGTAGCACGATAAGTATGCTCTACTCTCTCGGGTTTTAGTCCGAAGGTCTTAAAAGCCTCTACATATTGCACATAGTCGTCGTATAAATTGTTGCTCTTTATTATCTTAGCTACATTGCTGTTTACAAGCTCGTCCGCTTTGCCAAGCGCCACTGCTACTTTGACCTCGCTTGAGGACACATCTTCGCCGCTGAAATCGGCATAGATAAAGTCGCTATTTATATGACGTTCGTCATAGCCCGGTCTTTTTATGACATAAAACTTGCAAAGTTTTTTTAGCTCGTCGGCTTGGCGCCACTTGTCCACAGACCTTGCCCCCTCGCTGCCTATCGCAAAGTACAGCTGCTGATCATCGGCATAAAAGTGCCTTACCGTTTCTATCGAATAGCTGCATTCGGGCTTAGTTATCTCATAGTCCGAAATGATGACGTTATTCTTGAAGGCGCATGAACGCAACATTTCCAGTCTAAGCCGGGCGGGTGCCACCTTGCTATCCTTTTTGAATGGCGACACATATGTCGGCACAACCAAGACCTTGTCAAATCTATCCGCAAGGAGGTTGATTATCGCCTCATGCCCCCTATGAACAGGGTCAAAGCTACCCCCGAAAATTACCGTCCTTATCATTCTACAAACTCAAACTCGAAATCGAGGATTCGTACAATGTCGCCGTCTTTGGCGCCGCGACTTCTGAGTTCCTTTATAATACCTTTTTCTTTAAGCGTCTTTTGGAAGTAGTTAAAGCTGTCGTAATCGTCGAGCACAACGCCGCGCGCGATCTCGTCGATAAATCCGCCGCCCACTCCAAAGCTGCCGTCGTCGTAACGCTCTATATAATAGTCGTTAGTAGCTATCTTGCCAAACTCGAACGGCTCGTAATGTATAGGCTCAAGTGGCGGCAACTCGTCGAGCTTTTTGGCGATCTCTTTGATAAGCTCGTCAAGACCTTTGTGAGTTATGCCGCTGATTTCGACAATGCGTTTGCCTCTGACGTGCTTTTTGAACTCCTTGATATTCTCCTCGGGGGCAATATCACACTTATTGAGCGCAATGATCTGCGGCAGGTGTGCAAGATTATCGTTGTATGACTTAAGCTCGAGGTTGATTTTTTTATAGTCCTCGTACGGGTCTCTGCCTTCGTTGCCCGAAATATCCACGACGTGAACAAGCAATCTTGTTCTGTCAATGTGCCTCAAAAAGTCGTGTCCAAGCCCTACTCCGTCGCTCGCACCCTCGATAAGTCCCGGGATGTCGGCAACGACAAAGCTGCGGTCGTAATACGACACTACGCCGAGGTTGGGACTGAGCGTCGTAAAGTGATAGTTGGCGATCTTGGGCTTGGCGTTGGTTATAACCGACAGCAGAGTCGACTTGCCCACATTGGGATAACCGACAAGTCCGACATCGGCGATAGTCATAAGCTCCAAAATTACGGCGTGTTCCTCTGTCACCTGTCCCTTTTGAGAGAAGTGAGGCGCTTGGCGACGCGACGACTTAAATCTTGCGTTGCCCTTGCCGCCCAATCCGCCGGTAAGAACGGTAACAGACTGCAAGTCGTCAAACATATCGGCTACAATGCGACCGCTCTCCTCGTCGCGGATAACTGTGCCGCGCGGAACTTTTATGACAAGAGGCTCGCCGCGCTTGCCGTGGCAATACTTAGGCGAACCGTTTTCGCCGTCAGGTGCGCGAAAGTGTTGAGAATACCTGAAATCGGTAAGTGAATTTTTGCGG
>JAFLVB010000007.1 GCA_022508465.1 Clostridiales bacterium
AAATGCTCGGCATAAGCAACATTTGCCCCATTCTTTTGGAGCGTCCTACCTATACTCGCCGCTCCGTCGCCCGAAAAGAAGTATTGAGTTTCGGCTATTGCAACCGTCTTTCCACTAAGCTGCGCCGCGTACTTTACTACAAAATTGCGCATTGGTATAGGCGGAGCTGAGCCGTATATCGGGAAGGCAATAAGCACCACCTCCGCCTCGTCAAATTCGCGAGCAAAGTCGCACTTATCCATAATATCCAACGCCTTTACATCAAAAGCGCAAGATAGTTTGCTAAGCAAATACTCAGTAACAAATTTAGTATTACCCGTCCCCGAAAAATAGAAAGCGCGCAGTTTTTTCATAACACCTCCGCAAAATCCCTCCCTATTTATATGCATAGAGACGTGGAAAGGTTAATTATGATTATACTTTAAACATGGATTGTCATTGTCCCAACGATATTTTATTGTCAAAAGGTCATCATGATCAACCCAGCCGTTATCAAAAGCCTCTTGTAGCCTATAAAATTTACCACTCTTATAGACCTCAAAATGTCTTATCTCAGGAAAGTTAAACACAACTCCATCAACGGTTTCACCCCATAGCGCTTGTGCATAAAAGCCATTGTAAACCATCAGCACAAACGCCCCATTATACTTACCGTAGAATTTAAAAGACACCCTATCTTCTTCAACTTCGTATCTGTTTGCGATAGCAGATATTATTTTGCTTTGTTCCTTATCGGACATAACCTCACTATTGCCATCATCCCCACATGCACATAAGCACATGGCTGCAAGCATAATCAGTATAATGCTAACTGCAAATTTTAGCTTCATAATAACCTCCTTATTAATACTATAAATAAATTATAATACACAATTAGGTGATTGTCAAGTGAATTTAATTAAATAACTTTTGTAAGAATTGCAAACAATCCCGCGGTGTAATCATTGACAAATCTAAGATTTTATACTATACTGTCGGTATGCAAGATATTACTATAAGAAGATTTATAAACTCGAACGCAAAGAGCTTATCCGATATGATTGCCTATACGCTTAGGACAACTAATATAAAAGATTATTCAATAGAGTACATCGAAAATTTGATAGCTAAAATAACGCCTATGTATCTTATTGACAAAGCAGATCACACACATATGTACGTTGCGGCCATAGACGACAAAATAGTGGGCTGCGGCGCAATCGGTCCCTACTACGACAACGCAGACGAGAGCTGCTTGTTTACCATATTCGTGTCACCGGATTACCAAGGACATGGCATAGGCAAAAGGATAATAGACACCTTAGAGAGCGACGAATATTTTGTTCGCGCAAAGCGAATAGAAGTCCCCGCCTCTATCACGGCTTATAAATTTTACCTTAAACTCGGATACGGATATAAAAACAACAATAAATCCCTTGATGACGACAAGCTTATACATATGGAAAAATTCCGCCGTAACTAAATTAAATTAATTTTACATATTGACAAATTTTCTTTTTTTTGGTAAAATATATATACTCAAAAATTAAGGAGAATAAACAAATGGAAAAAAAGCAAAAACATGCTTACGAAGGTACTCAAACCGAAAAGAACTTGATGGCAGCATTTGCCGGCGAGTCACAAGCACGCAACAAATATACTTACTTTGCCTCTGTTGCTAAAAAAGAGGGATACGAGCAGATTTCGGCTATCTTCCTTAAGACCGCCGAGAACGAAAAAGAACACGCAAAAATGTGGCTTAAAGAGCTCAAGGGCATTGGCAATACGAGCGAAAATTTAAGCGAAGCTGCTGACGGCGAAAATTACGAATGGACGGATATGTACGAAGAATTCGCTAAGACAGCCGAAAAGGAAGGCTTTACCGAGCTTGCTAAAAAGTTCCGTATGGTTGGCGCAATCGAAAAGCATCACGAGGAACGTTATAGAGCATTGCTTAAAAATGTAGAAATGGCAGAGGTATTTGCTAAGAGCACGGTTAAGGTTTGGGAATGCCGCAACTGCGGTCATATTATGACCGGCACTGCTGCTCCCGAGGTTTGCCCCGTTTGCGCTCATCCGCAAAGCTACTTTGAAATCAGCGAACAAAATTACTAAGATTAACTGCACAAACAGCGACTCAAATTCGAGCCGCTGTTTTATTATTCATTAACCCAATAACTGTACGGGATACCCACCTTTTGGCTCCTAAGCATAGCCTCAAACAAATCTGTACCAACATAGTCTAAGTCAACGGGGCAACACCCGAGCAAATACATTTTATCTATTTCGCGATAGCCGGTGTAATGCCCTAATTTAGTCATCAGCTTATTGCGGTTCCCGCTTCTTGCGCTATAATGGCCGTACACATCTATCTCCGTAGCGACCGACTCGATAAAGAATTGCATGTACCTATCCATAAGATATTGCCACTCATACTCATTCTCAAAAATGGTATCAAATTCACCGCTTTCAAACAAGCTATCAAAATAAATATTCACATATTTTTGTCCGATAGATTTGCTAAGCGGATTATTTAAAGTCTCGCCAAACGAACAAGTTACAAACACCTTGCGATAGTTATTAAGTACGCTGTCGCTAAGCTCGGGGATATCCTCGGGCGAAATATAATATGAGCGGTCTCTCGTTTGCTCAAAATTAATGCTCTCGTGGCCTATCGTCCTTGAGGTAAAATATGTGTCCACCTCAAAATTAACAAGACCGTCCAGCTTATAATTGAGTTCGTCCGCAAAACGGCAAGAAATCTCTTTGCACATCTCTCGCTCTATATCGCTCATTGAGTATTGCAAATGTACGAGCCTACCATCATTATCAATCAACGCCGCATCGATTTGCGTCACATACACCATAAGTATCTTATACGTTACTACATCGTCTGCTTGCCAACGCGCATACAAGTCGCGGGACGGGCTTTTGAAAATCGCCTCACCGAGCACAGATTCACCGTTTGCATTTGCCGCAAGATTAGTAAAATCCTCGTCGAGATACCAACCTAAAAAAGTAAAGTGCTCTCTTGTGGGAACAATAAACTTCACATTACCTGCGCTACCTCTCGATAGATTTATGCTTTTGATATCGTTATTACCGGTAGCATAACCATAGTGATATATAAAATCGTCGCTTTCGCGCCAAACAAAAATCGCAGTTACGCTTAACTCATGTGTTACGTCAATATCGTGCCTTGTTGCCGTCGTCACACCGTCCGACCACCCGACAAAAGTATATCCCACATACGGCACAGCCGTAACGGGAGTGGCGTCCTCCTTATACACAACCTTTTGACTTGTGGTGCCTTTTATTAATCCTTTGCCTTCTACTAAATACTCCACCGAAAATCCAAACTGCGCGGTTACCGTCATATCCTCTGTCACGCACTTGTCTTGACGCGTGGGAGTGACGAGTCCATCCGACCAGCTTACAAAAATCGCAGAGTAATACGTCGCCTCGGCTGTTACGCTAATTGCATCATAGCCGTTTTGCACACGCTGATACTCCCTTCCTTCTATACGTCCACCACCTTTGACATCATACATAACCTTAACCTCGTCGGTGATTTCCGAGAATAATGCGCGTATCTGTATTTCTTGGTTGCCTCGAACATTGGTCTCATGTCTGGTGGGTTCTGTCAAGCCGTCCGACCAGCCTACAAAATAATAACCATCATACGGGATCGCGGTGACAGGCGTTGAGTCCTCTCCTTTTATTACTTTCTGCCAGGAGTCTCCGTCTACCGTGCCGCCATAGCTTGCAGAATAGTGCACAGGCACATAGTTTTTATATCGAGCTTGGTCATTAAAGTTATCAATCACAAATACCCAAACGATAAACATCATAATAAAGATAGATGTTACCCATATCATTGCTTTCAAAAATTCGTTTGGCGTTTTTTTGGTTTTGGGTAGTACGATTGGCTCACACTCAACCGTGGTTTGTGTGACTCGCTCCTGCGTGGGCTTGGGCGTGGCCACGGGAGCGGGTAGACTGCCGCCAAGTAATAGATAATCTGCGCTTACATTAAATATTTCGCATAGAGCTATGATGTTGGATAGCTTGGGTGTGAGCGAGTCTGTTTCCCACAGCGACACAGCTTGTCTGGTGACGCCTAATCTGTATCCCAATTCCTCTTGCGATAAATTTGCAGCCTCCCTGAGATTTCGGATCTTTTCGCCTAATGTTTCCATGTGTCCTCCTTGTTGCATAAAAATTATAATGCCGTTTGCACCAAAAGTCTACCAAGTAATGCTTGCTTTTTGTCAAGTACGACTTGCACTTTTGTTTTTTGGGCGCTTTTTAGGCTTTTGTATATCAAAATACCAAAAACGGACCGCTCAAATGCAGTCCGCTAATCACTACTGTTTTTCGGTAAATTTTTTTAATATTGTAAACAGCTCCGGGGAAATAACGTGTTCTATGCGGCAAGCATTATCCTCGGCAAGCTCCCTGTCCGCACCTACTCGCATAAGCAAATCGGTTATGACACGGTGACGATCGTAAATATCGTTCGCCTTTAATGTGCCAAGATCGGTGAGCGTAATAAGTCCGCTCTTGTCTATCGTTATGTATCCCTTGTCTTGCAGCAGATTGACCGCGCGTGACACACTCGACTTGGCATAGCCGAGGTCGCTCGCTATATCTATCGCATGAACATTGGCATTGCGTCGCTTTAGGATGAGTATGGTCTCAAGATACATTTCTTCGGATTCGCGAACCTTCATTGTTGTCTCCTTGCTCATATATATATCATATCATATTTATAGCAATTTGTAAAGTATTTTTGTAAAAATTTCACTAATCCTCCAGCCCGGCAAGATAATCTATAGATACATCAAAAAATTTGGATAAAGCAATCAATTTGCTAAGCGTGGGCTCACACCTACCAAGCTCCCACAAACTTATGATTGACTTACCAACATCAATTTCTTTAGCGAGCTGTATCTGCCCAATACCTTTTTCTTGTCTTAATACCTTTAGTCTCTCTGCGAATAAATTCATCATATAAATATTTTCCCATAATTCTGGAAAAAATACTTGACTTCCCATTATAATGGGAATATAATATAAATATTAATAACTATGGAGGAAACTTATGTATTGTAAAAATTGCGGAAGTCAGATAGATGACAAAGCAGTAGTTTGTGTCAACTGCGGTATTGAAGTAAAGAAAGCTCAGGGCGAAACAAAAACAAACACTATTGCCATAGTAGGATTTGTTTTATCTTTCTTTATTGCCATTGCAGGACTTATATGCTCTATTATAGGCTTAAAGAAGGTCGATGAATGCAATAGCGGTAAAGGTCTTGCTATTGCAGGTATCATAATAAGTATTGTTAGTATGGTAATATATTTAATATATTTTATTGCCGTTGCTGCTGTCGCTATAGCTTTAGTATAGTCATAGTTACAAAACCTCCCTATCGCCTTAATTGGCAATGGGGAGGTTTTTTTGTTGTATTCTGTTTTAGTAAAGGTTAAAAGTTTTTTGGCAAGCACGCTTGCATATAAGCTACAGCCCGAGCCAATATCCTTAAAAGTAACTATTCCAATATAGCCTTAATGCGTCTTACTCCTGCGCCGGAGGACTGCTCTTTAAGGATCTTGAACTTGCCAAGCTCGCCTGTACGACTTGCGTGCGGGCCGCCGCAAATCTCTTTTGAATAGCTGCCCATTGTGTATACCTTGACCTTTTCACCATACTTGGATGTGAACAAGCCGATAGCGCCCTGAGCCTTAGCCTCCTCCACCGTCATTTCCTCGCAAACGATGGGGACGTCTGCCTTTATTGCCTCGTTGACAAGCTCCTCCACCTTGGCAATCTCCTCCGGAGTGAGTGCTCTGCCAAACGTAAAGTCGAAGCGAAGTCTCTCCTCAGTAATGTTACTACCCTTTTGGTTTGCATCGGGGTCGTTAAGCACACGTTTAAGCGCGGTGTGCATAAGGTGAGTTGCGGTGTGCAGCTTGGTTATTGTCTCGGTATGGTCGGCAAGCCCGCCCTTAAACTTCTGCTCTGCGCCTGCGTGGCTCTTTTGTTGATGCTCGCGATAAGCAGCATCAAAGCCGTCCACGTCCACCTTAAGATTATGCTCGCGCGCAAGCTCGACTGTCATTTCCACAGGGAAGCCGTACGTCTCGTACAGTCTGAACGCCGCCTTGCCGCTTATTGTATCACCCTTTTGATAAAATACGAGCTTGTCAAATTCCTTCATACCGGTAGAAAGCGTCTTTTCAAAGCGCTCCTCCTCGGCATTGATTTCGTCGAGTATCTTTGCTTTGTTGGCAACAAGCTCGGGATAAACGTCCTTGTAAATATCTATAATGGTAAGCGCGATTTGACTTAAATCGCCCTTGTTTAGTTGCAGTTGTCTGCCAAACCTTATTGCGCGTCTTAACAGCCTGCGCAAGATGTAACCTTGGTCTACGTTTGAGCAGGTCACGCCGCGCTCGTCGCCTATAATGAACACCGAAGTGCGGATATGGTCGGCAACTATGCGCTCTGCCTTATCATCCGACTGAGCGGAGAGCTCGCGTATTTTTGCTATAATGGGTACAAAAAGATCTGTTTCGTACACGCTCTTTTTACCTTGCAAAATGCACAATGTGCGCTCTAAACCCATACCGGTGTCTACGTTTTTCTGCTTAAGCGGCTCAAACTTACCGTCCGCAGTCTTATTGTACTGCATAAACACGTCGTTCCAAATTTCGAGGTACTTGCCGCAGTCGCAGTCGGGACTGCAACCCTCGTGGCAATCGGGAACATCGGCAACAAAGAACATCTCGGTGTCAGGTCCGCACGGTCCTGTTACGCCGGCAGGGCCCCACCAGTTATTGGACTTAGGCAAATAGAAAATTCTATCCTTGCTTATGCCGCACTCTTGCCACAGCTTTGCGCTTTCCTCGTCGCGCGGGCAGTCTTCGTCACCCGCAAAAACGGTTACGGCAAGATGCTTTGGGTCAATACCAAGATACTTTTCGCTCGTAAGGAACTCATAGCTCCAAGCGATCTGCTCCTTTTTAAAGTAGTCGCCGAGAGACCAGTTGCCGAGCATTTCAAAAAATGTGCAGTGGCTGGCATCCCCAACCTCGTCGATATCGCCTGTGCGCACGCACTTTTGCACGTCGGCAAGTCTCGTTCCGCTCGGGTGCTTAGCGCCAAGCAGATACGGCACGAGCGGGTGCATTCCCGCCGTGGTAAATAGCACCGTCGGGTCGTTTTCGGGAATAAGCGACGCCGAGCTGATAATGGCATGCCCCTTCTCGGCATAAAAATCCGTCCACATCTTTCTTAATGTATAACTATCTATGTTCTTCATACTAACCTCTCTATTTTTTGTATCCGTCTTTTAAGCCGACCACAAGGTTGAATACCGGCTTGTCGCTCTTAAGGTCGCGGCAGAAATAGCCTTGACGCAAGAACTGATACGACTTGAGTTTGGGAGCATCCTCGAGATATTTTTCTGCCTTAGCCTTTATGACTTTTAGGGAATTGTGGTTCATTCTTTCCGAAAAGTCCACCTTTTCCTCGCTGTCAAGCAGCAAATAATCGTACATACGCGCCTCTATGTCCACAGCAGATTTTGCATCCACCCAATGGATAACGCCCTTGACCTTAACTCCGCTATTGTCCTCACCCGATTTGGTGCCCTCGATGATCTCCGCCTTGACAAGCGTAACCTTTCCGCTCTCGTCAGTCTCGTATCCTACCGCGCGAATTATATACGCGCCCTTGAGCCTTACAGTTCCGTCGGGCACAAGCCTCTTGAACTTGGGCGGAGGTACTACCTCAAAGTCGGATCGTTCTATATACAACTCGTTGGAAATCGTTATCTTCCTCGTCTTGCCGTCACCCGCAGTCGGATTGATCTCGAAGTCGAGCTCCTCGCTGTAACTGTCGTCGCGATTGACTATAACAAGCTTGATGGGGTCAAGCACCGCCATTGCGCGCTCGGCATTTGTGTTGAGCTCGTCGCGAATGCAGCTTTCGAGTAGCCCTGTCTCTACCTCGCTGTTCGCCTTGCTCACGCCTATCTTCTCACAAAAATCTATAAGGCTGCTCGGAGTGTAACCTCTGCGTCTAAGCCCTGCGATTGTCGGCATTCTCGGATCGTCCCAGCCGTCTACCGCGCCGGTGTCCACCAGCTTTTTGAGATAGCGCTTGCTCATTATTGTGCGCTCTATGCTAAGACGGGCAAACTCATACTGATGCGGTGGGTTTTCAAACTCACACTCGCGCACTATCCAGTCGTAAAGCGGTCTATGGTCCTCAAACTCGAGCGTACAAATGGAGTGAGTTATGCCCTCCACAGCGTCCTCTATCGGGTGAGCAAAGTCGTACATAGGATAAATGCACCACTTGTTTCCCTGTCTATGATGCTCCTCGTGAAGCACGCGATAGATAACAGGGTCACGCATATTGATGTTGGGGCTTGCCATGTCTATCTTGGCGCGCAAGATAAGCGCTCCGTCGGGCACAAGTCCGTTCTTCATATCCTCAAAGAGCTTTAGGCTCTCTTCTATCGGGCGGTTGCGGTTTTTACTTTCCTTGCCCGGCTCGGTGAGCGTACCGCGAGTAAGTCGCACTTCCTCGGCGCTCATATCGTCGACATACGCCTTGCCCTTTTTGATAAGCAGCACGGCGCACTCGTACATTTTGTCGAAGTAGTCGGAGGCAAAAAGCACTCTTGTCGTATCTGCGCCCAGCCACTTGACGTCGTCCACTATCGAGCGCACAAACTCGTCGTCCTCTTTGGCAGGATTGGTGTCGTCAAAACGCAGGTTGAACTGTCCGCCATACTTGACTGCCGTGCCGTAGTAGTTAAGGCAAATACTCTTTACATGCCCGATATGCAAATATCCGTTGGGCTCGGGCGGAAAGCGGGTAACAATCTTATTGCACCTGCCGCTCGCCAAATCGTCATTGATAATGTCCTCGATAAAATTACTCATTTGACCTCCTTTATTGACCGCATATGCTGCCCTTAAAAACAATTTTGTCACTTCGAATATACATAAATCCGTCGCTCGCCTCTATAAACCCAAACGGCTTAAAGTACGCTTTGCTTTTCACCCTCACCATTATAGGTAGCTCAAAAAGATTGATAAGGTTTAATGTCGAACGCGCGAGCAAGTCGTAATACGGGAATGGTCTGTCCTTGACTATAATCTGCCTTATTTCGACCACTGTCTTGTCTAATCCTATGACCGATGCACCGATCTTTTCACCCTCCTCGTCCATTATAAGGACGCGCTCGTCGGGCGTTAAAAAGCCCCCCAGGTCATCAACTATTTGCTTAGCGTCGTCATAGCTATATTCTTTTACCGTAATCATAACGTATCTCCGTATAATAAATTATTGTCGCCGTACAGCTCTACCAAAAACGACTTCATACCGCTGTACCGCTTGGCAATATAATTATTGTCTATCATGCGCTTTAAGTAGTACTCGTCGCCCACAAGCGCCACAAACTTTTTGGCACGCGTGATCGCCGTATACAGCAGATTGCGCGTCATTATCATGGGACTGCCGCCCGTTATCGGCATTATAACGCCCACATACTCCGAACCCTGGCTTTTGTGCACCGTCACCGCATATGCAGGCATAAGCTGATTGCGTACATCCGCGGGATACATTACCGTACGACCGTCGTCTAATAAAACGGTTATCTCGCCCGAGTCGGTCTTGACGTCAATAATGATACCCGTGTCACCATTAAACACGCCCTCGCCCGTTTCGTAGTACGGATAGCGGCGCACCCAACTCAGCTGATAATTGTTAGCAATGTGCATTACCTTGTCGCCCACACGGTATATTATGTCGCCGAATTGCACCTGTGTGCCCGTCGGATTTATGACCTCTTGCAGCCGTCTATTTAGCGCCAAAGTGCCGGATGCGCCGTTTTTTACCGGGCATAGAACTTGTAGCTTTTGCGCCTCCACTCCGAGATATTTGGGAATTCTGCGCGACGCCATGTCCACAACCGTGTCTGCAATTTGCTCGTTACTCTTGACTTTGATAAAAAAGAAGTCCTTGTCCTTAGAGCTAATGTCAGGCATTTTGCCCTCGTTGACTGCGTGCGCGTTGGCAGCAATCAAACTTTGCTCGGACTGGCGATAAATGTGCGTGAGCATTACGACGGGAATAAGTCCGCAAGCTATTATGTCGGCAAGCACGTTGCCCGCACCCACGCTGGGCAGCTGATCCTTGTCGCCTACAAGGATAAGTCTTGTCCCGCTCGCAAGTCGCCTTACAAGCAGATTTAAGAGGAACACGTCCACCATAGACACCTCGTCGACTATAACCGCGCCGCACTTGAACGGCGTAACTGCCGACTTGTAGTCGCTTTGTCCTACGTCCTTCATAAGCGCGCGGTGAATGGTAGTAGCGTCACGCCCCGTGCTTTCGGACAGCCGCTTTGCCGCTCTGCCCGTGGGCGCCATAAGCATGGACGATATGCCCAGCTTTTCGGTAATATCGATAATGCACTTTATTACCGTCGTCTTGCCCGTGCCCGGTCCGCCCGTTATAACCGAGACTCCGTTTGTAACCGCAGAGCTTACCGCATCTTTCTGCTTTTCGTGCAGCGACACCTTATTTATGCGCTCGAATTCCGTAATATCGTTTTGTGTGTCGTAACCGATCCTGTCCGCCTCGCTTATAAGCCTTATAAGCCCTGCCGACGCCCCGCGTTCTGCCTGAAATACCGACCTATGGTAGATAGCCTCCAGTCCGTCAATGTCCACACGCTTTAGTTTGCCGTCTATAATGAGGCTGTCAATCTCGTTATTTATGCCCCCATCTTCGCATTTAAGTAGCTGAGCCGCCTTTATAACAAGCTCATCGCGGGGCAAAAACGTATTGCCGTCCTCGCTGCTTACCGCAAGCTCGTGCAGCAGTCCCGCCCTCATTCTGAACGGGCTGTCTTTAGGCAGTCCCTGCTTGGTAGCAATACGATCTGCGGTAATAAAACCTATGCCGTCGATATCCTCTATCAGCCTGTACGGGTTTTCGGACACGATCTTGACTGTGTCGTCGCCGTAAAAGCGATAGATTTTGAGCGCCGTTCCGATTGGTATGTCCTGCGCCTGCAAGTACATAACGGCGTCTTGCATCTTTTTGTTTTGAATGTACTCTTCGTGGATAGCCATAGCCTTTGCCGCGGAAATTCCGCGCACCACCGTCAGCCTGTTGGGATAATGCTCGATGACATTAAGCGTTTCTTTGCCAAAGGCTGCGGCAAGCGCAAGTGCCGTTCTCGGCCCCACTCCTTTTATAATACCGCTGCCGAGGAACCTGACTATTCCGTCAATGGTATTCGGCGCCAATTTTCTTACATCCGTGACCTTAAACTGTCGCCCAAACTTATGATGCACGACAAAGTCGCCTGTAACCTCGACGTCCTCACCCTCCGACACGGGTGGAAAAGTGCCGACGGCAATAACCGGGTCTCCATTGACGTCAAGAACCGTTATTGTGTAGCCGTTTTCCTCGTTTCGGAAACGTATTTCGTCGATGTTACCGCTTATTTTCATTTAAGGTACGCTCTTAACTCCTCCGCCTTGTCCGTCTTTTCCCACGGCAAATCTTCCTTACCCAAGTGACCGTAATTGGTCGTTTTTGCATATATGGGGGCGCGAAGTCCGAGATTTTTGATTATCGAATAAGGTCTAAAGTCAAAGTGTTTGTTGATTATCTCTATAAGCTGCTCGTTAGTCAATTTGCTTGTGCCGAAGGTGTCTATACACAACGATACCGGCGAAGCCTTGCCTATTGCGTAAGCTATTTGCAGCTGCGCCTTGTCCGCAAGTCCTGCCGCAACTATATTTTTGCACACATATCTTGCATAATAGGTTGCCGACCTATCTACCTTAGTGGGATCTTTGCCCGAGAAAGCACCGCCACCGTGCGGGCACATTCCACCGTAAGTGTCCACTATTATCTTTCTGCCGGTAAGGCCGCTGTCGCCGTGCGGGCCGCCTATAACAAATCTTCCGGTGGGATTAATGAGGAATTTGGTCTTGTCGCAGATAAGACTACTGTCCACCGAATGTAAAATAACGTGCTTTATAATATCCTCGCGTAGCTTGGTTAAATCTGCGTCGGGATTGTGCTGAGCAGACACAACTACGGTGTCCACATATGCAGGCTTGCCGTCAATATAAGCGACCGTAACTTGAGCCTTTCCGTCGGGACGAAGCTCCTTCATAACACCTGTTTTACGCACCTCGGTGAGCCTCTTTGTCAGTTTATGAGCGAGCGAAATTGGCAGAGGCATAAGTTCCGGCGTCTCGTTACAAGCATAGCCGAACATCATACCCTGATCGCCTGCGCCGATACGGTCGGCGGGATCGGACGAATCCTTACTCTCAAGCGCATCGCTTACTCCCATGGAGATATCGGCAGACTGCTCATTGATATAAGTAAGCACCGCACAGTTATGATAGTCAAAGCCGAGCGACGAATCGCTGTAACCAATCTCTTTGACCACATTACGAACGACGCGCGGAATATCCACATACTGTTCGGTGGTGAACTCACCCATTACGAGCACCATGCCCGTACTGCAACAAACTTCGCAAGCCACGCGGGACATAGGGTCGCCCCTAAGTGCTTCGTCGAGAATACTGTCGGCAATAGCGTCGCAAATTTTATCGGGATGACCTTCGGTCACGCTTTCGCTTGAAAACAATCTGATTTTATCCATAGTTACCTCCTGGGTAAAACAATACCCACTTTTTAACAACTAATTATACAATATCCGACCGTATTAGTCAAGGATTTAATGTCTATTTTTGGTTCATCTACAATACTCTTTTGATATGGAAATTGTTTTGTCATTTTTGAGTGGAGCGCTTGCCGCTTGTATACTCGCCTTTGTCTTTTCGTTTAAGCTAAAAGGCTTTATTAGACTATTCGTCAACCTACTTGCCGGAGCGGCAGCCCTTGCCGTTTTGTCGATTTGCGGCGTTATGCCGTTTAATGCTATAAACGCTTTTACTATCGGACTATTAGGCGTGCCCGGACTTTTGGCTGTATTAATTATAGTAACATTTCTTTAAAGCGCTAAATATACTGCAAACAGTTGACATTTGCGCAGAAAAACGCTAAAATTAATCGTCTAACGGAGAGACATATTATGGCTAAGGAAAAAGAATTTGTAAAAGATATTGCAGACATCCACGAGAACTTTCCTCAGTGGTACACCGACGTAGTGCTCAAAACACAGCTCGCCGACTATGGCCCTGTCAAAGGCACAATGGTTATTCGCCCTTACGGCTATGCTGTTTGGGAGCTTATCCAGAGCGAAATGGACAAGCGATTTAAGGAGACGGGGCACGAAAACGCCTACTTCCCCTTGCTTATCCCATACAGCTATCTATTAAAAGAGGCTGAGCACGTCGAAGGTTTTGCGCCCGAAGTAGCGACTGTCACAAAGGCAGGTCAAACAGATTTGCCCGAGCCGCTCGTTATCCGCCCCACCAGCGAGACGATAATTTGCGAAATGTACTCTAAGTGGGTGGAGTCGTACCGCGATTTGCCCATGCTTATCAACCAATGGGCAAACGTCGTAAGATGGGAAAAGACAACTCGTCCCTTCCTTAGAACAAGCGAATTTTTGTGGCAGGAAGGTCATACTCTCCACGCCACCGCCGAGGAAGCCGAGGAAGAAACCTTAAAAATGTTGCACGTTTACGAGGAATTTGCCCGCAACGTGCTCGCTATCCCCATGTTTATGGGCAAAAAGAGCGAAAAGGAAAAGTTTGCAGGCGCGCAAGCGACCTACTCTATCGAGGCGATGATGCAGGACGGCAAGAGCTTACAGTCGGGCACGACACACTTCTTTGGGACAAACTTCTCTGCCGCTTTCGACATCAAGTTCTTAGACAAAGACGGCAAGCTGAAAAATCCGTATCAGACCTCTTGGGGAACATCTACAAGAATGATAGGCGCAATAATAATGACTCACGGCGACAGCCGCGGTCTTTGCCTGCCCCCGCGCGTTGCTCCCATTCAGGCGGTTATTATCCCTGTCGCAATGCACAAGGACGGCGTACTCGACAAATGCGCCGAGGTTTATGCGTCGCTCAAAAAGGACTTCCGCATTAAGTACGACGACAGAGATTACAGCCCGGGCTGGAAGTTCAACGAGTACGAAATGAAGGGTGTGCCCGTGCGTATCGAGATAGGTCCGCGCGACATAGAAAACGGTGTTGCTACCGTAGCAAGACGAGATATCGATGGCGGAGCTAAAATCCAAGTGCCGTTTGATGAGCTAAGCAGCACTCTTAAAAAGCTACTTGACGAGATACACGAAAATATGTATAACAAGGCGCTTGCATTCAGAGACAGCCACGTTAAGACTGTCAGCAATATGGACGAACTTAAAGATGCCGTTGACACCGGCAACTTTGCGCTCGGTATGTGGTGCGGCGACCGCGAATGCGAGGATAAGATCAAGGAAGCTACCGCAGCTTCTACCCGCAATATGCCGTTTGACCAAACTCCGTGCGGAGATAAATGCGTATGCTGCGGCAAAAAGGCAACAAAAAAGATTTACTTTGGTAAAGCATATTAACCTACTTGTTACTTTTTTAGGCAAAAAAGTAACCAAAAAACTTTTAACCTTTAAAATAGGCTCCTCTGTGCAAGGGGAGCTGTCCTTAGCCGAGCGCCTTTGGCGCGAACGCCACGAAGTACGAGCAAAGCGTAGTGACTGAGGAACTGCAAAAAAGTAACCAAAAAACTTTTATACTGAAATTCCGAGTAAGATTAATTATATAAAAAGAGGCTTAAAGCCTCTTTTTGTTTACCTCATTCTATTATCAAGTCCCAAAATATAATTAGCTCTCACATCAAAAAATATTGCCATATCTCTGATTTTAGATATAGTCGGTATACTTCGATTTAATTCCCATGAACTTATAGTATTTACTGAAACTTTTATAGCCTCTGCAAGTTGCTTTTGCGTCAATCCTCTCTCTTGTCTTAACTCTTTTATTCGTGTTCTTAAATTATATTCCATTGTATTGCATTACTCCTTTATAATAATTAATAAAATCATTATAACAATAATTATAAAGGAAAACTTAAAAGACGCCCATCGGGCGTAAAGTTTTTTACCCCCACCACCTGCTACATTTCATTTGCAGGAGCCTCCCCCTATTGCAACTTAATCTGCCTAAATAGCGTTATACAAGGGGGTAGGCCTTTTTCATTGTTCAGCATTAAAATAGTTACTTTGCGTTAAATTCGGTCGGAGTACATTGTCAATTGCCACTGCACTTATCTTTTGAGAGGCCTACCCCTCCTGTACAATTCATTTAGCAGACAAAATTATTACAGGGGGAGGCTCCGCAAAGCGTTAGCGGCGCGGTGGTGGGGGTCGCATATAAAAAACCCAAGCGTTAAACTTGGGTTTTATGATTGATATATTTATTTCATTGGTGCGAAAACTATCGTTACAAGGCACATTGCTACGCAAACTATTATTGCAACAAGATTAAGCTTGATTGCCTTTTTGTCGCTCTTATTGATTGCTATCGTCATGCCGATAATAGAGAACACCGCACTTAGCAATGTTGCCGATAGTATTGCAAACACAATACCGAGTATTGCTAAGACAACGCTGTTTTTGCCCGTACTTTTTGCTACTATGCGTTCATTATTTGCACCTGTCTTGACCCCGCAATGAACGCAAATGTAAGCATTGGGATCGATTTGTTTGCCGCAATGCGTGCAAAATCTCGGATGCTCCTGCTTAACAAGTGGCACCTCATCACTTACGCGCACTCCGCAATGAATACATACATACGCATTATCGTCTATTTGATTTCCGCAATTTTTACAATACATATTTTACCCTCTTTGCATTAAGCGAAAATGACAAACGGCATAGTTACTCCAAGCATAAACAAAACTCTTATATAGAGTATCCACACGATAGCTACCACTACGCTCATAACTATTGCCTTTATGCCATCAACCATAAGCTGATAATCATTACGCCGAGGCGCAAAGCATACGGACAGTATTCCGAGTACCAATCCTACAACAGGCATAAAAAACGCCATAATTATCGCCCAGCTACCAAGCTTATCTGCTCTAACCTTAGCAGGCGCTTGACATTGCAAAGCTACGCCGCAAAAACTACAAACATCTCCATTTACTTCGTTTCCGCAATTAGGACAGTTCAAAATATACCTCCTCGGAATTTAATTTATTTCACAAGGCTGATTTCCTGCGCTTGCAAGAACGCTGCCATGCCATCCTCGTCGTACGCTCTAATATCGTTAAGGAAAGCAACAAGTGTCTTTTTGCACTCTTCCTTTACATCCAAAGCCGCCTCTACTGCACCGAGCTGAGACGTGCCCACTTCTTTAAGCAATCTATCTATCATCTTGGCGTGAGCTTCCATGCCGTCTACAAGGCACATAGGGGTGAATCTAATCTCTTTTGTAAGATATTTTTCGATTGTTTTAAGCTGCTCTTCCACCTTACCGCCGATACGGAAAATACCCGCCATAGCGTAGAGGTCGAGGCTACTGAGTGCGCTGTGTTCCTTTTTAGCCTCGCCGCGCATAAATGCAATCTCAACCGTGAATTTGCTTTCTATTTTGCGCAAGCTGATAAACACTTTGCCGTCATTCTTTTTATATGCCTCTATAAGTTTAAGAGTGAATTCTATAAGTTTTTCGCGATTGGTGCAGCTCAGTTTGAGCAAAGAAAGATACCAGTCTGTCTCTACTATATTGATATACGGATAGTCCTTGCTCTTGAATTTACGCTTGTCGTTCGCCTTGTGAATGGGGAGAAGTTTGCTGCCGCAAACAAAGTGAGCGTGCTCCGCGGTCTTTTCGCTCTCGCCCGTGCAGATGTACCAACCTGGAGTAGCCTCTACAAAGTCGAACATTATATTAAGCGCGTCCTCATTAATTTCGAGCGGCTTGTGTTCCTTAACAATGTTTCCGAGGCCGTCAACGTATGCGCGCTTCGCTGCCTTATAATACCAATCTCCGTCGCCAAGAGAAAGCGGAATATAACGCTCGTTTTGGTGAACGCCGTATCCCTCGCCCTCAAGACACAAGCAGCAACCGGGATAAGAATCTTTAGCGCCGCAGCAGCCTGCAAAGACAACTTCAAGGTTCTTGTCGCCCTTATTCTCCCATCTATGGAAGTCGGTTATAGCCGAGCCGTTTTTAACTGCGTAATCGAACGCCCATTCGAGTGCCTTAGCCTGATTTTTGCTAAGCGACTCAAAGGTGTCCGCCATTTCGCCCGGACGTAAGGAAACGATATCCATAAGCTGAGCATTAAACAGCTTGCGATCTTCCTCTTTGCAAATACCCTTTTCCTGCGCATAGGCAAACAGGTTGTCTAAGATTGCAAACGGATTTTCGTAGCCCTCGATTTCCTCTTCATCCACTTCGTAAGCGATGTATTCGCTTAACTCAAGTTTTTGCATAATGAGGTTGCGAACATAAATTTCGTCCGCTTCGTCGAGTAGCAAGTGAATTTTAGCATAAGTAATAAGTTTTTCTATATTCAAATAAATATTCATGATACCCCTCCTTATTCGGGTTTAACTACGTTGATATATTTGTCTACCGCGAAGAATTTCCACGGCGAAGTTTCGGGTGGGAAGACCTTAAACACCATGACCTGTTTGGTCACCGGGTGCTCAAACCTTAAGCTATACGACCAAAGTGCAAGCTTGTGAGTTTTGGCAAGCGTGTCGCCGCCGTACTTGGCGTCGCCGAATATCGGGCAGCCCTGCCCCATCATTTGCACTCTTGCCTGATGGCTGCGGCCTGTTATTAGCCTTATGTCAATGAGCGATATTTTATCGTTGACTTCAAGCACATTGTAGTCGAGTATTGCCTTTTTGGCACCCTCTATCATTGCAGGTGCGATTTTAACCATATTGGCTGCCTCGTCCTTGACAAGATAATTTTCCAGCCTGCCTCGTCTGTCGCGCGGGTGCCCTACCGTAACGGCAAGATACTTCTTTTCAAAATCGCCCGCTTGAATTTGCTCGCACAGCCTTGATGCCGCTTTACTCGTCCTTGCAAACACCATAACGCCGCCCGTAGGCCTATCCAAACGGTGAACAAGTCCGATATATGCCTCGCCGGGCTTTTCGTACTTGGCCTTGACATAGTCCTTGACCATAGTCAAAAGGTCACGGTCTGCCGAGCTATCCGCCTGCGTTGGAATATTTTGCGGCTTGACCACCACAATTATATGATTATCCTCGTATAAAACGATCAAATCTTCCATTATACCCTCCAAAACCCGCTGGCGCCGGCAGGCAAAACTATGCCCTCGCTCGTCGGTAAACAGAGCTCGTACCCTTCATGCTTTCCGCTCGGCAACAACAATGAGAGCATGTTGTCAAGCACAGAGGGTTGCAACCCCGTTGTGTAACTATTTATGAGATAAAACAGCGGTCTGTCAGACAGAACGGCGGTCGTAAGTTTTATCAAATCGTACAACCCATCCTCTATCTTCCACATTTCGCCGTTAGGTCCGCGCCCGTATGACGGCGGATCCATAATGACTGCGTCGTACTTTTTGCCGCGCTTGATCTCGCGCCCGACAAACTTCATACAATCGTCTACAATGTACCTGATGCGGTCGGATGCAATACCGCTTATCTCGGCGTTTTGCTTGCACCTATCCACCATCGCCTTAGCCGCGTCGACGTGCGTCACCTTTGCTCCCGACTTGGCGCAAGCAACAGTCGCGCCGCCCGTATAGCCGAACAAGTTAAGCACGTTAGCCTCTTTTCCTTCGAGTATAGCCCTCATCTTGTCCCAGTTAGCCGACTGCTCGGGGAAGAGTCCGACATGCTTAAACCCCATGGGCTTTACTATAAAGTTAAGGTCACGGTACGAAATGCGCCACTCGGCGGGAGTCTTCTTTTTGTACTCCCAGCTGCCGCCGCCCGACTCCGAGCGGTGATAGTGCGCGTTAAGCCCCTTAAACGTGCTAAGGTCTTTGCCCTTCCAAATAACCTGCGGGTCGGGCCTAAGCAGATAGACATCCCCCCAGCGTTCGAGCTTTTCGCCGCACGAAGTGGCTATAACTTCGTAATCGCGCCAACCGGTTGCAATCATACTCTTTCCACATCCAGCTTAACGTTTAAGCCGTTGATGTTCCATTCCTTGCCGCGCTCCGAGCAAACGACCTTGTCTGCAAGCACGTCCTTAGCGATAGAACCTGCCTCCATAATTTCCTTGATCTCGGCAGCGTCGGTTTGATAGTAAATTACTATTCTATCCGTAACTTCAAAGCCGCTTTCCTTACGCATTGTCTGTATTTTGCTTACAAGCTCGCGCGCAATACCCTCCAAGATAAGCTCTTTGCTTAGCTCTGTATCGAGGATAGCGGTAAGTCCCTTGTCCGACTCGGACGCAAAGCCCGGGCGGTTGATTATGCCTATAAGCAAATCCTCCTCTTTAAGACTGACGGTGGTGTCTCCCATTTGAGTCTCAAACACGCCGTTTGCCTTAATAGCACCCACAACTGCCTCTGCGTTTGCGGCAAGGTAGTTCCTTATGTCATTGATAAGTTTGCCGTACTTAGGTCCGAGCGTTTTAAGCTGCGGCTTAACCTCGTACGTTACATATTCTCCTGCGTCGGAGATAAACTCTATATTCTTTACGTTAAGCTCGTCTCTTATTACTTCCAAAAGACCGCCGTCGATGACGTTTCTGCCGCAAAGCAATACGCGCTTGAGCGGTTGGCGATTCTTGATATTGGCTGCGTTACGAGCCGCTCTGCCGAGAGCAGCCGCCTCCATTGCGACCTTCATACCCTCGCTGAGCTTTGTATCGATAAACTTCTCGTCACAAACGGGGAAGGAAGTCAAATGTACAGATATGGGTGCGTTTTTATCCACGCTGCGCACAATGTTTTGGTATATACTTTCGGCGATAAACGGTGTATACGGTGCGGTAAGTCCGACAAGCGTTACAAGCACTTTGTTGAGTGTCATATAAGCCGCAACCTTGTCGTCGTCCATATCGCTGCCCCAGAATCTGTCGCGGCAACGACGAACATACCAGTTGCTCAGTCCGTCTGTAAAATCGGCGATAAGTCTTGCACTCTCGGTAATCTTGTATTCGGTGAGGAGCTTGTCCACTTCCTTTATAAGCATGTTAAGTTCGGACAAAATCCACTTGTCCATAAGCGAGAATTTGACTTTGCTAAAGTCGTACTTGGTCGGGTCGAATTTGTCTATCTCGGCATAAAGCACATAGAACGAATAAGTGTTCCACAGCGTGCCGAGGTACTTGCGTTGCGCTTCGCTGACTGCTTCTGCGCTAAAACGTGAAGGAAGCCACGGGTTGGACGTAGTGTAAAAATACCATCTTACTGCATCTGCGCCCTGCTTGTCGAGTACAGACCACGGGTCTACAACATTGCCCTTGTGCTTGCTCATCTTGATACCGTTCTTGTCGTTGACGTGACCGAGCACTATGCAGTTATTAAACGGCGCTTTGTCGAAGATAAGTGTGGAAATTGCAAGTAAGGTATAGAACCAGCCGCGCGTCTGATCCACCGCCTCGGAAATAAAGTCGGCGGGGAAAGTCTTTTCGAACACTTCCTTGTTTTCAAACGGATAGTGGTATTGCGCAAACGGCATTGAGCCGGAGTCGTACCAGCAGTCTATAACCTCGGGAGTACGGTGCATCTTGCCGCCGCACTTACATTTAAATTCTATTTTATCTACATACGGCTTATGGAGTTCGATATCTCCCTCTAAGCCGCCCTCTTTTTTGAGTTCTTCCTTAGAGCCAATAACCTTGATCTCGCCGCAGTCCTCGCACACCCAAATGGGTAGCGGAGTACCCCAATAACGGTCACGCGAAAGACCCCAATCTATAACGTTTTCAAGGAAGTTGCCCATTCTGCCCGTGCCGATAGTGTCGGGAATCCAATTCACCGACGCATTGTTCTTGAGTAAGCGGTCCCTAAGCTCTGTCACCTTGATAAACCAGGTCGAACGAGCATAGTATAATAGCGGCGTATCGCATCTCCAGCAGAACGGATAGCTGTGCGTCACTTTAAGTGTCTTTAAGAGCAAGCCGCGAGCTTTAAGTTCCTTGATGATATCCTTGTCTGCGTCCTTGCAGAACACTCCTGCATATACGCCCGCCTCTTTTACAAAGCGGCCTCTGTCATCTATAAGCTGAACAAACGGCAAATTGTATCTGCGGCCCACGCGAGCATCGTCCTCACCGAATGCAGGCGCAATATGAACTACGCCCGTACCGTCGGTAAGCGTTACATATGTGTCGTTTACAACATAGTGGCGCTTTTCCTTACCCGAATAAAAATCAAACAACGGCTCATAGCTAAGGCCTTCGTATTCCTTACCCTTTTTGGTTTCGAGGATAGTGTATTCTTCAAACAGCGTGGGGATAAGTTCTTTGGCAAGGATATAAATCTCGCCGTTTACTTCAATTTTGCTGTATTCATAGTCGGGGTGCATACAAAGCGCCACGTTGGACGGCAATGTCCAAGGAGTGGTTGTCCAAGCCAAGATGTATACATTGTCCTCTCCTACAACCTTAAACTTGGCAATAGCCGTGGTCTCCTCCACGTCCTTGTATCCCTGAGCTACCTCGTGCGACGAAAGCGCCGTTCCGCAACGCGGGCAGTACGGCACGATCTTGTGTCCTTTATATATAAGTCCCTTTTTGGCGATCTCTTTGAGCGACCACCAAACCGACTCGATGTATTTGTCGTCGTAAGTGACATACGGGTGTTCCATATCTACCCAGTAGCCTACGCGCTCGCTCATTCTTTCCCATTCGGTCTTGTACTTCCAAACGCTCTGCTTGCACTCGGCGATAAACGGCTCTATGCCGTACTTTTCTATATCCTGCTTGCCGTCCATGCCAAGCTTTTTTTCGACCTCGAGCTCGACGGGCAGACCGTGAGTATCCCAACCTGCTTTACGCAATACATGGTAGCCCTTCATGGTCTTGTAACGCGGAACAATATCCTTCATTACGCGCGTCAAAATATGACCGATATGCGGCTTGCCGTTAGCCGTCGGCGGGCCATCGTAAAAAGAAAATTCTTCGCCGCCCTCTGTTTGCTTCATACTTGCGGCAAAAACGTCGTTCTTATTCCAAAAGTCAATAACTTCCTTTTCTCTTTCGACAAAGTCAAGATTAGGATTCACTTTTTCGTACATTAATAGATACCTCGTAATGATTAATTATACAACTCTTTCTCGCTGTAAGTCAATTATTTTACTCTACAATTACAGTTTATAACAAAAAACTAAGACAGCACATCGCTTGACGTACCGTCTTATCAGCCAAATAAACACCGTGCAACCTATCTCGACAATGTGTACCGAAGCGTTCTCCCACCAGCCGACTCCTTCAAAGCTACCTCGTGGCACACGCTAAAATCCACTTAGTGCTGCTGCGGTCAGGCCCTGACACGGTTCATGGGATAACATTGCACAAGACCCTGAAATCAACGCCACTTAATGGTAACTGGCCTCCCATACGCAAGGCCTCAATAGGTATTCTGTCTCACTGTAGCGGATTGTGAGTACAGGGCACCGCTAGCTCCCCACATAGCACGGCTGATAATACTATAACATATTTAAGAGAGTTTGGCAAGCGTTTTACGCTAATTTTCCGTGTCTTATTTTGGCGGGCAAAAAAGCGCAGCATTACGCCACGCTTTTTTGGCCATCGCACCCATTGGAACGGTATCCGAATAAATTATATCAGGTCTTTTGACCTAAGTCAAGACTTTTGACCTACTATTTTATATAATTTTGACATGCCATATCAAGATATAATAAAACAAATTATGCAAGAACGTCACCTAAGCCAGCAAGATCTTGCAGACATACTTGGAGTTAATCAAACGACAATAAGTCAATGGTTGCTCGGGAAGAAAAAACCGAGCTATGAAAAAATTATGCTAATTTACGAGAAGTTCGGTATTGAACCTAACCTATTGTTTGGTATAGGTAATTAATAAATTTTTAACCATAAAGAAGGCCTCTCCCTTATACCTGAGGGAGAGGCTCCGCAAAGCGTAGCGTCGCGGTGGTGAGGGTGTGATTTGGTTATAGTTTACCCTCCTTAGCCGAGGCGCAAAGTGCCGAGCGCCCTCCCCCTCAAGGGTGAGGGCTTTTTAAGTAGTTTATTACATTCCCCTATTTACAAAATTAGATTTATATTGTATAATTGTATTAACGACGTTAAAGTCAACACTTTAAAAAAATTCTTATTTTTTCCTGTTTTTGGTGAGTAAAATCGCCGATTTGTTCGTTTAATTAGTAAAGGAGGTGCAAATGACAGATTACGGTGCAAGTAGCTACCACCGCTTTCTGCAAGGAGACCAAAGCGCGCTCGAAGAACTTGTGCGTCTATACGGCGATGCTCTCGTTCGCTTTGCCTACTGCTTTTTGAGCGACTCGTATGCGGCTGAGGACGTTATGGAAGATACCTTTGCCACGTTAATAGTCAAGCGAAAAAAGTTTACCGAGGGAGCAAAATTCAAGACCTATCTATTCAGCATTGCGCGTAACAAATGTATAGATGTTCTTCGCGCCAAAAAGAGAGTTTTCCGTCTTGATAACAATGTCGCCAACGTCGTTAAAGGCGACCCCGAGTCCGACGTTATGCTGTCCGAGCGCAACAAGCTGATTTACTTATGTATGCAGCAGCTAAGCGAAGAATATCGCGAGGTACTAAACTTAGTGTACTTTGAAGGCTTTGATATTCCCGAGGTAAGCAGCATATTACATAAGAGTCGCAAACAGGTGTACAATCTCCTTGCACGTGCAAAAACACACCTAAAAGAAATTTTATTAAAGGCAGGTATACAAAATGAGAACTTATAAAGAGCGCACTCAGCGCATTTTGGATAAGGCTAAAGTAAAGCAAGTACGGCGCAAACAAACCATAACGCTCGCCTCAATACTGGGCAGCATTGTAGCGCTAATTATAGCACTAAATTTAGTGTTGTTTGTCCCGTATACTGTTGGCAAATACGACATTGCCAAATACAAGGGTAGCGAGTATTATGAGCTAATGGACACAATAGGACAGCTCACCTATCGCCAATACAAGACTAACAATTTTGAAAGGTGGGGCTTAGATAATTTGTTCGGAGGACACAAAGGAATGGATATGGAGCCGGGCATGGAAAGCTCAGGCAGTCAATTTGCTCAAGGGACGATAGGGTCAACTTCTTCTAATAACGGCTCTTCGCACTATGAAGAAGTTACCAATAATCAAGTAGCCGGCGTTACCGAGGGCGACCTCTTTAAGCGTAGTAGCGAATATATCTACTATATCCAATTGCGCTCGGGCTATAATGATATTGTCTATGACAAAAACGGCAATGAAATAAAGGAATACGTCACCCCTCATATTATTTTACGCACCTATTCATTTGAAAAAGAAAACCTCGAATTGATTTCCGAATTTAGAATCTTCCCATCCGGAAACATGTGGTTTGAAAATAGCAATGGCATGGAAATGTATCTTAGCCCAGACTGCAATACAGTAACTATTATTGTAGAAGAAATTGGAGCTTACAAATCTTCCCGTATTTTTAGTTACACTACCGTTATAAATATCGACGTTTCCGACCCAAGCACGCCTAAAGAAATAAGTCGTAAGTCGGTATCAGGCAGCCTTGTCTCCTCTCGTATTGTAGACGATACTTTGCTCCTTGTAACCAACTTCACGTTGTTTAGAAACACAGATTTCTCTACCCCATCTGCATATTTGCCGCAAATTGGTGAGGCAGAAAATATGGAAAGTTTGCCTATGGACGACATTCTTGTCCCCGACAATGCAACAGATGCGAGATATTCGATAATATCATCTTTTGACAGCGCTACACTTGAAATAAACGACTCCGTTGCCCTATTCTCTTACACATCTACAATCTATGTGTCCGAAAATCATCTTTTTGTAGCACGCGATATAATGCAAACCTACCATGACGAAATCCCCGGAGTTAGCTATAACTACTCTATGGAAAGTACCGAGATTGCATGCATTGCCTATGACGATAAAGAGCTTAATTTTCGCGAAACTATTGTTGTAGACGGAACTATCGTCAACCAATATAGCTTGGACGAATACGAAAACGTGCTGCGCGTATTTACCACCACCAACAAGCGTCTGAGTTCTTGGAGTGTAAGCGACTATACAGCCGCCGACTCATTAAAATTCGGCATCGATATGTGCAACCTTTACTGCTATGACCTCGATAGCTTTGAGCTTATAGCAAGTGTAGAAGACTTTTCCGACCCCGATGAAAGCGTAAAATCTGTACGCTTTGACGGAAATAAGGCATATGTATGCACCGCATCGATAGATTACAGCTGGGTGGATATCTTTATTGCCTGCGATCCCGTATTTGAATTTGACCTTAGTGACTATAACAATATCACTTCCACAGATACAGGCACCATCCCCGGCTATTCGCTCTCCCTTATTCGCTTTATGGACGGATTGCTCGGCATAGGCTATGGCGACGACTCGCGCGTCCTTAAAATAGAGTTTTATCAAGCGGACGGCGAAATGGTCAATTGCGTTGCCAAGTATGAACTTAAGAATTGCGAATTCTCAGATGAATTTAAGGCTTACTTTATCGATAGCAATCGCGGCATTATAGGCCTTGGCGTATCTTATGAAGATTGGCTAGCGGGCAGATGGGCATGGAATCAATATCTGCTACTCCGCTTTGATGGGGAAATGTTTATAGAACTCGGCTTTTATGACTTTGAGCTCACCGGTGGGACGGACTTCTTTACAGGCAATCTTGACAGCATGCGCGCTTGCTATGTGGACGGTTATATCTATATATTCTGCGATTCTCGCGCTAACGTTGTGAATTTTGACGAACTTATAAGTAATACCACCCAAGAGCCGGAAAACGAAGATACCGAAGTCGAAGAATCGGAAACAGACGAGGTTATAGAATTTCCAAATGTTGACTACGGTGAGGAAAATATAGAATAAATCACCCTCACCACCGCGTCGCTTAAAGCGCCGCAGAGCCTCCCCCTCAATGGGGAGGCCTTTCTTTATTGTGCAGCTTTAAAGTAATTATATCATTACAAATCGGTCGGAATACCTTGCCCCTCAGCCGAGCGAACGCCACGAAGTACGAGCGTAGCGTAGTGACTGGTGGGGGTCACAATTAGGAAACAAACTTAAAGCCCTCGCAAATCCGCGAGGGCTTTAGTACTAATTAAATTCAATTATAATTTAATTCAACAAAAATTAGAAACTTTACTTAAATCCTTAATTAAAGTCCCAGTAATCCCAAAACGTTAAATTTTGAGAATACAACTACGGTAACGAGTGAAACCGTACTCATTATCTTGATAAGAATATCAAGTGAGGGTCCAACGGTGTCTTTGAGCGGGTCGCCAACAGTGTCGCCCACTACGGCTGCCTTATGAGCGTCCGTACCCTTTCTGCCGCTCTTCTCGATATACTTCTTGGCATTATCCCAAGCACCACCCGAGTTACCGGTAAAGATTGCAAGCATAATAGCCGAGAGTGTTGCACCGATCAAAAGTCCGCCTACAAAGAAGGCACCAAACAAGAATCCGCACACAATGGGGAATGCTATTGCAATAATAGCGGGAACAACCATTTGCTTGAGCGCACCCTTAGACGAAATCTCGATACAAGTCTTATAGTCGGGCATTGCATTGCCTTCGCGAAGGCCTGGGATCTCTTTAAACTGGCGACGAACTTCCTCTACCATGTGGCCTGCCGCATTAGCAACCGCATTGATAAGCATACCGCTGAAGAGGAACGGAAGCGCCGCACCTATAATAGCGCCGACAAGCACGTCACGAGAAATTATATCGAGCGCAAGATTTTCCATAAATGAATACAGATAGCTACTCATCATGGACATGGTAGCAAGAGCTGCCGAGCCGATAGCAAAGCCTTTACCGATAGCGGCAGTAGTGTTACCTACGCTGTCAAGCTCATCGGTGATTTCACGAACGCCGTGTTCAAGACCGGACATTTCGGCAATACCACCTGCGTTATCACTTATAGGTCCGTATGTGTCAACCGAAACGGTAGCTGCTACAAAGGAGAGCATACCCATTGCGCCGCAACCCACGCCGTACATTCCACCAAGAGCGAATGTAGCAAAGATAGCTACGCCGAGGCAAACTACGGGAAGCATACAGCTGATCATACCGGTAGCCATACCTTGAGTAACGGTAAGTGCCGAGCCGTCCTCACTTGCCTTAGCAATCTTCTTAGTCGGATTATATTTGTCGCTCGTGTAATATTCGGAAATTATACCGATAACAATACCAACCGCTATACCAATAACAGCGCATATCCAGGGAGTGATCGTTCCTGCTTTAAAGCCAATCTCTTTAATTTGTCCTGCATATAACGGGTCGTCACTCTTAAAGAAGAAGAAGCAAAGCACAAATCCGAGTATTACGGTAAAGCCTGCCGAAATCCAAGTAGCAAGGTTAAGTTCCCTGTGCGGATTGTCGGACAGCTTACGCTTGATAAGCGGATAAGATATACCTATTATGCAGCCTATAAGACCTATGCCCGCAAACAAAATGGGGAACATAATCATTTGCCTAAACAACTCTGTCGAATAAAACAATACATTATGTGCAAATATCTCAATTGCAAGTATGGCAGTTGCCATTATAGCACCTACATAGCTTTCGAGCAAATCTGCGCCAAGTCCTGCAACGTCGCCTACGTTATCACCTACGTTGTCGGCGATAGTTGCCGGGTTACGCGGGTCATCCTCGGGAAGATCAACTTCGGTCTTACCTACAAGGTCGGCACCCATATCTGCCGCCTTAGTGTAGATACCGCCGCCTACACGGTTAAACATTGCGATAATCGAGCAACCAAGCGCATAGCCGGAAAGGACAAGCGAAAGCGAATATGCTTGACCTGTAATCGGGTTTGTCTTGTGAACAATGTCGGTAACGCCGTTTACCATTGTCGTTTCAAGCATGTTCATGCCTACACCGAAAACAAAGTAAACGATAAGTATACCGAGTAATGCAAAGCCTGCAACGCAAAGACCCATAACCGAGCCGCCGCGGAATGCAACCTTTAAGGTTTTACCCATATTACGCGTCTCATTAGCTTCGTTGGTAACACGAACGTTACAATAAGTAGCGATCTTCATACCGATAAAGCCTGCCGTAGCGGACATAACCGCACCGATAACGAATGCAACACCTGTCTCCCAGGAAATTACAATCGCAAGTAAAACTGCAATACACGAGCCGATAATCGCAACGATTTTATATTCGTAGTTTATAAAAGCGTTAGCGCCCTCGCGAATTGCCGCAGCGATCTCTTGCATACGCTCGTTTCCTTCCTTAAGCTTTTTGGTCAGGAAGAAGTTAAGCGCAGCATAGCCGAGGCCGAGAACAACTGCAACCATGACAATAATCATAAGCAATTGACTGCTCATAAAAATACTCTCCTTTATATAATTCAAATGAACTTTTTTAGTCTATCATATTTTAATATGCTATGTCTAATAGTTTTATGGTTAAACAAAAACATTTTTCTTTTTTGTCGAATTTTTTATAATATCTTAATTTTTTATACATTTTTGAGTATGATAAAAGGCGACCTCATTAGTCGCCTCTACGTTATTTTTATTTACTTTATCAACTCAACGGCATCTTTAGTGCCAAAGATAACTGTGTTGTTCTTTTTAATGGTAGTGTAATTCATTCCATCAATAAATTCCCAAATAAGAGTTCCTTTGGCATTGAGGCTATCATACAAAGCTTTTGCATCATCGCCACTCTTATACTCTACTACAAAGGCAACATCCGAACCTTTTATAGCGGCAAATCTCGTTTCCAATTTGTCGGTGTCGATACCGTAAAATCTCAAATCTCGTGACTCTATGCCCGTGATATTATAACCATCTTTTTCGTACTTTTTTTTAAGGTTTTCTGCCTGCGAAGTACATGCACACAAGGACACGCACATAAAAGCTGCAACAATTACAACAAAAAGTTTTCTCATAAAAACTCCTTAATAAATCAAGTGGTTATTAATATATCACATTAATTAGATTTTGTCTATCTAAATAAGGTAGTTTTATCTTTTTTGTAAAACAAAAAGCGACCTACGCGGTCGCCATTTGTTTAATTAGGTAATCAATTATTTAAATAACTTAATTGCACCTTCTGTACCCCAAGCTACTGCATTACCCTTTTTAGCAAGATTTTTCTTGTCGCCGTTTTCTTTGCACTTGTTGTAGAAATCCTTAGCGTCAGATCCATTTTTGAATGCAATAACGGTAATGCTTTCGGTTAATTTAGTTGCGCCAAATGCATAATCAACATCGTAATCACCATAATCGCTTACAGGCACGCTAATAGCTAAATAGCCTTCGTCCTTGAATTTCTTTTCAAGGTTGTCCTTAGACGGAGTGCAAGCGCACAAAGCTACCATGCATACAAGCAACATAGCAACAACAGAAACAACTTTTTTCATACCAAATCTCCTTTAAATTTTGTTTTTTGTATATGAGCCGGCAAGTTCGGTGCCGGAAATAACCAATTTATTTCCATTGAGCTTTGCCGTAGCTACCCTATTGACACGCTCACCCAAGGCAACTTCGTAATACGAATATTCAATGGTAATCTTCTCGTTCTTTACGGTGAATGTGCCTTCCCCGTAAATAGTTTCTATGGGAGTATATTCGCTCGAGCTTGTGGGCTTACGCTCAAACTCAAACGCTCCGGAGGCAGAGAGAGTTATCGTTAATGTCGCACTACTCATCTTTTTGGTGTATGTGCCCGCGTAATCGCGATACGGACCACAGCCGACGCAAAGAAACATAAGCAAAGCTATTAATAACAGCGCCGTAAACTTCCTCATATGACCTCCTCTTACTTTTTTGAAAAAAGTAGGCAAAAAACTTGTTACTTTTTTAGACAAAAAAGTAACCAAAAAACTTTTAAGATATATACTCAAGCTGTAGCCCAATATGCAAGCTTGCTTGCATTAAACAGTCAGCAAAAATGCTTGTTTACGATTATATTATAAAACCCCACCCTAAAAATTGTCAAGCGCAAATGGGGGAAAAATAAAAATTTTAAATTCACAATTACGCGCTCTCCGCAATATTATATATTAAGTCGCATTAATAAAATAAGGAGAATGTTATGCAAGAAAAAACCAGATTGAGTGGTGCCAAATTTGTGCTTATGGACTGCCATCACGAGCAAATCATGTGCGTCAAAACAGACGCTAACGGTGAAGCCATTATAGATTGTTTGCCATTCGGCAAATACTACTTACGCGAGGTCGAGCCGCCTCAAGGTTATCACCGTTGTTGCGAGGAAGTGGAAATTGTTATCGACGAAAATAACGATCACCGCTGCGTGGAATTTGTCAATAAACGCAAAACGGGCAGCATTAAAATAGTAAAATACGGCGTAGATTGTAGATAATACTTATTTTCGGCTCGTGTCGAAACTACCAAATACTCGGCAGTTTCGACATTTTTTATGCAATTTTGAATTTGTCAACACGTTCGTTGACAATTGCGCTTTTTTGTGCTATACTTTATTAATGAAGAAGATTATTCCTATTGCAAATATTGTAGCAAGCATCGCCGCCCTTGCGTTTTCGCTTTGCGGTATTGCTTTTGCTATTTTGACAAGGCTGTCGACTATCTTTGCTCCGTTTGCGATAGTGATTATTGTTGTGGGCTTTACTATTTCGGTCATTAGCTGCAGCGTGGGTTTTGCTTTTACAAAAAGCAAGCTGTGCATAACGGCAGGGATAATTTCCGCCGTATCGATGTTTATAGGTATTGCCTCTTTTATTGTAATAATTTAGTTACTTTTTTGGTTACTTTTTTGTAAAAAAGTAGCCAAAAAACTTTTAAACTAAAATTATTAATATTTAAAGGTCTCTCCCAATCTTGCAGGAAAGACCTTTTTTGTATCTATATTAGAAAAATGCTATTGTAAACGCAACCCCCATCAGGCACTATGCTACGCGCGTAACAGCTTCCCCCTTAAGGAGAAGCCTTTATTCTTCCTTTAATTCATCCAAAATCTTCCTTAGCCTACTTACCGCTTTATCGGCACTACCTTGCTCAATGAAATCTTTTTCAAGAGTAGCTTCCACATCCTCAATCGCTACATCAAAAGACACTTCGCGCTGAGCCAATACACATTTTGGTATCATAATTCACCTCCGCTATAATTGTAGCGCAAAATGAGCTAAATGTGTATATGGGTTGCAAAACTTACTCTATTTCGACAAAAGTCTCTGCATCAAAATAGTAGAGATATTTTTTTGTCACCTTCTTCTTTAATAGCCGCTCCACCGCCAAAGCGTAAAGATTTACCTGCTTAAAATACCCCGTCTCAAAGCTGCCGTGCGCTTTGCCTGTCTTGTAGTCGACTATCGTTGCCTCGTCACCGTTTATAACAAGCAGGTCAATGACGCCTTGGACAAGCACATAGCCTTTGCCGCTGAGGCCTGCCTCTAAGGCGCTGAGCTTTATCATAAACGGCTTTTCCTTATAAACAGTTCCTTTAAACTCAGTCATCTTTTTTGCGGCTATAAGCAGCTTGTCGGCATTGACAAGTTTTAAATCATTCTCCGGCAATAATGATATACTGGGGTGCGAAAAATCGAGCGCTTCCATACATCTATGATAGGCATTGCCTCGCTCTAAGGCATCACCTTCGCCCTCGCTGAACATATAAACGGCAGGCTCGTCATCATTATGAGCGAGTTTGCTGACATAGCTCTTTGTCGGAGCATTTTGCTGAGGCGAAAAATCGAAATAGTCCTTTAACTCTTTTACAAGCTTTTCGTCGGCCTGACCAAACAACACCTTGCGTGAAGGCGCATCTTCGACCTCGATTTCGTTAAGGTCGTACTTTTTAGCCATAAAAACACGCGAAGCGAGCCAATCAAGCGCCGACGTACACCTATAAAAGTCAACCATCTTGCACGGCTGCACCTCGTATGCGGGAATAACGACATCTTCGTCGCTTAGTGACGCAAAGAGTTCAAGTCCGTACTTAGCACGCGTAATTGCGACATAGAAAATCCTCAGTTCCTCCTCGAGGATTTTTTTGCGCTTATGCAGCTTGTAAACAAATTGCAGGTCGCTTTCGTAAGCCTCATGGTTGTCGTAAACCTTCATTGACACTTCCTTGTCCACAAACACATGCTTAGTTAGGTCCTTAAACTCAAATGAGCCGCCCAGTCCTATTACAAAGACGTATTTAAACTCCAGCCCCTTGCTCTTGTGTATGGTCATCATTTTGACCGAGTTGTCGTCCCCGCTTAGCTCGGTGTATGGTTTGCGCTCGTCGATAAACTTTAAGCACGCCTTTAAGCTGCTTTTTTGCGGACATGCCCCTAAAAAAGCAAGGAATTTGTCGAGCACTTCGGCTGCATCCTCACCAAGCCGAAATGCGTAGTTAAAGTAGCCGCACTCGGACACTATTATGTCGGCAAGCTCGTCCACACTCATAGTAAGGCTAAGCTCATAATATCTGTCCAGCTTGTCAAAAAAGCCTTTTACTTTACTGTCTGTCGCTGCGGCGCTCTCTACGCACTCGTAAAATGTACCGCTGCCATTTAGCCTTATCTTACTTAACTCGTCCTCGCTAAACCCACCAAGCGGCGAAAGCATAGCCATAGCCATAGCCTTGTCGTCCAGTCTGTTGTCTATAAGCCTTAAATATGCAATAAGCTGTCCCGTCTCCGGTCTATTAAGATAATGAGCATCCTCTTTAAGCGACACAGGTACGTTGATTTGCCTTAATTTTTGCACAACAAGCGCTTCAAGCGAGCTCATCCCTCTTGTCAAAATGGCAATATCGTTAAAGGCAACGGGCGCGCCGTCATGCGATTGCTTTAGTAGTTCCTGAACGCGATATGCAATGAGCGTTGCCTCCGCCTCCATCTTGCTGCCCGGCGGCTCGTTATGCTCTTTTACGCTGTAAACGCCAAGTTCGTTTTTTTCCGCTTTCCCGGTTACAAGATGGAATTTGACATATCCGTCTTCCTCTTTTGAGGCGGACATGGGGTTCCCGTTATAGTCGACACCGCCGAAATCTTCGGTCATAACCTCGCAAAAAACCTTATTTACAAAGTCGATAATACCTCCTGCGCTGCGATAGTTTGTGTCAAGATTTATAACGCGGCCACCCACGCCGTTCTTATATAAATCGTACTTTTGTTTAAAGATGTCCGGCGCGCAGCCTCTGAATGCATAAATGCTTTGCTTTAGGTCGCCCACCATAAACAGCTTGTTATCCTCCGCCACACGCTGAATAAGGCTTTCTTGCAGCGGATTGATGTCCTGATACTCGTCCACAAAAACGTACTTGTACTTTTCGCAAATTTCCGTCTTTACGTCGCTCTTTAAAATTTCAAGCGTCATGTTTTCGAGGTCGGCAAAGTCAACAGCCGAACGTTTGAGCTTTTCGGCGGCATAAACTTCACACGCATAATCCGCCGCCTTTATAAGCGCCTCGATAAGCTCGTACGAGTGGGACTGGGGTCTGAGATTTGCTATTTCTTCTTTTTCCTTAACAAAATCTTTGACCCTACTTCTCAGATAATCAACGCAAGGCTTATATGTTTTATCTTCGTTTCTTTTAAACTGCGTCCACTTGCAATTGCCCGTCTGCATGGCAGAAAGCAATTCTGCTTTAAATTCGGGCTTGTCCAAAATAGCAAACAACCTTTCGATAGTGTCCTCAAGGCCTTGACGCTCGCTTTCTACATATTCGTCAATTTGCCTTTGCACTTCTGCTGCGTCATAGCTATATGACGGATGCGTATCGGGGTTGATGCTGCGAAAGTCCATTATGGAAGTTATAGCTTCTTTGAGATGGTAGCTCTTAGTTCTATTACGCAACATCTCGTATAGGCGGCTAAAATGCTCATCCGCCTTAAAATGCTCTATGCTTTGCTCCACCGCATCGCTTATAAGCGCCCTGCTTTCGGTGTCGTCGAGCACCTCGAACTGCGGGTCAATGCCAAGCACATAAAAGTACTTTGTCACTATGCGCTGGCAAAAGCTGTCTATCGTGGATATATCGGCGCGCGACAGGTCTTTAAGCTCGTTTTTTAGCCCACGTTTACTCATTTGAGCATAAAGCTTGGCGCGCATATCTGCCGCCGATGCCTTGGTAAATGTGCATATGAGCATATTGCTCAGCCTAACTCCGTCTTTTACAAGGCGTAAAATCCTTTCTATCATGACGGTAGTCTTTCCGCTTCCCGCAGAGGCGGAAACAAGGATTCTGTCGTCATCGGCATAAATAACTTCTTTTTGGCTATCCGACCAATTAATTTCCATTTCTCGCCGCCCCCACTATATTAGATTTGTATATTCTTATCGTTTTTCGCACCGTCTTATCTGCGCAAAGGCAGCCGTACTCACAATATCCGCATTCTTTTATACCGCATGGCGACGGAAGAACATACCCTCCCTTTATCTCTGTGATAGCATTTTCGCTCACTTTGACGGCATAATCTATAAAACAATCCATTTCCTCCGGGCTTAAAAGAGCATCGTTGCGCCCTACTGTTTTCAAATTGAAAACCTCGCTATCGCCGTCACCGCAACTACTATCCACCGCAGACATTATAGCCTCGTCTTTAAGCATAAAACCGTCAAATCGGTGGTCAAACCTTTCGGTTAGCCACTTGTACTCGAACGGAAATGTGAACATTGCCGCCTTTTTGTATCCATTGTTCGCGGCAGCAGCCATATAGAGCGGCAACTGAATTTTTTTGCCGTAATAGACGTCAGAACACGATATCTCATGCCCGCCCGTCTTGTAATCTATAAGCCTGATGTAGCCGTCAAATTCGTCCGCCATATCTATCTTGCCCACAAGCTTGATTCCGACCAGCTTAGTTTCGAATTTGATTTCCTGCCCTATCATCTTAAAGCTGCTTTTAGCTAAATGGCTCGCATAAATTTTAAAGGCGGCAATAGCCTCTTGTTTTAATAGCTCGAGCATCCCCCTATTAGCCTCCAAAGCGACCTTGCCTCCGCCGGCGATTATGCCATCAACAATTTTGCCCACCGAGCTTTCTATATCCGAAAAGTCTCCGCTTTGTACCATTTTTTCGACTATAACGTGCATAAAGCTACCTATGTCGAGGGCGTTCATCTCACCCTTATCGCGCTCTTTAAGCTTGAGCCCGTACTCTGCAAAATGCTTGAACGGACACTTAAAGTAGCTTTGCAATTGACTCACATTAGTAGTGCCGCTACCGAAAAACAGCTTTTCTCCGCCATTTATCTCGCTTACCCGTAGCGACATAAACAGCTCGTCACCCGCCTCGGTCGCTTCGTGCAGCGCGTTGATAAGCCTATGGTTGTCCTCACTCATATTTTCGGTGCGCCTGACAAGGCTCATCATAAGCTCGAGCGCATGCTTTTTGCTGCCGGCGTCCACAAGCTCGTCGTTATCCACATCCGGCGCATTGCCGAACAAGGATTCCATCATGCCGGACGGCTCTGAATATGTAATAAAAATGTTATCGGCAGAAGCAAGCGCGGCCTCAAGCTCGCGCTCGTACCTGACATTGATCTGGTCGGCACGCTCCATCTGATCAAAAAACACCTTTTCGTCGTCGCTGATAAGCGAGCTGTCGTCGTAAATCTGCGGCAAAAATCCGTCGTCAAAGCCAAGCACCGCCATAAGCTTGTACTTGCCCCCTCTAAACGACGCAGGATCTCCGACTATAACGCCACCTGCGTACGGAATTGACGACATCTTGGTCGCCTTCAAGCCCTCGGCAAAAACGGCGGACACAAATTCAAAATTGCCGATTATGCCCACCTGCTCCATAAGCGCAATAAGCGCCCTCGTCTTTTCTATGGGAGCTGCCGAGCCGTACACCTCCTCGGTCGTTTTTTCCACCCCGGCTGCAATAAACACATCCTCGATCAGCGCTCCAAAGCTCTTTGCGTCAGTCACCTGCTTCATCTTTTTCTCGGTGATCTCTACAATTGAAACGAGCTTTTTGCGCACCTCCTCACACTCCTTAGTGCAATCTACAAACTCATTATAAAAACCTTTGTAGTCAATAAGGTGCGAAGAAACATAATTTTCAAACTCGTCCGCGCTTTTTTTATCTATACAAGAATATAAGTTTTTGCTTAACTCGATAAAGCTGTCTCGTCTTTTGCGCATTGCACACTCAAACAACCTTTGCAAAAACACAGACAAAGCGTAGTCGTTTAGCCTTTTGCTCTCGGTAATAAAGCACGGAATATCAAACTCGGTAAAAATTCTCTTTACACGAGCGCAGTCGACATTGCCTGTTATGACAGCCATATCCTCGTACGGAACGCCGTTATATGCGGCATAACGAAGCTGCTTAGCCACCTCTTTGACAGCCAAAGCCCCCTCGCCGCGATATTTTATCGCCTTGCCTTTTACGGGCGAGTTGCCGCTAACCTCGCACTCGGTGTATGAAATAGCCCTTTTCTTTAGCGCGTCAAACACGCTTCTTGTCGCCTTGTCCACATAGTCGAAGTTGGCGACATAGATATGTACGTTGTCTAAGTATGAGCTTGTCGTCGCGTACTTGGCAATAAGTGCGAGCTTACCCATGCTGTCCACAAATCGTCCTTCTATCCTGCGTCTATATTCGGCATACACGGCTTTAAGGTCGCACAGTTTGGGAGATGTCTCCGGAATATCGTCCGGATTTACGCCGTTTGCCGCAAAGTCGTTGATGGCGTCGTACAACTTTTCGCAAAAGCCGCGATATGACGCCGAGCGAAAAAAACAGCTTAGGGGAAGTGACGTGAGCATTCCCCTTATAAGCATGATAGCCCCCTCACGACTTAAGAGCGGCGTGTCAATTCCCATACGGTAAAACAGACGGCTGGGCGAAAGCACCTCTACGTCAAAAGAACCGAAAGAGTTTTCGTACAAATACTTTTCGGCAAGCAAGGTGTAGCGCTCGGGCACAATGAGTAGATGCCTTACGCCTATATCGACAGTTCTATCGTTTATCCTACCGATAATCTCCTTTAATGCCTCAAAATAACTTGTCGAATTAATAAAATTTGCTTTCATCTATATTATTGTAACCTTTTTAGATTGCCAAATCAAGTAAAATATGGTACACTTAGTAAAATTGCAGTTTTATCGATTGGAGAATGATATGAAAAAAATATTGATTTCTATAATGGCGGCGATGCTCGTGACAATAAGTTGTATCGCCTGCACCGGTGCACCGGCTACGCTCGAAATGGACTCGACTTTGCCCTGGTACGCCTATCGCACCTTTGTGTCCGAAAAAAGCAGATACAATGTAACCAAGTATTTTATGAAGGATGTGGACGACAAAATTGCCGTTACCGAGGACAGTTATCTCGAATACACATTGACTCAGTCCGAGGACGAGGGCAAGAATATTTTATACACCCTTACCGCCAACTTTAAAATCAAGTACACAGACAGCGAATATTTGGACGACAGCTTCCATAATAAGACCGACACTATTACGTCAACCGCGGTATTCAGGCGCGACAACCTTGCCGCCGTTTATACCGAAAAGACGGTGACGCTCGAGACAGACCCAAGTAGCTCGTACTCGTTTACGGTTGACTATACCGAAGGCACAGCGCACTTTACCTCCGGCGAAACAACAAAGGATTTGACCTTTGAAAAAGCATCGTATATCGACAACGAATATCTTTACTACTATATTCGCGCTATGAAGAACTTAGGCAACACTTTCAGCGCAAACTTTACCGTGGTAAACTGGTATGACTGCTTTATCGGCAATAATAATAACGCAAATTGGTTCCAAACTCTCTTCGGAAGCAATAAAAAAATTAAGTTTAAGACCACATCTATGACTGCGAGATTTTATCAGACAGATAACATCAAGATAGAAAACGCAGACTTTTTAGCGGGATTTGCAGCCGAGGGCAAGGATAGCGCGGAACAAACGCTCAAATGCAACACTATACAGATTATGCTTAGTGGAACAAAGACAGGCTCACCGCTGTTTGCATCATATGCCTCCACTCCGTACGAGACGACGGATGACGACAATCTGCTATCCACCAAAAAGATCCTCGCTGAAATGCATTCATTTGAGTACACAACCAGAGGAACCTTAACTTATCGCATAGACTATATCTTAAACGATTTTACTCAAGACTTTGAATAATTTATCCTCCCCGCATTGGTGCGGGGATTTTTTATACACTGCAGCAAAAAAAGGACTTGGAAAACCAAATCCTTTTTTTGTTGAAACTTTATTGATCTAAAACATTGGAATATCAATTATAAAGTTCATTTAATGCGTCAACATTACGACGCTCGAAAGAGTGATAACCAAATCCACTATCTTAATCTTCGTCGGGATAGTAAGTATAGTAACCAATCCAATCAGATTTATCAAGTTCATCACCAATTCCATTATAAATATTAACTCTTGTCGAATTACTCGGATATAAGTAGAACTCGATGGTGTAGTCATTAGCTCCTGAAGTTACCTCAACCGTCAAGACTTTATATATGTCAATTTTACCGAAGCCATTTAGCACTTCGCGCTCTTCGTACTTAGAACCTTTAATTTCCATAGCGACGCCCTTCCAAGTAATGCTGCTTGCTGTAACAACCAAATCTCCATAAGTGCTGGATGTATAAGTACGAGCAAAATCTGCAAGCGTCATTTCGTCATCACCGGGCTCCTCAGCTTTTATAAAGCTATAGTCTACCGAATATGAATCATTAAAAATGTCAAAGTAGTAATTGCCGGTTTTGCTTTCTTCATAGAACTCTACATAGCACTCTGTTCCATCCAACATTATAATCAAGCCAAACTCTGCCCATGTATCAGCATATTCGCCTAATATCTTAAGTTGGTGTCCATCCCAGGTCATGCTATTCTCGTCTATAACGATTACATCTCCTGCATTTTTCTTGTTAGCATATTTGCCTTTATACTTCGTTAAATCTACACTAACAGTCGGATCTTCAACTTCTTCGGTCTTTTTGAAGAGATCAATCAACTTTCCGTCAGCATCCTTTAAAAAGAGCCTTACTTCCTCACCTGTGACATCAGTCATGAATTCAAATAAATATTCTACGCCGTCTACAGTTGCCTTAACGTCTAATATTAACATGTCAGGGCCCATATCACCGGGAACTAAAAAGGAATTTTGGCTTTTAATTGTTGCCACTTTACCATTATAGGTAATGATGCCATCCGTAACTTTTATAGTTTCATCATTCGTTTTGTATGTACCTTCGCAATCTGCAAGGGTCAATACCTCATCACCGGGTTCTTCTTCGTTTGCCGGGAAGAATATATCGTATTGATCGGAGTTAGTCGGGCCAACATAAATAATTACGCATTGTTCTAACCTAGCCCACTCGAACGTAAAGGTATATTCCTTTCCGTCTACGAGAGCACTGATTCCCAACAATGACAAGTAATCATCATTGCGAGCTATCGATTCGATCTTATGACCTTCCCAGGTGATTCCGTCTTCTGTTACTTCGATAATGCTTCCGTCGTTAACGGATTCATATTTTCCGACAACTTCGCTAAAGTCAATCTCCACAGGCTCGGTTACTACTTGCTTGATGAATGTATAGGAAGTGCCGGTGGTGGTACCATCATCATTAAGCACGTAAACCATTATCGTATCGCCTGTCAAGTTGAATTTGAACTGGTAGTATACATCATTTACATGTGCATAAACGATTACAGGCCACGATGTCTGAGAATCACCTTGCTTATCAACAGCCAATACAGTACCGTTCCAAGACAACGAATCTTCTGTAACGGTGATAACTACATCGGCAAGAGCGGGATATCTCTCCGGATTAACCTTATACTCACCCTCATAGCCTGTATAGTCTACATCAATAGGACCTTCCTGCTTAAGAGTGAAGTCAATATAATACTTTCCTTCTAAAACAGATGTATCATACTTCTTAGTCTCTTTATTCCAGCCTCTGAATGTAACTTTATTAGCACTGAATAAAACCTTAACGTACTTATCGCCCCAGTCTGCATAGAACACTAACGGATACGAATTATTAAATTCCTCGGGCAATAATTCATCGGGTACTAATTCAACGTCGCCCCAAGTGATTTTGTCGGCTTCTACTACTACATCGTCATAGCCGTCTGCAACATATGTACCTACATAATCGCTAAAGCTTATAGGCTCAACCTTTGTAAAGAGACCTACATACGAGGGGTCGCCCCATGGATCGAGCACATCATTGTTATAAACATAGATTCTTATTTTCTCCAACAGAGTATCAGTTCTGAATGCAAGCAAATACTCTACATCGCCTACTGTTACTGTAACGTCTAAGAATACAATAATAGCTCCGCCGCCGCTCATTACTACTACTTTTTGGCTATTGATAGTAGCTGCTTCGCCATTGTATGTAATGGTGTTAGGTTTTAAAACCATATTACCGAATTTAGTGCTTAGAGTTACCTCGATAGTATTATCGTTAAACGCATATGTACCAACGCAATCATCAAGAGTCAAATTGCCATCATACGGTATTTCTACAGGCTCTTCGGGCTCTACAGTTTCCTCAATCTTTTCAAAGACGTCGATAACCTCGTACATCTCCCAAACTTCATCATAATTATCCATATTAAAGATATGGACTCTTATATCATCACTCAAATCGTCAGTAATAAATTCAAACTTATAGTGTACTCCATCTATTGTCGTTGTTATGTCTAACAATGTCATAACCGAACCGAATTCGCCGGGCATAATAAATGATTTTTGGCTCTCGATTGTAATTGCTTTGTCATTCCAGGTAATGCCGGTTGCAGTAACCTTAACAATACCATTGGTCTCGAATCCTTTATAAGTACCTACACAATCGGCAAGAGTTAAGTCACCCTCAGGATATTCCGGTTCAGGCTCGGTTGTTGCTTGTTTTGTAAACGTAATGGTGTCACCGTAAGTTTTATCTTCTTGCAATTGGGCAATCATTATGTTTTTTACATCAAATGA
>JAFLVB010000070.1 GCA_022508465.1 Clostridiales bacterium
CCCGAACCAAGCGCGCTACCAAACTGCGCTATACCTCGGCATTTTTGCTAAAAGAGTATACCACACTAAAAACAAAAAATCAAGTGTTTTATATTGCTCAAAACCAATTTTTTTGATAATTTTTCGGCTTTATCTAATGCATTATATGCGTAAGTTTGCCTTTTTGCCCGTGCGTGTGCTACAATATTATCGATGTTTAATTATTTGGCGGAGGCATTATGACTAAAAAATTATCCGAAATGACGCTCGAGGAATTGTGGCAGCTCTTCCCTATCATATTATCCGAGCATAGTGACAACTGGCAGTCGTATTATTTAGAGGAAGAAGCTGCTTTAAAGCGCATTTTGCCCGGGAGCGCGATTATAACCCATATCGGCAGTACCGCCATACCGAATATCTGGGCAAAGCCTATTGTGGATATTCTTGTAGAGGTTGACGGCGAAACGATGAATAGTGTCGCCGCAAGCCTATCTAATAACGGTTATATCATTATGTCGCGTGCTAAAAATAGAATATCCCTCAATAAGGGCTACACCGAGCAAGGTTTTGCGAGCAAAGTTTTCCATTTGCATCTAAGATGCTATGGCGACAACGACGAAATCTATTTTAGGGATTATCTTATTGCTCACCCCGAGGTCGCTAAGCAATATGAGGCTCTCAAACTTAGCCTCTGGAAGCAATATGAACATGATCGCGACGGATACACCGAAGCCAAGGGTGAGTTTGTTAAAAAATACACAGCCATAGCAAAGGAAAGAATAAAATAATTATTAAATCATAATACTTTGAGGTTTGTGTTGATGCAAAAGTATGGTCTAAGGTTAATTGCAAGTAAATGTAATTAATTGCAGTAAGTTATTATATCATAACTATATGCCATAAAAAAAGCCTGCGCTAAGCAGGCTTTTTTGCTATCTACCTATTTCGGTGTTGTCGTTATGGCGATCGCGCAACTCTTTTATCGGGTGTGGCGATGTCTCGAAGCGGTAATCTTCCCCAAACTCACCTATATAGCTGTTGATAACATTATGGCTGGCTACATAAGTCGGAGCTTTGTTGACCTGACTGTTGTACTTAAAGAACTCATAATCTTCGGGCAATTCGCTGACCTTGGTGTAATCTTCAAGTATAGCTGTGTTCTTAATTGTCTTAGCCAAAATATCTCTGACATACTGCTTGTTTCGCTCTGCATACTTATCAAACGCAAGCAGCTCGGGGAATGTTCCTTCACCCACCACTGCCTCATAGTCTTTGTTTTCGTACTTATTCAAGAGCGTTCTTGCCTTTTGCAGGTGACTGAGCTCTTGTGTAAAGCATTGCTCAAAGACTTTACGCACATTTTCGTCCGTTTCGTCGTTCATAAGGCTGTAATACAGATAGCACTCGGTGTATTCGTGCATAAGCAGACATTCGAGCCAGGTGCAGTTGGTATCTATAAGTGAGCCGTATTGCGAAACGTGCTGCTCTTCTATCATAGCGATTTCGGTAAATAGCTTGCGCCCGAGGTCCGAAGTATAGAAAGAGCCTAAATTCATATAGTAGTTCATAGTCTGTTGCTCTGCGGCAGTTATTATCATGGTGTTGAGCTTGGTCGCAAGTGATGCGCTGTTCATATTGATGTGCCTGCGTATATCGTCAAATGGGTAGCGGTGCTCGGCTATCGTCGGTCTGCCCGGCATAATTTCGGTATAGCCGCCTACAAGCATTTCACCCTTTACGCCTTGTTCCATCTCCAACAAATCGGAAAATCTGTATAGGTGATCAAAGTCTTCAAGTAGCGCAAAATCCAGCGCCGCCTTAACGTACTTATCATTGTCAAGCAGCGCAAGGTTTACGGTAAGATCTACCGCAAGCTGCTCGTACGAAATTGTCACTTCCAATAAATTTTCGTCCTTTGGTTTAAGCGATGTCAACTTCTTTTGTTGCTGTTGTTCGCTGCGGCGCACAGCGGCAAGCTCACGGCGCAAATCATTATTATCGCAATGGCGCGAAAATTGATGCCCAAACCATACTGCCTCATACTCCGCGCCCGTTGCCAATATGATACGCACCTTGGAATAGGGATCAATAGCGTACTTATCGTATGGCTTTTGATATAGCTTTTTCCAATCTTCGTAGCACTTGTCAAGTTTAGGCGCTTTTTCGTTAAACGGATTAATACTCATAATTGCCTCCAAAAACAATTTTTAATGTTATTTTTAGCTTTTTGAAGCAAAGATATACGACTTTAATGTTAAAATTGTATTATGATTTAATAACCTAACTCAAAATGGCATGTTTTTGCTCGGGCAAAAACGAGGTGATTTGGCCCATTGTTATAATAATATAATGTTTTATTTATATATAATGCTATGATTACTGTATAAGATAAGTGTAGTTGGTATATGTAGTGTCGATATTTATTTAAGAAGTAAAATTATCCACTTTTTAATCCACAATTATACATTGAGTTGCCCACAAAGGTGTGTATAACTGTATACGATAGTTTAAAAGCGATTTGTTTAAGCAAAAAGCTCAAGTTTTAAACATTTTGTAGTATGTTTCATGTGAAACATTTTTACAGTAAAATAGTATAATTTTGCAGTAAAATGCCATAAATATCGCCAATAATATCCCAAAATGGCAAAAATGTTTCATGTGAAACATAGTAAAAGGGCTTTGTAATTCAGTTTACAAAGCCCTTATTATGTGGTTCTTAAGATTGTTTGCTTAGATTTCTTTAACTTCTAATGACTCTAAAATCTCGGCTATTCTATCTAAATCATCGCGATTATAATAGTCTATATATATGCGTCCCTTTTTGTCATTGCCAAGAACAGAAACTTTTGTTGCAAAAGTCCTTTGCATTCTTGCAACCAAGTCTTTAAGCTCAATGCTTTGCTCTTGCTTAACCTTTGCTTTGGGATTGCGGTATGATTTTACCAATTCCTCGAACTTGCGTACGCTCAATTTGCCATCAGCACCTTTAAGTGCAAGCGAATATTGTGCTTCCGGATCGTTCAAAGATATAAGCACTTTAGCGTGACCGGCGGATAATCTTCCCGATGCAATAAGATCTATAACAGGTTGGGGAAGCGTGAGCAATCCAATAGTGTTAGCAACTACCGGGCGGCTTTTGCCTATACGTTCTGCTACCTGTTCTTGAGTATAATCGCATTCGTCCATAAGCTGCTTTATAGCATTTGCGGTCTCTATTGGGTTAAGATCTTCGCGCTGAATATTTTCTATTAAAGAAATTTCCCTGATTTGTTGAGGTGTATATTTGCGTACAATGGCAGGGATAGTTTTGAGTCCTGCGCGTTTTGACGCACGCCAGCGTCTTTCACCGGCTATAATCATATATCGGTCGCCTTTCTCAACTAATATAATAGGGGTGATGACACCATGAACGCGAATACTGTTTACAAGCTCGTTCATAGCAACTTCGTCAAAGTTTTTGCGTGGTTGCTCCTCGTTGCGGTCTATCTTATCAAGTGGAATTTCTGTTGTTGTGGTGTCTGCGCGGAGTTCTTCTTCCTCGAAGTCCATATCTCCAAGCAATGCACCCAAGCCTTTACCTAATCCTTTTAGTGACATAATTACCTCCTCATTTGATGATTGTATAATGTTAATATATATTATATTGTCATTATACTATGTTTTACTTAATTCGTCAACCAAAATAGTATAGGTTTTCCGTAAGTTATGATAATATAACATATGACATTAAGTATGATAACATAACAACGTTGTAAGTGTTAAATGCATCATTGTGAAGAGCATTTTTATTTATGAATGCTTGGATCATTTAATTAAACATATCAGGACAATTTACAAATACGCATTATTTACGCAAATCGTTTGACATAGTAAAATACCTATGGTATAATAAATGGGAAAAGTAAGAAAAGTAATACTTATATGAATCAGGAGGCGATTTATGACACCGGAAGGAAAGTATATGACGACAATAAAGATTGGGCCCAAAGGGCAAATTATTATACCTAAGGAGGTCAGAGATATGTTTGGATATAATCCCGGCGATGTGGTGCTACTAATGGCGGATAAAGAGCGCGGAGTGGCTATAGTCCCTTTTGATGCCGAGATTTGGAACTTGGTTAATGGAGGGCAAAAACAATAATGTATGCGCTTGAAGTAAAAGGGCTAACAAAAAAATACTCCACCTTTACGCTTGAAAATGTGGAATTCTCTGTGGATAAGGGGAAAATAACGGGGCTTATAGGTAGAAACGGCGCAGGAAAAAGCACTACGCTTAAAGGTATACTTAACCTTATTAAAACCAATGGGAGCGTCAGATATTTTGATGAGGACTTTTTTTGTAACGAGGGTACAATCAAGCAAAGGATAGGTTATGTAAATGGCGGCTTTGAATATTACAGATTAAAGCCACTATTCGCCATAACCAAGACGGTGTCCTCATTTTATACTAATTGGAATGATGAGCTATACAGGAAATATATGAATTTGTTTAAGCTCGACGAACGCAAAAAGGTCTCAGAGCTGTCCGAAGGTATGAAGGTCAAATATTCTATTACCCTTGCGCTATCTCATAATGCCGAGATACTCATAATGGACGAGCCTACGAGCGGTTTGGATCCACTATCAAGAGAGGAATTTTGCGACATCATTCTTGACCTAAACAAAAATCAAGGGATAACGGTGTTGTTCTCGACGCACATAACGTCGGACTTAATGCGCATAGCCGACGACGTTATCTACATTTCGGGCGGCAAGGTGATTATGCAAGAGCAGCTCGAGAGAGTACTTAATAAGTATCATGTCATCAATTTTGCGACCGAGGACGAGGCAAAAAATTATAACGGACTTATAGGTTTAAAGAGGGTAAAAAGCGGCTTTGCCGCGCTGACCGAGCTGCAGAGCGACAAGACAAAAAAGGCAAGTCTTGACGACATAATGATTCATTTTGAGGTAGAACGAGGGGGGACGTATGCTTAAACTTATAAAAAAAGAGTTATCACTTTGCTTGCATCCGACCACGTTCATTTACTTGCTTTTTGCGGCATTTGTCTTTATACCAAACTACCCGTATGAGGTTATGTTCTTCTTTTCGACGCTCGGGACATTTATGACATGTTTGTCGGCGAGAGAGAACAAGGACTTGTTTTTTACTTGCACATTGCCTGTAAGTAAAAGCGACGTGGCTAAGGCAAAAGTATTGACTACTGCAATTTTTCAAATAATATTGATAGGCTTGACGGGTGTGCTTGTTATAATCAAAAAAATGTTTCTGCCTGCCGAAAATGTGGTTGGAATGGACGCCAACGCCGCTTTTATAGGAATGGGGCTGATTATTTTGGGAGTGTTTAACATAACATTCTTTACAATGCACTTTTCTAATCCAGATAAGGTTGGGGTGCCATTCCTCCTTTCGGCAATTATAACATTTGTTCTGATTACAGTAGGCATTGTGCTTTGCCACGTCAGCCCGTATATTCGCGATTGTATTGATACAATAGATAGTGAACATCTTCTTATAAGGCTGATAGTGCTTATAGTCGGTGCTGTAATTTACGTTATTTTAACAGCGCTTACTTGTTTAATTTCCGCCCACAGGTTGCAAAAAGTAGATTTGTAGGTATACTCTACTACCAATAGAGTGAATTGATGGCAAACTCTACGGAGCGTGGGTGTACTTTTGTGGCAAACAATGATAGCATAAGCACATAGGAGGTCTGCTTTATGGATCAAGTCAAAATCGGACAGTTTATCAAGGCAATGAGAAAGGAGAAAAACTT
>JAFLVB010000071.1 GCA_022508465.1 Clostridiales bacterium
AACACGCAACCTACGGTTTTGGAGACCGCTACTCTACCGTTGAGCCACTCCCCTACGACTTTTATATTATATATAATTTAAGGAAAATAGTCAATAAGAAAAAGGTAATATTTTGTAATTTTTTATTAAATTAGCATTTAAATTTTATCAATCTTTAAAGCCAATCTTTATTTAAGCATTATACTTTGCTATAATAGTGGTGCTGATTAAATTTACTAACGAGGTATTATAGATGTTTAACAAAGAATTATTGGAACTTTTAATGTTTCTTGGTATAAATCCCGACAAAAAAGGATTCATCTATTTGGAGCTTGTGACAATGCAAATGTATGATAATCCTTCTTTGACGCTTAAAGATGCTTATGAAAAAATAGCACTTTCCAAAAAGGTCAGTACCGGGACTATTGATAGTTCGATAAGAAATGTTATTCATTATGCTTTTGATAGTGGAAAGCTATCACGCCTCAATTTAAAGATGGGCATGGATGTTTTGGACGACAAAATCTGCCCTACTAACAAAGCATTTATTTCATTCCTGATGCGTTGCTTTAATATCGGCAATCATCAAATTTCATTTAAAGAGATTGATCCGTCCGGAAATTTTTAAGGCAATTCTTTAAAGCAATTAATGTATGCTCATATGTCAATCCACCCTGTATATACGCTATATAGGGCTTTTTTATTGGCGAATCGGCGCTCAGCTCTATTGACGCGCCCTGCACAAATGTCCCTGCAGCCATTATCACTTGGTGTGAATATCCCGGCATGTCCCACGGATACGGCGTTACAAAGCTGTCTATGGGCGAACATTGTTGCACCGATTGCACAAACGATATAAGCTGCTCGGCTGTGTCAAATTTGACCGAACATATTATGTCACCGCACTTTTGTCCGCTCTTTGGCAGGGTCTCATATCCTAATTTTTTGAATACTTCGGCAAAGGTCAATGCCGCCTTTATCGCTTGCAACGTAACGTGCGGCGCTAAAAATAAGCCTTGATAAAACAGTCTGTAACCGTGCTCATACGAGCCGACTTCTGTACCCACTCCCGGCGCAGTTAGTCGAAACGAAATTTTTTCAATGAGATCTTTTCTGCCTGCAATATATCCGCCGGTCGGAGCAAGTCCTCCACCCGGATTTTTTATAAGCGAGCCCATTATAAGATTAGCACCAACATCGAGCGGTTCTATTTTGTCTGTAAATTCGCCGTAACAGTTGTCAAGGATAATCGGAGCGTCACTATACTTTCGTATGACCTCAATCACCTCTTTTATATCCTCTATAAGGAATGCATCGCGCCAATTATATCCGCGCGAACGCTGGATAAATATTACAGAATGTGGATTTTTTAATGCGGCGATTATAGCTTCAAAATCAAATTTGCCGTCCTCTGTAAGCTCGACCTTGTCGAATTTTACGCCAAAATCTCTTAGTGAGCCGTTATTTTCACCCAAAATGACCTCTTGTAGCGTATCATACGGCATTCCGCTCACCGACAGCAATGTGTCATTAGGTCTAAGCAGTCCATACAAAGCTGTGGATATTGTATGCGTGCCCGTCGTAAAGTACGGTGAAACTATCGCGTCCTCGGCATTAAAAACTGTGGCGAAAACTTTATTTAAAGTATCTCTTCCAATATCGTCATAGCCGTAGCCGGTTGTCCCGTTAAAATGCCTTAATGCTACGCAATTATCCTTAAATGCGTTAAGCACCTTTTCTTGATTATAAAGTGCAATCTCTTCGTAATAAGCAAAAAGGTCCTTTAAATTTTCTTGAGCTTCATTTACAAGTTTATTAATTTCCATAATTAGTTCCGTTAAATAAATTTATTTATTAATTGATCTATATTGTTATCGGTTATATTTACAAAATTCTTTTCGGCTTTCATACCTCTAAAGTATGTCATTTGTCTTTTGGCGTACCTGCGACTGTTTTGCTTGACATCCTCTATTGCCTGCTCTAAAGTAACGATGCCATCAAGATAAGATACAATTTCCTTATACCCGATTGCCTGCATTGAATTGCAGTTTTTGTATTTATATAGTCCACGGACCTCGTCCACAAGTCCAGAGCTAAGCATCTTATCAACGCGAGCGTTTATTCTATTATATAATAGCTCTCTTTCGTCATAAAGCACTATCAAAAGATAATCGCAAACTGCCTTGCACTCATCTTTAAATGCGCTGCGGGGCTTGCCTGTTATCTCATAAATCTCCAGTGCGCGAATGATTCTTTTTGTATCGTTAATATTTATAGCTTCAGCCGACTGCGGATCGACAGATTTTAAACGCTCATATAACTTTTCCGCACCTTCGCTTAAGAGAAAATCTTTGAGTTCGTTTCTTATTCGTTCATCTTTGGGCGCGCCGGCAAAACTGTGATTAAACAGCAGCGAGTTTATATATAGTCCTGTGCCACCGACAATAATCGGTAGCTTGCCGCGAGCAACTATTCCGTTTATTGCGTCTTTTGCTTCTAATACATAACGCCCAACCGAATAGTCCTCGTCTACATCGGCGACATCGAGCATATGGTGAGGAACTCCACACATTTCTGGCGGAGTTATCTTGCCGGTGCCTATGTCCATATGCCTATAAATCTGCATAGAATCGGCGCTTACAACTTCGCCGTTAAATTTGAGTGCTGCGTTTACCGCCGTTTCAGATTTACCTACTGCCGTGGGTCCGGTTATTACGACTACCTTTACACTATCCTCTTGAACCATTTGTCGATTTCCGTTTTACTTAACTTTATAACTATTGGTCTGCCATGCGGACATAGCAGAGCATCCAAAGTATTTATTCCTTTTATTAAAAATCTTATCTCGTCCATTGACAAGAGTCTGTCGCCCTTTACCGCGGCTTTGCAAGCACTTTGCGCCAAGACATCTTTAATTAGCGATGCCTTATTTAAATTATCCAATTTAATTGCGTCAAAAAACATGGGGATAAATTCTGACAAGCTGATGCCAGCTACTATGGCGGGAACTGCACTTATAGAATACTTTTGCCTGTCTTTGATAATTTCAAAACCACATTCGCTGAATATGGAAATATGTTCGTCGAGTAGCGCACTTTCTTCGTGCAATAAATCGAACTCAAAAGGGAAAAGCAAACTTTGTATAAGCGGCTTACCTTCGTTAAGCTGTTTGACTAATTTGTCATATAGCATTCGCTCATGCGCGGCATGCTGATCTATCAAATAACATGATTCGCCTTGTTCTACTATTATATATGTGGAAAATAATGTTCCGACGGTCATAATAGGCTCTTCGCCTAAAAAGTTGTCAATTGTGGAAACAGCTTCACTTACAATATTGCTTTTATAAACGCTGCTTTTTACGGCATTATTATTAAAAACTTCGATGGGATTATTAGTCTTAATAGGCTCATTATAGGAAAAGTGCTTTTGTGTCGGCTCAGGTTGCACATATGTAGAACGAGCCAATGTCTCTCGTAGTTCCTTTTTTGCATTTAAAAAAGAATAATCAAACTGCGCCGTTTTAGGCGGCTCATATTGAGCATTATTATAACTTTGTTTAGGTTGAGAAAACTCGGAGTCAATGTTTTCGATTGTCTTTGGTGTAAGAGCAATCTTATTAAGTTTAGCATTTATTAGCGACTTAATTTGCTTTTTAATCTTTTCAAGCTGAACAAACTTAACATCCATTTTATTTGGATGCACGTTTACATCCACCATGTCCGCCGGCAAATCAATGTAAATAACAAATGTCGGATATTGTCTCGACATAAGAAAGTCCTTATAACAAAGATATACCATATAGGAAATATCCTCGTTTTTAACATATCGTCCGTTGACTACAAGCGTCTGATAATTGCGGCTATGCTTGCTAAAAGATGGCTTTCCGATAAATCCTCTTATAGTTATGTCAGGCATAATCAGAGAGATTTCTTCCATTTGAGACAAAATCTCATTGCCATAGACGGCTATTAAAGCACTTTTCTCGCTTTCGCCCGTAGAATTAATCTTCTTATTTCCACCACTATCGTATTTAAAAGAAATTTTGGGATTTGCTAAAATCAATCTTGTTATTAGGTTTGCAATGTCCGCCTCTTCACTCATAGCGCTACGCAAATATTTTTGACGTGCGGGGATCTTTTCAAATATGTTTTCCACAGTAATTGTAGTGCCTTTTGGTGCGCCACATTCATATTCGGAGACCAAAACTCCCCCGTCATAGATTACTGTATAGCCAAGCTCCTCGCCTTCCACTCTCGAAGTAAGCGTTACTTTAGCTACGGCTGCAATACTCGCAAGTGCCTCGCCGCGAAACCCGAGTGTCAGTATCGAATTAAGATCTTCCACGCTGCTTATTTTACTTGTTGCGTGCGGCAAAAAAGCTTTATGGATTTCTTCTCGTTCTATGCCACAGCCGTTATCGGTAACTCTTATTAAGTCAATGCCACCGTTTTTAATTTCAACCTCGATATTTGTTGCACCTGCGTCGATGGAATTTTCCGTCAACTCTTTTACAACCGACATTGGTTTATCCACAACTTCACCGGCTGATATAAGGTTAAAAATAGAGCTGTCTAAGATATTTATTTTAGCCATTTGCTTTAACCGCCTTTTCCTTTAAATCGGACAAAACGTCGAGCGCATGTCTCGGCGAAATACTGTCTATATCAAGCTCGCTTAGTATCGCGTTAATTTCGGCGCTACCGGCAATATTGTTAAACAGAGATAATTGCTTATCAGCCGACTGATTATCTTTATTTAAAATATCCGATTTTTCAAGTGACTTCAAAATCTCTTTGGCTCTATTAAGCACAAAATCAGGTAACCCGGCAAGTCCCGCAACCTCTATACCAAAGCTTTTGTTTGCGCTGCCTCGCATAAGTTTGCGCAAAAAAACAATGCTTCCGTTTATCTCTTTGAGTGTAAGTTTATAGTTTTTTACGCCTTTTATTATACCCTCTAATTCAGTAAGCTCATGATAATGCGTGGAAAACAGCGTCTTTGCCTTGTATCCGTTCGATATAAATTCTATTATCGACCATGCGATACTAAGTCCGTCGTAAGTGGAAGTTCCGCGACCTATTTCGTCAAGCAGAATCAAGCTTTTATCTGTAATATTGTCGAGAATATATGCAACTTCGCTCATTTCCACCATAAAGGTACTGCGTCCGCTGCCGAGATCGTCGCTCGCTCCGACACGAGTAAACACCTTGTCCGTCAAGGAAATTTCCGCCTTTTTAGCAGGCACGAACGAGCCTATATGAGCAAGGATTGTGATCAAGGCAACCTGCTTCATATAGACGCTTTTG
>JAFLVB010000072.1 GCA_022508465.1 Clostridiales bacterium
AACAGCGTGAGCGAACGCCAAGCAGGCGTCGATTATTCTCTTTAACTTGTTACATTAACTTGCCGAGTAGATTTAAAAAATTACCTACTTCGTTTTCATCAAGCCTGCTTATATACTCATTAAGCTTAGTTAGTCCGCTCTTATGCGTACCGTCGTTTATTTGCTTTGTGTACGGATTAAAATGCTGTATCCCTTGAGCGGAGAGGTTGTTCATAATAGTAGTCACTTTGTTTTTGTGGTGAGCGACCATGCTGCGGTACTTGTTTTGCAGTCTAAGTGCCTCTTTTGGTGAACTTGCCATAGACGCGATTGTGCCGCGAACACTCACCCCGTTTGCCTTTCCTATAAGGATTTTGCGCATAAGCTCGTCGATTTCGTCCTCGCGGAAGAGTTCAAACTGTTCACGCGAGCTTTTTACTACCGTTACGCCGAGGTCGGCGGCAAGGGTGGGAACAAGCTCGAACATCTTAAGCTGACTGTAATAGTAGTTGCGCACGCTGTTTATAGACCTGCCCGAGCGTTCGGCCATTTTTTCAAACGCGCTTTTGAGTCCTTTGCCGCAAAGTGTAGCCTCATTGACGAGCGAAAAAAGCTCCTTGGTTTGATTTATTGTCCAATTATTTTCCATAAAAATTACCTCCTGTTGATAATTAGATACTACCCACATTTCTATGATTTATACATAATACCGCTTACAAACTCATAAAAATATGAGTATGGATATAACTATAACACTACTGCCGGAGACGGACAGCGTGTATCTATTAAGCGGCAGATTTTTCGAGGGTGAGGTCTTTACTACCACGACCGAGACGGTTATTTATCTTACGGTACTGCCTCTCGATGCGAGGTTTGTGCCTTACACCGTCAAGCTGATAGGTGCCGGGTGCGACTCCGAGCTTGCACTATGTTGCAAACTGAGCGAGAATGAGTACGCCATAAGGCTGGGTAGGCGGTTCTTTGTGTATTCGTCTCAGCACAGCAATGTCCCGGAGGATAAGTGCGTCCAATTCTTTTATTATGTAAAGGGTAAGCACTTTGATTTTGCAAGGGAGCTGCTTAGCGCCGGGTTATCGGGGTTAAGCGATGGGGAACTGACGGCGTTTTTAAGCGACTATACAGACCTTATACGCGTAAAGGACAAGTATTACGCGGTGGACAAGAAAGGTGTGGGGCATTTGTGCGTTTTTGAGTATAAAGATGGCAAAATAGACAACATATCCATAGACTGAATAAGAGTAGCAAATCTGCACATAATAAATGCGGAGGTGTATATGGATAAAAAGTTTAAAGCCATGGCTATCAAAAAGGTCGTGGATGGCGAAGGCGGTATAAAGAGCATAAAAAATCCCGACTTGTTACATGTAGTGGAGTTTGAGGCGGGTGAACTTTATGAGGGCGTTACAGACAACGCCGAAGTGAGTAGTGAGGCCGATTACCGCATGATTACGCGCTCGGACGATACAGTCAACTCGCAAGGTTCGTAAAGTATATTGATGAAATAAGGCTTTCCGTTTTTGGGAAGCTTTTTTTGTAACCTTATATATGCGCGTGGGCTGAGTGGGCGCGCATATTTCTCGCTCTTTTAGTTTGCGTACTTCACTATATACCCATATCGACAAGGTTAAAATTCACAATCTAAGCATTTTAAGGAAATTTTAAAAAAAGCCTTGACAAATAAGATATAACCTTTTATAATGTAAAATGTTAAATATTATTCTCGAATAAGTGTAAATTTTTTCGGGAGCAATAAAAACAATTAAGGAAGGAGTAAACAATGAAAAAGCGAATATTAGTATGCATGCTGGTCATTATCGCAGCTCTCAGTTGTGCTCTTGTAGCATGTACTGACAACAAGAAGCCGCCCGAACATGTGCATACATTCCCCGGCGAGTGGGAATATGACGATAATCAGCACTGGCATGAGTGCGAGTGCGGCGAAAAAGACACCATACTCGACCACTCTTATAACAGTCAAGGCGTTTGCATCAGATGTGGGCGCAGAAAAGATCCTGACAAAGTAATTACAGACAGAGCAGGCAACTTCGAAGTTGTAGAGAGAGCGGATGGTACATATTCAATCAAAGGGCTGATAGACACTAGCTTGACTTCGGTAACAGTTCCTACACACACCGATGCCGGCAAAGTTATAACGGCAATAGAAGAAAGTGCGTTCGTAGTCGACGTCGAAAAAAAGATTTTCAATGAAAATCTTGAAGAGATAATCCTGCCGGAAGGACTTTTGGAAATAGGCGAATTTGCATTTTGGGGTTGCCAGAAGTTGAAAGGTATAACTATCCCAAGCACTGTAACCAAAATAGGCAAGGGAGCTTTTAACGCTTGCCCCGAGCTTACAGAGGTAATAATTCCCGACACGGTAACAAATTTGAATACGGACAGCATGTTTGCCAATAGCACAAAGCTAACACGCGTAGTGATCGGCAATGGCGCAAAAAGCATAGGTGACTACTGCTTTAACGGCTGTACAGCTTTGAGTGAAGTGGTACTGGGCAGCAACGTTACATCCATTGGCAGTTATGCGTTTTTTCAATGTTCGAGTTTGACATCTATTTCTATTCCCGACTCGGTAACTTCGATAGGTGGCGCGGCATTCAGATATTGCTCTAAGCTCGCTACGCTTAATTTGGGCGCAGACAGCTTGTTGGTATCCATGGGACAAAGTGCTTTCCAAGATTGCACAAGCCTTATAAGCGTAAAGCTTCCCGCTAATTTCGAGACGCTTGGAGATAACGCATTTGCAAGCTGCTCTGGTATTACAAGCTTTACATTTAACAATAAGCTCGAAACAATAGGTTCGGTTGCATTGATGAATTGCAGCAATATCGAGAGTATTACTATCCCCAGTAGTGTTAAAACAATCGGCGCAGGCGCATTTTTCGGTTTAGGTAAAATAACAAGTCTTGTTGTTCCCGATACCGTAGAGGAGCTCGGTATATACTTCTTGGGCGGTTGCGACAGTCTTGAGACGCTTACACTTCCGTTTGTAGGCAACACCATGGAGCTCAGACAACATATCGGTTACTTCTTTGACGATCAGACCAACAGCAATGGAACTTTGGCAAGAACTCCCGCCGACTCCAATATGCAGGCATTGCCGAGTAAATTAAAGACCATAACCATAACTAAGGCAACTGGACTTGGTGACTATGCATTTGCATCGTGCCAATATCTTGAGAAAATATCCGTTCCCGACTCGGTAATGTTTGTAGGATACAGCGGATTCAGCGACTGCCCCAAACTTGAGGTTACTAAGGAAAACAATGCCGAATATGTAGGTAATAAAGACAATCCGCACCTTATTTTGGCTCAGTCGACAGGTACAAATATTAATTCTTGCACAATCAACCCCAATACCAAGATAATTGCAGGTAATGCATTCAACGGTTGCAAATTTTTGACGAAATTAACTATTCCCGACAGCGTAATAAGCGTAGGCAGAAGCGCATTTACCGACTGTAATGAGATGATATTCAGAACAGAAAACAATCTCAAATATGTACCCGGTACAAATAATACGCATAAGGTATTGGTAAGAGCAGCCAATTTCGATGTTGACACTTATACGATTCATTCGGATACCAAGATAATTGCAGGTGGCGCATTCAGCGGTTGCTCGTCTCTTGTTGATTTGCAAATCCCCGACGGCGTTGTAACAATAGGTGCATCGGCATTCAGCAGCTGCGACGGTCTTGTAAACCTCACAATACCCGACAGCATTAAGTCTATTGAGAATAAAGCGTTCGATAGCTGCAAATCTTTGACTGAAATCACGATAGGTAACGGTCTTGAGGCAATCGACGGTGATACGTTCATTAATTGTAAAATAGAAAAGGCATCTGTTCCCGGCATTGCTGCACTTGGTATGGTTCACTTATCGGACACTCTTAAGGAAGTGCATATAACGAGCGGCACGAGTATCCCCGACGGCGCATTCCAAAGATTCTCGCTACTCAAGACTGTTACTATGGCAGATACCGTTAAGACAATAGGTGAAGGTGCATTCTACTACTGCCGGGCTTTAACAAGCATCAATCTTCCCAATCAGCTTGAAAGGATAGGCGAGAATGCGTTTAATTATTTGGAGTCTATGACCGGAACGCTTGTTATTCCCGATTCCGTAACTTATATTGGCGAGCTTGCCTTTGAAAGAGCAGGCTATACAAAGGTTGTAATAGGTAAAAACGTTAGGACTATAGAAAGTCGTGCATTTGCATATTTATACAGCTTAGAGGAAATCGAAGTTGTCGATGGTAACGAATATTTTTACAGCGTAGATAATTGCGTAATCGAAAGGGCTACCAAGACGCTTGTATACGGTGCAAACAAGTCTAAGCTTCCGACAGATGGCAGCATTACAAAAATAGGTGCTTATTCTTTCACCGGTAGAAAGGGATTAACCAGCATTGACCTTGATGCAGGTGTTACAAGGTTTGAAAGCGGTGCATTTGCAGGAACAGATGAGTTGGTGGAAATTAACTTTACCGGCACAAAGAACCAGTATCTCAATATTTACAAGGGCGATCAATGCTTCTTTGGTTCCGGTGGTGCCGCTAACAGAATTATCATAAACTGCTCTAACGGTAAATTGGAATACAATGTATCTGAAGCAACATATAGAGAATTAGCTTAATAAAGCATAATAAGAACATATAAAAAAGGCGCTTATATAAGTGCCTTTTTTATATGTTCAGTTGTGATGAGCGCGTGTGTAAACGGCGACATTTGCGGATATTTATTTTAAAAATAAAATTTTCCACTTGACAAAAAGTGCGTATAATATTATAATACTTAAGTATAGTTATAGGCAAAATAATTATAAAATGTAAGGAGGTAGCAATGAAAGCAAGAAAAATGTATGTTGTACTGCTAATTGCCCTTATAGCTGCAATCAGCTTGACGGCAGTAGCGTGCAAAGAGAAGATTAAAACTCCGGGACCGGAGTCCGGCGCATATTACTATGATGCCAGCGACGGCAGCGAGTATACTCTCGAACTGCATGACGGCGACAAGATTAAGCTCGTTATGAAGGGCGAGACCAAGGAGGGTAAATATACTCTCAAAGACACAAAGCTCACCATCACCTTTAAAGACGAGC
>JAFLVB010000073.1 GCA_022508465.1 Clostridiales bacterium
TTTAACTTTGCACTAAATATTGTGGTTTGACTAATGTAGCGGTACTTCGTAATCAACAGGTCGCCGGTTCAAGTCCGGCCAGTAGCTCCACACAGACGCCCCCGCATCACGAGGGGGGGCGTCGTGTTGTAAGTCCACAGTTCGACATAAACGCCGCCCCGCTTCTTACTTCGTAATAATACTCACAATGTTTATTCGCTTCGCTCATAAGCATTGTTCGTGGCGTGTTCGCTCGGCTAACAGCAGGTCGCGGTTCACGGTCGCCGTAGGCGACCAAGGGAGCGACGCGTTAAAAAAACATGCCAGTGGCATGTTTTTAGCCAAAGCTGCGAAGAAGCTGTGCTTCGAGCCGGAGCAAAGCCCCCGCCGCCCCGCCCAGAAGCTCCATACCAACCTAACTTGAACCGTTAGGTTGGAATTTTTATATTTAAAAGACAAGTCAATCAAAGTGGTTTGCCTTAATATGTAAGCATAAAGTAAAAGTCTCTCGGGGTAATCTGGGAGACTTTGGCATATTAGTTAGATTGTTGACGGGTCTTGCTTCAGCAATTTTTTATAGGTGAGGTCCATGCAGATTGCGCCGAGGGGGGCGGTGATTAGGATAGAGAGGACGGCGACGGAGAGGACGATGTTTCCGCACGGAAGTCCCAATGCAAGCGGTACACCTCCGATAGCTGCTTGAACAGTCGCTTTCGGGAGATATGCGATGATGCAGTAGAGGCGTTCTTTTTGGTTCAGCTTTGTGCCGAGCATACAGAGCCAAACGGCTACGCAGCGGAAAACAAGTCCGATAAAAATCAGTAATATCGCCCAACCGCCGGCTTCGAGCGTATAGCGAATATCCACGGCGGCACCGACCAAAACAAAAAGGATAACTTCTGCCGCAAGCCACAGCTTGCCGAACTTCCCTTGCAGCCTGGCGGTCACTTCATGCGCACTCCTCATTGCAAGAACAAGCGCCATACTCATAATTGCAAGCAGTCCAGATACGGACACAATACCATCAAGCCACGTCTCCACAGCGAGCAGCAGAAAGGAAAAGCCCAAAACGATTATGACTTTAATGCTGTTTCGGATAGAGTGATTTTTCTTAAAGCAAAATTCAAAGAACCATGCGAGCGTAAAGCCGATGACAGCGCCAAGAAGAATGCCGAGAACAATGGAGATGGGAATGTTCAGGAAATCCATCACCTGAACGCCGTTTCCTTGCCCCATGCCTACAAATGCGGTAAACAGAACGATTACGAACACGTCATCTAATGATGCGCCCGCAAGGATCATTTGTGGGATTCCTTTTTCCGTGCCGTATTTCTCGTCCATAAGTTGCACCATACGTGGCACGACGACGGCAGGGGAGACAGCGCCAAGCACTGCACCCATGATTGCCGCTTCCACATAGTTGACCTTCAAAAGAAGCGGAGCGAAGATGACGAATGCGACAATCTCGAAGACGGCAGGGAGGAACGCCATAAGGATTGCAGGACGGCCGACTTTCTTCAAATCCTTTAAGTTTAACGAAAGCCCTGCCTTAATAAGAATAATGACGAGTGCCATTTGGCGAAGCTGGGCAGAGATGCCGAGAATCGAGATATCAAACAAATCGAGGACATATGGTCCGAGGACAATACCTGTAATCAGCATACCGATAATACGTGGCAGTTTGATTGCCTTGCAGATAGCGGCGAGGCTTAATCCAACGAGGAAAATAAGCGCGAGAGAGGTTAGCATAAAAACTCCTTACATGTGGCAGCAGCGGTCTGGGAGTGATACCGTTTGCCCGTAAAAATGTATCTGGGGTAGGATTATTCGCAAATAAAAAGCCGATGCGCCTGTGAAAATCACAGAAGTCATCAGCTTAAATAAGCGGTTTAGGTTTCCCAAGGGAGAACTTCATTCCCTATGTATATTATCATAACATTAAAAGTTACAGCTAAAGCTGTTGGCGTCTTTCGTCGCCGTTTTACTCCGTAAAACAACTTTTTGTTGAAGTACGTCGTGTAAATGCCCTTGCAAGCAAGCATTTACACTTGTATTATAACATAGCACGGCACAAAAATTAAAATTTTTGTTATTCGGCTTTCGTCTCTTTGTTTTGCCTACGCAAAACGCCGTGTTGTTGAAATACGTCGTTCGCAAGCCCGTACCAAGCTTGCTCACTTGTATTATAGCAGATTACTTTATAATTTGCAACTGAAAACAAGCGATTTTCTATTGCTTGCAAGTCGAATGATTTTATGCTATAATATATTTGCAAGGTCGCGATGCGCCCAAAATTCCTTGCGGAATTTAACGCCCTCGGGGCAAAGGCCCTCGGTCGGCAAACGCCTTGACGGCTGCGCAAAATGTCCTTGCAAGCAAACATTTTTGCTTATGTTATAATACAAGTAGATTTGCTTGCTTGCAATAGCAAATCTGCGCCGTATTTAAACAAAATGCGGGATTTGTGGAGCATAAAATCGCTCCGATAAAATTTTATTTTAGTCGCATTTAATGTTATAATAGAATTACGATAAACAGTAATTTAGCGGGGAATGATTTATGGAATACATCCGAGTAACGAAAGACAATTTGGAGAGCGAGCACATCTGCTGTGCAATCTCAAACAATAACGATGTTCAAGTTAGTTCTAAAAAGGCATGGCTTGCAGAACGCTTTGAAGATGGTTTGGTTTTCCTCAAAAGCATTGAACGCGGAAAATGCTTTATCGAATACATACCCGCAGAAAACGCATGGAATCCAATCAACGCTAAAGGATATATGTATATCGACTGCCTGTGGGTCTCTGGTTCTTTTAAGGGACATGGTTATTCAACCGATCTTCTCAATGAATGTATGAAAGATAGCAAGAACAAGGGAATGAATGGGTTGTGTATTCTGTCATCCGCAAAGAAAAAAACGTTCCTTGCCGATCCGAAGTATTTAAAATACAAGGGCTTTACCGTTTGTGACGAGGCCGACAACGGTATTCAGCTTTGGTATCTTCCGTTTTCCCCTGACGCGGAAGAGCCAAGTTTTAAAGAATGTGCAAAGCACCCGCACGTTGATGAGGAAGGTTATGTTTTGTATTATACAAGTCAATGCCCGTTCAATGCAAAGTACGTTCCTATCGTAGAGCAGATTGCGAAGGAACGCGGCGTGAAATTCAAAACGGTACATTTGCAAAGCAAAGATGAAGCTCAAAACGCGCCGACGCCAATCACGACCTACGCATTCTTTTGCGATGGCGAATATTTGACCAATGAACAGATGAATGATAAAAGGTTTTTGAAATTGTTAGAACGATAAATTTCAATTTAGCGGAGGAGAAAACGATGATTGATATTATACAAGAGCTGAAATCGTTTTTGAACGAAAAAGGACAGATTACGGTACTTCCTGCAAAATATAAAAAAAGCTGATCGCCTATTATTACTTGGCGACGAAAATGGAAGTCGGAAAACATTATACGGAATCGGAAATAAACGATATTTTAGATGAGTGGATGTTATTTCACGATCCTGCAACGCTCAGGCGGGAGTTGTATAATTTGCATCTTCTGAATAGGACGAACGATTGCAGGAGTTATTGGAAAGAGGAAGAACAGCCCCCGTTGGAGGAGTTCATTGCGAAATATGTTTGAACAGATACTAAAAGCACAATACAGTCTTACTGTAAAATCTATGAGAAAATCAAGTATCGGAGCGGGTTCTGATACATGGTTTGTGTACTGCGAAGAAGGCGACTTCGTGATGAAATATCCCGCGGTGAGCGAAATTAATCATCCCGAACGAGAGCCGCAACTATGTGAGTACCTGAACGATCATGGACTACCTGTTTGCTCTTTTCTGAAAAATCATAGCGGGAGCTATTTTTCGGAAGATTCGCAAGGTCGCAAGTTTACGTTGCAGAAATTGATACAGGGGACAACGCCTGATTGGAACACAGCAACCGATGCGATTCTTGAAGAGTCAGCAGAACTGCTTGGTAAAATCCATAGTATTCTCAAAGATTATCCGAGCCTGCCTGTTGGGATCGGAGAGGATTTTTTCAAGCACATGACACCGAAAAGGGCGGCGGAGTCTTATCAGAGGTCTTTGGCAATCGCGCAAAGCCGTAACGATTCGCAGGTTGAAAAAGACTTGAAATGGCGCATTTCGCTCATGGAACACTTCCCTAATATGTCTTTTGATTTTCAGAAGCTGACCGTGCGGAATACCCACGGAGATTATTTTATCAGTCAATTTATCTGCGACAACGGGCATTTGAAAGCAGTTATCGACTGGACGACCGCGTGTGTTCACCCTGTGATATGGGAGATCATGCGCTCTTATGTGTACAGTAGTCCCAAGTGTATTGACGGGAAAA
>JAFLVB010000074.1 GCA_022508465.1 Clostridiales bacterium
AAAGCTTGTTTAATTTAAAGATTTAAAACTTATAAAACACATTTAATTATGCGAAACGAGAATATTTCTCGTTGCGCTTGCTTTTCTAACTTCGTTATGGTAAAATATGTTAAGGAATTTGTGGAGGAGATTTTGAAGAAACATATTATAATTGCAGGTGTACCGATGTCCGGGAAAAGCACAATTTCGCAAATAATATCAAAGCAATTTGGATACCAACATATAAGTATGGACTCAATAATTGCAGGAATTGAGAGAGTTTTCCCTGAAACAGGCGTAAATTCTGAAGCAGATACAGATCTACAAGAAAATATTCGATATATCAGTTCTAAAATGGCATTATTCATCAGAGCAATGATGGATAGCGGTGAATACAATGAATGTGACTATGGAATGGTAATTGATATATTTCAATTATTACCTCAACACTATATGCAAATATATTAATCCTTCTCTTTGTGATATCTATTATTTCGGCACAGCAGAAACAACACCTGAAGAAAGATATGAGCTTTTGAAAAAGTACGATACCACCAAAGACTATACTTATTATAGAACGGAAGAAGAAAACAAAAAGAGTTGTGCTGACATTGTAAGTATAAGCAAACAACTGAAAGAACAATGCGCAATTTACAATTTACCGTATTATGATACAACTTACAATAGAGAACAGATATTCAATTATATTAGGGATTTTTTAGCAAGCAATAAAGATTAATAAATTTCAATTTATCGTTTAAAGTCAATTTATGATATTTAGGTTGTTTTGTTGGACAAAAGGTTATAGATTATGCTACAATAATCCGTAGGAGCGAGAAATGAGTAAACCGTTAGTTGCAGTGGTCGGCAGACCGAATGTCGGCAAATCCACGTTTTTTAATAGGATTTGCGGCAAAAGAATATCAATAGTAAAAGATACTCCGGGCGTTACGCGCGACCGGATTTATGGTGACGCAGAGTGGTGCGGCTATTTGTTTACGCTCATTGACACCGGTGGAATAGAGTATGACAGCGACGACGTTATGTATACGCATATTCGCAGGCAGGCAGAGGCTGCCGTAGAGCTTGCAGACGTCATATTATTTTTCGTGGACGGCAAAGAGGGAATGCTTGCCTCGGATATGGATATAGCCGATTATTTGCGCTCCTCCAATAAGCCTGTCGTTTTGGCTGTCAACAAGCTGGACAATTTCGAGCTTGATAACTTGTATGACTTCTATTCGCTTGGGTTAGGCGATCCTATACCCATTTCTGCCGAGCAGTCAAAAGGTCTTGGCGATCTGCTTGACGAGGTAGTAAAGCACTTTGACAGAATCGAAGAGGAAGAAACTTTAGGCGTAAAAATTGCCGTTGTGGGCAAGCCCAACGTGGGCAAATCATCTATAGTTAACAAGATACTCGGCTATGAGCGCGTAATAGTGAGCGATATAGCAGGCACGACGCGCGACGCAGTTGATACTCCGCTTATGCGCGGCGACAAGGAATATACCGTTATAGACACGGCGGGACTTAGGCGAAAACGCGGCATAGATTTTGACTCTGTGGAAAGTTACAGCGTAATGCGTTCTATTGCTGCAATCAAGCGTGCGGATGTAGTACTTGTCGTATTTGATGCGAGCGAGGAGATTTCGGAGCAGGACGTTCGCATTGCCGGCATGGTCCACGAAGAGGGTAAGCCATGCGTAATAGTAATGAACAAGTGGGACAGTATCGAAAAGGACACCCACACAATTGAAGGGTACAAAAAGGATTTAGACAATAAGCTCGCGTTTATGAGCTATTATATACCCATATTCGTATCGGCGCTCACAGGGCAAAGAGTGGACAAAATTTTCGACTATGTGGATACCGTTTACGAAAACGCATCGAGGCGAATCCCGACGGGCGTGCTTAACGATGTAATTCGTGAGGCAGTTGCGCTCAATGAGCCGCCGTCACCGAGCGGCCGCAGACTTAAAATCATGTACGCAACGCAGGCGTCTACCAATCCGCCTAAAATCGTAATATTTGTCAACGACGAAAAGCTTTTACACTTTTCGTACCGCAGATATATAGAAAACAGTCTGAGAAAGGCGTTTGACTTTTCGGGTACGCCCATAGAAGTTGTGTATAACAGCAAAAAGGAAGAGTAATGATAGCTATAAATATAGTCGCTACAATAGTAATATGTTATCTTTTGGGGAGCGTCAACAACGCGCTTATTATAAGCAAGCTCAAAAAGAACGATATTCGTAAGTGCGGTAGCGGCAATCCCGGCGCAATGAATATGTTCCGTAACTACGGATTTAAGATCGGACTTCTTACGCTCGTCCTTGACGCTATCAAAGGTGCATTGGCTTGCCTTATAGGTTGGTTTATAGTGGGTAACTTTTCGCTCACAGGGTCGTCTCTCGGCAAGTATATAGGCGCGATAAGTGTAATAATAGGGCATATCTTCCCTGTGTTTTTGAAGTTTAAAGGCGGTAAGGGCATAGCGTCAACAATCGGCATATGCTTTATGCTCAGCCCGATAGCTGCGTGCATTTCGCTTTTAGTAGGCTTTGTCTTTATCCTTATAACCAAGATGGGCGCAGTAACATCATTTATAATAATAGCTTTTCCATTGGCATACAACGCTTATCAGCTTTCGGCGGATTTGAGCACCAACTTGTCGTCTATTATAATCATATTCGTCATATTCGTTATGACGCTGTGGGCGCACAGAACAAATCTTAAACGGTTGTTCTCCGGCACCGAAAACAAGACCGACTTATTTAAAAAGATCAAAGGCGCAATGAATAAAAAACGCGAACGATAAATTTGGTGGACCCGAGCAAGCTCCGGACTCACGTGCTTCGCACGCTTTTCCCGTTACCAACGGAAGCCACCAAATTTGCCGTCGTCGCAATTTGCCATTGCAAGCAAGCAAATTTACTCCTCGAATAAATTCAAAATAATTTTTCATATTTTAAGCATCCTCGCATATACTTTAGTATTAAGTTTGGGAGGATGCATTTTGTTTATGGAAGAATTCGATATCTACAAGGATATAAGCGAACGTACCGGAGGAGACATTTATATAGGAGTGGTAGGACCGGTTCGCTCGGGCAAATCCACGTTTATAACCAATTTTATGGAAAAGTTGGTGCTTCCTAATGTAGCCGATGAAAACGTAAAGGAAAGAATGAGAGATGAACTGCCGCAGAGTGCCACCGGCAAAACGGTCATGACAACTCAGCCCAAGTTCGTTCCTGCCGAGGCAGTTCCCGTTTCGCTCGGCGATAACGCGTCTGTGCGCGTAAGAATGGTCGACTGCGTGGGTTATATGATTGACGGCGCGACGGGCCACATGGACGGCGAAACAATGCGCTTGGTCAAGACGCCGTGGAGCGAGGAGGAAATTCCGTTTGAGCAGGCTGCCGATATCGGTACAAAAAAGGTAATAACAGACCATTCGACAATAGGAGTTGTAATGACGAGTGACGGCTCAATCGCCACCGAATTACCTCGTAAGAGTTATGAAAAGGCGGAGGAGCGCGCTGTTGCCGAGCTCACTCAGCTTGGAAAGCCGTTTGTGGTAGTGCTTAACTCCAATGTGCCGCAGAGTGCAGAAACAAGAAAGCTCGCCGCGGCATTAAGCGAAAAGTACGGCGCGTCGGTAGTGCCTTTGGATGTGTTGCATTTAAGCGACGAGGACATTATCAATCTGTTCAGAACAATGCTTTTTGAGTTCCCGCTGCGTGACATAGAGCTTGAAATCAATCGTTGGATGCAAGCACTTCCTATGGACAACGAGATAATCGACGAGGTTATTTCGATTATAAAGTCGGAAAGTGAGGGCATGAAAAAGATGTCCGATTACGGCAAGCTCAAGCTCGCATTTAGCGGTAACGCGCACTTTAAGTCTGCCGATATTTATGATATTCAGCTTGGCAAAGGTAAAATCACATACAATATCGAGGCAAGTCCCGAGTTATTTTATCAAGTGCTCAGCAAGGAATGTGAAATGGAGCTTACCGACGACTTCCAGCTTATGTCGAGCATAAAGGAGCTTGTAAAAGCTAAGTGCCAGTACGATAAACTTAAAGCTGCACTCGATGACGTAAAGGAAACAGGTTACGGAGTTGTGTCGCCGTCGCTTGACGAAATGACGCTCGAAGAGCCGCAAATTGTCAAGCAGGGCAGTAGGTACGGTGTAAAACTTCGCGCCACAGCTCCGTCGCTGCACATTATGCGTGTGGATATTCAGTCCGAGGTCAGTCCGGTTGTAGGAACAGAGCAACAAAGCGAGGAGCTTGTCAAGTCGTTACTTGCGCAGTTTGAAAACGATCCA
>JAFLVB010000075.1 GCA_022508465.1 Clostridiales bacterium
CAAGTTCGATTTTAATACCGCGTTGACAGCGGCAACCACCCTTTATGCAGGTTGGAAGCAAAACGAAGTTGAGAATCCGGTAGCTAAAGTTACCGTTGCATTCCACGCAGGTGAAGGACTCTTTGAGGACGGAACAGACACCTACGAGATAGAGGTAGATGAGAATACGGTGCTTGATGAGGACGAAATCCCCAGGCCTGAAAAAACAGGTTATGAGTTTGATTGGTGGTATACCGACGAAGATCTTACTGAGGAATGGGATGCAGATGAGCCTATAACCGCAGATCTTGATCTTTATGCATATTATGAGGTTGCCGAACGCGTTATTGAATTTGACGTAAATAAAGGTACATTCCCCAATGTCGTTAACTCAACCAATATTACCAAATTATCCGGCGAAAAGATATCTCAAGACGACTTGATTATCGCACCCACAAAGTATGGTTATGACTTTATAGGCTGGTGTAAGGACGCCGAGGGTAAAGATCTGTGGGATTATGACAACGATGTTGTAACAGACAATATGACCCTCTATGCAGGTTGGGTAAAACATGACTATGGCGAGAGCCCGAAATTTGAAGGCATACAAGGCAAAGGCTTGAGTTATAATGGCATTTATAAAGGCGTTATTGATGGCGAAAATGTTGAGTTTGTTTGCACTAAAATGAAGTATGCTGATAATGATTCAAACAGCGATTCAACCCCTGAAGTATTAACCTACGGTTCTATTGTTTGGGAAGGTCATTATATCGAAATTAAATCTATAGGCACAAGCGCTACGATTGCTATTATTGACGGGGTAGAGGTTAGAATCACTTCACCTGTATACGGCAGATTAAAAATCGAACGTGAAGGTTATGCTGATATAACCCTTAAAACCGATGATGCAACAGGCGGCCTTCCTATGGGCTAAAAGACAGGACTGGGCTAAAGAACAATCCTAAATAAAACCTCTCGCCATAAAGCGAGAGGTAAAACATTATCAGAAAGGAGAAAATAATGAAAAAGCGAATATTATTATGCATGTTAATCATTATTGCGACTCTCAGTTGTGCTCTTGTAGCATGTACTAACAATAAGCCGCCAGAACATGTGCATACATTCCCAAGCGAGTTTAAATGGGACGATAATCAGCATTGGCATGAGTGCGAGTGTGGCGAAAAAGACACCATAGTCGGTCACTCTTATAACCGCCAGGGCGTTTGCATCATATGCGACTACCACAAAAATCCCGATGACGATGTTAATATCAGAGAGGGAAATGTAGTATATCGAGAGAGAGAAGACGGTACATACGAAGTTAGTAGATTGCTTGACCGCACCGTAACCTCACAAGTAATCCCGGCAACGGTAAAGGACAAGCCGGTAACAGCTATTGGACAAAGCGCTTTTGTTAATGATATCGAAAACCAAGTTTTCAATGAATATCTTGAATCCGTAACATTGCCGGAAGGTCTTTTGGAAATCGATCAACTTGCGTTTATGGGCTGCCAAAAGTTGAAAAGCGTAACTATACCGAGTACCGTGACCAAAATAGGTAGAGCGGTGTTTAAAAATTGCCCCATTCTTACCGAAATAATAATTCCGGATACCGTAATCGATTTGAACACAGACGAGTTGGCTCGAGGATGTCAAAATTTAGATCGTGTAGTATTTAACAGTAGTCTAACCGATATTGAGTATATGTGTTTAGCCGAGTGTCCCAAATTGAGAGAGGTTGTACTTGGTCCCAATGTCACACGTATAGGTGAAACCGCATTCTATCAATGCACGAATCTGCAATCTATAAATTTTCCCGACTCGTTAACGACGATAGAAAAAGGCGCATTTACAGAATGTAGAAAGCTCGCCGCATTAAATTTTGGCAAAAACAGTAAGCTGACGACAATAGGTGACAACGCATTCCAGGATTGCGAGAGTTTGACAAGTATTGAGCTTCCCGATGCCGTTGAGAGTATCGGCGGCGCCAGCTTCGGACGATGCACCTCTTTAACAAGTTTTAAATTTGGAGCTAATATCGAAATAATAGGCGCGGCTGCATTTTTGTATTGCGAAAATATCGAGAGTCTTACTCTTCCCGATGGTGTTAAGGCTATCGCTTTTGGTGCATTCGAGGGTTTAAAGAAGATTACGAGCTTTGTTGTTCCCGACAGCGTAACGGATATAGGTGCGCATATTTTTAGCGAATGCGATAGCCTCGAGACGCTTACACTTCCGTTTGTAGGCAGCAATATCGAGCACAGAAGGAATATCGGTTATTTCTTCGACAACAATATTTCTGATAGCAGTTCTGACTTAGTATCAAATGCGACTGAATCCAACAGAGAGACTTTGCCGTCGACATTAAAGACTATCACAATAACAAAGGCAACAGGACTTGGAGACAATGCTTTTACCGGATGCCAACATATTGAAACTATCAATATTCCGGATAGCATATCTTTTGTAGGCATGAGCGCATTTAATGAATGTCCAAATCTCAAATTAACAAAGGACGACAAAGCTTATTATATAGGTAGCGCGAATAATCCGCATCTTATTTTGACAAGGGCGGAGGACACAAGCATAACTTCTTGTGCGATAAATGAGAAGACTAAAGTTATTGCAGGTGGCGCATTCAACTCTTGCAGCGGGTTGCGTAGCATAACCATCCCGGATAGCGTAATAAGTGTAGGCAGAGGCGCATTCGATAACTGCGCAAATCTAAGGACTAATAGCGACCCTAACGAAAATAACCTTGTATATCTGGGTAGCTCAACTAATCCGTACAAGGTATTGCTTAGAGCCGGCGCACTCGGCACCTCGACGACTTATAAAATTAATAATGACACAGACATTATTGCAGGTAGTGCATTCGGCGGTGCGTCCGCACTTACGGAAATAACTATACCGAGCAAAGTAAGGACGATAGGCGCGTCGGCATTCAGTCGTTGCATCTCCCTTACAGGCTTAGAATTGCCAAGCGTAAAGTATATAGAAAACAAAGCGTTTGACGGATGCGAAAAACTAACCGAAATTACTATAGATAAGGATCTCATTGCAATAGACGGTGAAGCACTAAACGATTGCAATTTAAAAAAGGTATCTATCCCCGGCATTGCAGCACAAGCTTTGTCGACTAGTCAAGGGACGCTTAAGGAACTTAAGATAACAAGTGGTGAAAAAATTCCAGAAGGTGGATTTTCGGCATTCTCGATGTTGACTAAAGTTGAACTTGACGATGGTATCAAGACGATAGGTGATGGCGCATTCTACAGATGTATTAATTTGCAAAGCATCAACATACCCACTCATCTCGAATATATAGGCGATAATGCTTTCTATAATACGGTAAGTTTGGCGATTGATATTGTCATTCCAGACTCTGTAACGTATATCGGAGAGCTTGCATTTGAAAAATCGGGTATCAAGAAAGTAACAATCGGCAAAAACGTTAAGACTATCGGATATCGTGCTTTCACATATATGAGCGATCTTGAGGAGTTAACAGTAGTAGATGGTAACGAGAACTATTTCAGCGCTAACGGCTGCTTGATTGAAAAAGTCACAAAAACTCTTTTGGCAGCTACTGATGGTGCTCGAATTCCTACCGACGGCAGCGTGACCATTATATCTGATAGTGCATTTGCCGAAAAGAATATTACAAGCGTCGATATTAGTGTAGATATTACAAGAATCGAAGATGGGGCATTTGCAGAAACAAAATTCTTAACAGAAATCAACTATGGTGGCACAAAGAAACAATTCTTAAGTATTTATAGGGGCACCCAAAGCTTTTCAGGTTCTGGCGCAACTATTACCATTAATTGTTCCGATGGCAAATTAAAATTTGTTACGCAGAATAATGAGTTTACTGTAATCGAATAGAAGAGGAGGTAGCAATGAAAGCAAGAAAAATGTATGTTGTACTGCTAATTGCTATTATAGCTGTAATCAGCTTGACAGCAGTAGCATGCAAGAAGACTAAAACTCCGGGGGCGGAGTCCGGCGCATATTATTATGATGCCAGCGACGGCAGCGAGTATACTCTCGAACTGCATGACGGCAACAAGATTAAGCTCGTTATGAAGGGCGAAACCAAAGAGGGTAAATATACTCTCAAAGACACAAAGCTCACCATCACCTTTAAAGACGAGC
>JAFLVB010000076.1 GCA_022508465.1 Clostridiales bacterium
CGGTAGCAATGACAGATACAGATATTTATAGCGATATAGACAGTTACTTGCAAACATGTGTAAAAAATGCTGATATCCCCGCAATGTCTGTTACAATTGTGGATAGAAACAGCGAGTTATTCTCTCAAAGTTACGGCAACTGTCCAAACTGTGATACGCCGTTTTTGCTTGGATCGGTCAGTAAGTCTTTTACGGCTGTTTGTATAATGCAGTTGGTCGAGCAGGGGAAAATAGATTTAAACAATAATATTGCAACATATCTGCCAAATGCAACCGACGGCGACACAATAACTGTACGTCAATTACTCAATCATACAAGTGGGTTAGGCGAATATCAAACTCTGAAAAATTATAAAATTATTAATAAGCAAGACGTTCATAACTATGCAAATGTGAATTATTCCTTGCTCGGTGAAATCATTGAAACTGTTAGCGGAAAGTCATACGATGACTATATAACCGAAAATATATTTGAGCCGTTGCAGCTTTCCCATACGGCGGCAACGCTTAACGAAAGCCTAAGTAATGGATTGATTGACGGATATACAAATTATTGGGGATTTCATATTAAAAACAGCCATAAATATCCTTCATCTAAAAACGATTGGATAACCGTACCCGCCGGATATATTTCTTCATCAACGAACGATTTGGGGAGATATTTACAAATGTATCTAAACGGTGGAAATGGTATAATTTCAAAGCAAAGCATAGATAAGATGTTTTATGGAGATACGGTTTATATTGACGACGATATTCCATATTGGTATGGTTACGGTTGGGCTACAGTAAAAGAGCCTCTTTCCGAACCGGTATTGCGTCATAGTGGACTTATTGAAACCGGGACTTCCTGTATTTTTATTCTTCCCGAAAGTGAAATCGCCATTGCCATTACAGCTAATGTGAACGATTATTTTGTGACTAACGAAATGATGGATAGTTTAGGCTGGGGGATTGTCCTTATGTTGCTAAGGAATCCTCCTAACGAAATCGCGAGCAATGCTTATATATCGAGTCATATCGGAATCGACCTGATTATGTTAGCAATATTTGCCGTGGCAGTTTTATCATTGTGCTTGGTTTCTAAATATGCAAATATGCTAAAACGTAACAAAATACTTCCGGCGGTGATATTGCTTGTAACAGTCAACTTAATTTTGCCGATATTTATTTTATTGCTTGTTCCGATATTCTTTGCAACACCGTTATGGGTGGCGCAGGCGTTTGTGCCTGATGTTTTTATAACAGTAATTATATCTTCGGTCGTGCTCTTTGTTGGCGGTATAATAAAGAGCATTATCCTAATTAGATATATAAAGCAGATATTGTATAACAAAGACAGAAGTCATATTTAATAAGATTTACAATTGAAAAATGAAGCAGGCCGAAATAAACTCGGCCTTTTTGTTTAATCTTTTCTTATCCAATAATTGACTTTGTCTATATATTTATGTTACAATAAAGGTATGAGCAAGAATCTTAAAAGAGTAGTAGCTATAATAGCGCTTGTGCTTATACTTGTATTCACCGTGTCGTTTATAATGTACCTTTTTGACAAGACGCTTTTTAACGGCGCAATAGGTGATTTGGCGTGCTGGTCCGGTGCGTTCGGTATTCTGCTTGCGTTGGTGCTGTGGATTTCACACTCGTATCCTGCGCAAGAGGTCAAGGACGAGGAGCGCGAACGCTTGTATAAGGAAGCCGAAGAAGCTGAAAGACTACAACAAGAAAAAGAGCAAGAAGGCAAGAGTGACGACCAAAGCGAAGAAAGCAATTCCTAATTGCCTTTAACCTCGCATAGGATTGACATTGTTATGTTGACTGCCGCGGCTATTATGCACAGTAGTGCATATGGCGAAAATGCGGCGGTAACAAGCAGTATCAGCGCGGCGGAAAGATATCCCTTAATTTTGGATTTTTTAAGAGCGTTTTTAAGGAAATGCAGCTTTTTTTTGGGGCGAACTTTGGTCTCGGGCAAAAGTCCGTATTTTTGCAAAAACGCATAGGCTTGGTTTTTGCGCAGAATAGCGACGGGAATGTCGGAAAATAAATCCAAATTCTTTTCTACTTCCGCACTTGTTTCGGCGCAAAGGATAATAAGTTTTTTATTATTGCCAAGAGCTGCGTTATATGCAAGGTTGAGTTTATCAAGCGGCAACTTCCCGTAAAAATAGGGATAGATAACCGTGTTTTGACTGATAACCGCATTGCTTGCCACATAGCCGCCGAGAGCGTTGCTTAGCTTATCAAGCAGCGCACTCCGATCGGAAACGAGCAGTTCGCGCATAGCATCGTCTGTTTGTTTAATGTTTTTCGCCGTCATATTTTTTTTGCTGTAATAGTGCCGTATAAGTAAGGTGGCGAGCATAGTAATAGACGTGGCGATAAGGATTATAAGATATAGTTCCTTGATTAGGTAACGCAAACAAATTGCGCTAAGCAGCCAGATTGTAGCGGCGCGCAGTATTTCGTCGGCGGCGATAGCTAATTTAGACTTTTCCATACTGATAATTATTGCCTAAAGGGTTTAAGATAAACGTATGAATACACAAATTCTGCAATTCAATTCTAAAAATACGCAGCTTTGCGCCGACGAGATTTTAAGCGGCGGCTTGGTGGCGTTCCCGACCGAGACGGTATACGGCTTGGGCGCTAATGCGTTAAACCCCGAGGCGGTCAAAAAGATTTACGATGCTAAAGGGCGACCGTCCGACAATCCGCTTATATGCCACATATATGACAAAGCGCAAATAGAGCAGTTCGCTTTTATTACGCCGACTGCCGAAAAACTTATAGATAAGTTTATGCCGGGACCTATAACGATCGTTTTGCAAAAGAAGCAAATCGTGCCTAGCGTTGTGACAGGCGGGCTGGACACGGTGGGGATCAGAATGCCAAATCATAAATGCGCGTTGGAGCTTATAAGAGAATGTGGCGTTCCGCTTTGCGCACCGAGCGCAAACACAAGCACCAAGCCGAGTCCCACTTTGGCAGAGCACGTTTTACACGATCTTGACGGCAAGATAAAGTATATTCTCGACGGAGGTAGATGTAGTGTGGGGCTTGAATCTACCATTGTCGACTGCGTAAATAACACATTGCTGCGTCAAGGCGGCACTCCCAAAGAAGAAATCGAGGCGGTTATAGGTAAGCTCAATCGACCGATAGTCGGCAATGTGCCGCTATGCCCTGGCATGAAGTATAAGCATTATAGCCCAAACGCCAATGTTTATCTTGCTCTTCCCGGTATCGATATGCACCGCCGAATAGAGCAAAAGTACGACGAGGCAAGCGGCAAAAAGATAATTCTCTCGCTCGGCGGTAATTATGGCGACAGAAACACATATTGCATAGGAAATTCGGTAGAAGAATATGCATATAATTTATTTGCTCAGTTTAGACGCCTTGATGGCGAAGGTTACGACATCATTATTTGCGAGGGCGTTGATGATTATGGAGTAGGAGCTGCGCTTATGAACAGAATACATAAGGCAAGCGGCGGAAAGACGATATAAAGGAGTTAAGTATGGCACAAAAGAAGTCAGTACCAAAGAGAAAAGTTTTGTTTGTATGCACCGGCAATACATGCCGCTCGCCAATGGCGCAATTTATAATGAAACAAAAATTGCGCAAATTACGCAAACTAAGTAAGTTCGATATAACTTCGGCGGGACTTGACGTTCATGATGCCGAGATGACGGCTGAGGCGAAAAAGGTTTTGACCGATCAGGGTGTTAAGCTTGATGCGTTTAAGCCTACTCAGCTCACTCACGAGGCGGTTGACAACGCCGATTTGGTTGTTTGCATGACGGATAGACACAGAATGGCTATTGTGACGATAATGGAGCATACTACTGATAAAGTGTTTTCTGCCAACCAGTTCACGGGCGAGGAGATTATGGATCCGTTTGGCATGGGAATGATGGCGTACGAAGATACGGCATCTCAGCTCTGGCGACTTATCGACGCGATAATAGATAAAGAACTTAAATCTAAGTGATTTTATGCCGCTAAAATGCTTGATTATTTTATGCATTTGGCATACAATATAATATATAAAAATTG
>JAFLVB010000077.1 GCA_022508465.1 Clostridiales bacterium
TATAACTATGCGCATTTAAAAATAAATGTTATTTAAATTTTGATTTTATTTATCAAAAAAGCTCTTTCTGGTTGAAAGAGCTTTTTGTTTATCTTTTAAACTTTTAATTCGGATTTAAAATCAAGGTCGGCAGAATGATTGGCTAATATCGGTTTGATATATTCGGCGATAAATCTCTCCACTTGGTCCTTTGCCCTACCGGTATAATCGGCAGGATTAAGCATATTATCCAAATTATCCTTGACTGCGGCAAAATGTTCGTCTGCTTTAATGCGTTCGATAAGGTCGTTATCCAACCCACTTTTTACGCGCTTGCCGCTCTCCATGGAATTTATCCTTATATGCTCATGCAATTCTTGTCTGTCTCCACCGTGCTTTACGCACTCCATAATGATATTTTCGGTAGCCATAAACGGCAGTTCTGCCTTAATGTGCTTTTCGATAACCTTCTCATAAACGACAATTCCGTCCGCAACATTATTGTAAATGTTTAAAATTCCGTCCACAGCAAGGAATGCCTGCGCTATGGTTATGCGCTTATTTGCGCTGTCGTCCAAAGTCCGTTCAAGCCATTGAGTGCCGGCGGTGATAGCCTCGTTGAGTGGCAAAGATACAACAAAACGAGCAAGAGCGCAAATACGTTCGCTACGCATCGGGTTGCGTTTGTATGCCATTGCCGACGATCCGATTTGCGACTTCTCGAACGGCTCCTCTATCTCCTTAAAGCTTTGTAAAATTCTGAGGTCGTTTGCAAACTTATATGCGCTTTGAGCTATTTGAGATAAAACGCTGAGCACATTGTAATCGAATTTACGAGGATAAGTTTGTCCCGTTACTGCATATGCCTCGCTGTAACCCATTTTGGCAACGACCTTCTTTTCAAGCTCGTCAACCTTGGCTCCGTCGCCGAAAAGCTCCAAAAAGCTTGCTTGAGTTCCCGTTGTGCCCTTAACTCCTCGCAGTCTAACCTTTTTTAGCAGTTCAGAAAGCGATTCATAATCAAGCCACAAGTCTTGTATCCATAAGCATGCACGTTTGCCGAGCGTAGTAAGCTGTGCAGGCTGTAAGTGCGTATAGCCTAAGATTGGCAAAGCCTTGTACTTGTCCGCAAAGCGAGCAAGCTTGTCCATAACGGCAACCAACTTCTTTTGCACCAACTTTAATGCGTTATCAATAACTATAATTTCGGCATTGTCTGTCACATAGCAGCTTGTTGCGCCGAGGTGAATAATGCCCTTTGCCGACTCCGCCTGTTTGCCGAACGCATAAACGTGAGCCATAACGTCGTGTCGCACTTCCTTTTCGCGCGCAGCGGCAACCTCGTAGTTGATATCCGAAACATATTTCTTCATTTCGTCAATCTGGTCCTGCGTAATATTAAGCCCTAATTCCATTTCGCTTTCGGCAAGAGCGATCCACAGCTTACGCCAAAGTGTAAACTTGTAATCGTCCGAGAATAAATGAGACATTTCCTTAGAGGAATATCTCGTGTTTAACGGGTTTTCGTATAAGTCTTTCATAACCGTTTCCTCTTCATTCAAAAAAATATGCGGCGGCGTTTCCATATAAAATATTGTGTATAGTAGCGTCCGAATAACCTCGCCGTATCATAGCAAGCACGAGCCGCTCAAAACTTTTATAGGTAGTAAGCCCTTTGGGCAAGTTTGCCGTCCCGAAAAAGTCTGTGCCTATAGAGAGATGCTTATCTCCAAAGCAATCCAAAAACCAATCAATATGTTTTACAACATCGTTTACAGAATTGCCACCGAGAAAGTCACTCACAAAGCACAGCCCCACTATGCCGCCTCTCTCTATTATAACAGAAATTTGCTCGCGTGTCAAATTTCGCGGGTGCTTATTTACGTCATAAAAGCAAGTATGACTGCAAATTATTTTATTTGCCTGCTCCGCCACCTCATAAAAGCTTGCCCTATTAAGGTGAGCGGTGTCTACAACCAAACGACTATCATTTAATATAGATATAAGCTGCTTGCCCTGCTCAGATAAATGCTCGATAGAGTTAGCTCCGCCCGCCAGACCGTTAAATCCGTTCCAGGTCAGTCCGGCATACATAAAATCGAAATTGGAAATTTCGGTTAAATGATCTATAAAAACGCCACAGTCTTCTATCGCGAGCATTTTGTTTTTATTGTCAAATGCAATTTGGACAACTTTTTGGTAAGTTAAATTAGTTGTCCATATCGCATAGATAGTGTCGCCGTTTTTTGCTTTTCCGCCACCGGTTAACGCATCATTATGAAGGTCGAATATTCTCATAAGAATATATACGGGCGGTCGCGCACTTTTGTTACGCAAAAATTTAAGCCTCCGTCAAATGACAGAGGCTTATTTACATTAGTTATTATTTTCGTCGATGTTAAGGTTTTTAAGCAAATCAGCAAAGGGATTGAAGGAAGATTCTTCGTTCCATTCCTTATGCGAATCATCATCTTCCTTAGGCTTGCGCTCCGACTTTTTGGGACGGTTAGCAAACTTTTTGTTGCGCTCCTCGCGCTCTTCGTCGGTGAGTTCCTTCTTAGGCTCCGGCTGCGGCTCTTCGGGAAGGCACGCCTTGATGCTAAGAGTTATTCTGCGAGAAGCCTCGTCAATAGCAAGAACTTTTACGTCAACGGTGTCACCGATCTTAACGATTTCATTCATGTTCTTGATAAACGAATGAGATGCCTCGGACACGTGAACCAAGCCCTCGATACCCTGCTCTATCTGAACAAATGCACCAAACGGAACAATGCTTACAACTTTACCGGACACAACCGAGCCTACGGGATACTTCTCCATAGCAACTACGAACGGATGCGGTTGAAGCTGCTTATATCCGAGCGATACACGTCCCTTTTCGCGATCTACGCTTAAAACAAGGAAGTCATAGGTCTCGCCGATCTTCAATACTTCGTCAACAGTCTTGATATGATTCCAAGACAAATCAACAATATGAGCAAGACAATCAAATCCGTCAACGCTTACAAAAGCACCGAACGATGTGATTCTCTTAACTGTTCCGCTTACAACTACGTTGGGAACAACGTTTGCCCAGAAAATTTCCTCGCGTTCCTTTCTTTCGGTTTCGAGAACCTTCTTCTGGCTCGCAATAATCTTGCGCTTAGCGTCGTCTATTTCCAAAACGGTAAGGCGCAGTCTCTTTTTTACATAAGCCTTAAGATCTTTGGGGAATCCTACTTCCTTTACTTGCGACGCGGGAACGAATACGGTGTATGTTCCAAGCTTAGCAAGCAAGCCGCCTTTGGTCTCGCTGCTGGCGATTACTTCAAAAACCGAACCATCGCGAATGGAATCGACAACCTTGTCGCCTTCCTTAATCAAATCGACCTTGCGCTTAGAAAGCGGAATGCAGTCGGTATCAGCATCTTTCTTGCCGATAATGATTGCTTCAATTTCCATACCCTCGGTAAAGTTTGCCGGATCGTATGTTTCGTCGATGTTGACTTCGTTGCTATAAACGATACCGTCGTATTTGCCACCAATGCTTACGCGTATTCCCTTGTCGTCAGCGGAAATAACCTTACCCTTAACCTTCTTACCTTCACGGTAACTCACGAGAGATTCTTCTACTCCTGCCTTG
>JAFLVB010000078.1 GCA_022508465.1 Clostridiales bacterium
GCACAGCGCCTGCTCCTCAAGGTTCGCCGGCGCTCGACCGTTCAGGGCGGAAAGAACGTCTTTCCTCTGCTCCTCGATTCTCGCCTCCGCTGGAGTTGTGACTCCCCACATCTGATAGAAGGTGTTCATGTTGAACGGAAGTAGGGAGCAGCTATAATTTTGTTTTCCGAAAGCTCCGCCTGAAAGAGCGGCAGGACTGATTTTTCAAACAATGTGTTCGAACCGAAAACAAGCATCTTGCTGAAATGCATGAGAACATGAGGTAGAAACGGCAGAATTTCAGATGTGCCATATCGTTCGTTTATTTGATTTCTTAGCATCTCGGCGTTCAGGTAGCGCAGCGACACATTCGGAAAGCCGGAGAGCATTTTTGCGAATATTATCTTGATTTCCGAGCTGACAGGCTCGGAGAGAAGAAGAAGTTCGTAAAAGCAACTCGATTCAGCATGACTCAGAAATGATTGCAATGCAGTCGCAAAAAGAAAATCCTTCTTATGCTGGTGCAAAAACAGAACCGGAACGACATTCGGTTTTTTGACCGGCATGATGTCTGTAATTTTTTCAGTGTAATTGAAAAACAGCAAAGGAACATGCCTCACGCGGTATTTTCCACTTTTTTCAAGCCTGTATATATACGCGCTGAAAATAATCTCACCCATGAAGCCAAAAATGCGGCTTTGCGCTTGGGAATAGTTTGTCAAATTAATCTGTGTTTCCAGTACGGCATAATTGAATGCGATTCCGTTTTGCCTTGCGAACTGTCCGGCAAGATACCTGAGCGCAACCTTGACCGCTCCGTAGGCATCGCCGGGAGTAGGGCGGGCTTCCTTGTTTATTGGTGTCCCGCAGTACAGATACTCTTTCGTTGAGCCTGCCATGACGATTTTTTTCACACCGCTCTCTTTCGCAAGCCTCAGGTAGCTGAGCGTCATCTGAATGTTCTTTGCCCGCCTGCCAAAGTCCACGCGAGATTCAGGTTTGGAATCTGACCATGCGAGATGGTACATCACGTCAGAGCCATGCGGGATGCCGCAGGAGACAGCTCCGTCGCTTCCAACCGTACTCTCAAGCACATAAAGACGCTCAGACTTTGGGAGTAGCGTTTTTGCCCTCGCCGCATTCCTAACGACGGCATATACCTCGCTACCGTTCTCTAACAACGCTGCCACTAGATGCCGTCCGATAAAACCGCTTGCGCCAGTTACAACAGATACAAACGGCATTTTCATGCCGCCTTATGTTCACAAGCAGAATCGTCAGAAAAGATTACCCCCCCCCGTGCATAAGTTTAGTATTTTCTCCCGTCTTGAAACCTCCATATTTATGCATAAACTCAGCAAACGTTTGTAGATTCTTGTCTTTGTCTGCAAGAATCATATTTTTAATCCCGCCGACCTTTTCAAGCGGCCAGTCTACGGCGATATCAGGGTCATTCCACATAATGCCATCGTCGTACTCTCCGTAGAATTTCTCCGCGCATTTATAACTTACGACCGATTTTTCAAGGACAAGATAACCGTGCGCACATCCGGAAGGAACAAGTATTTCCTCATGTCCGCTGCCAGTAAGACTGAAGCCGAGCCATTTTTTGAACGTTGGACTGTCAACCCGTAAATCGACAACAACATCGTAAACTGAACCATAAATACAGCGCACAAGTTTAGGCTGTTGTTTAACTCGCTGGAAGTGTAGGGCACGTATTACGCCTTTAAAAGAAGTTGTATAAAAAACTTCCTTTAAATCATGTATAATGCCGTTTGCTTCAAAAACTTCTTTGGAATAATCTTTTGTAAAGCAACCGCGTACATCGTCCGCATTGAACGGCTTTATCTCAAAGAGACCTTTTATTTCTGTTTCATTGAACTCAAAATTCTGAATCATTTACCGCTCCGATTTTATGAAATCCATGGTCATCTTAATTCCGTCACGGAATGAGACCTTGTTTTTATAGCCAGTGTCTTGCTCGACCTTTTTTAGTTTGAACTGAGCATAGTCAATGTCGATTCCATTGAACGGGAGGTCACCAAGACCAAGAACCGCATTGGGTGCGACAACATCTTTCATTTCTAAAAGGAATTCTTTTAACGGTTTTGGACTTCCGCTGCCAATGTAATAGCGGCTGAACGCCTTTCCCTTCTCCGCAACTTCAACAATAGAAGCTATGGCATCGGTTATATAAATAAAATCATACGTTTGTTTGCCTTCGGTAAAAGAGCAGTGCTCCCCATTCAGGAGCTTTCGTATAGAAGTATTTATAAGCCGCGCCGATTTTTCGCCTACCCCATAGATATTTGTGATGATAACTGGTATAAAATCGATACCAGCCTGTTTTGCAACGGTTTCAGCCATAAGATGAGCGGCAAGTTTTCCCGCTCCATAGATATATCCGCCGGTTGGGTTTGCATCATCGCTTTGAAGATACTCGTAAGTTTCCATTTCAACAATGCTTGAGGCATATATGAAACGCTTGCAATTGATTTTTGCCGCTAACGCGGCGTAGTCACAGGCAAGACGAACATTATCAAGCTGAATGTTATAATCTGCTCTGATTGAACCGGAAACGCCTGACCATGCAAGATGAAAGAGAACGTCAGCATTAAAATCTTTCAACGCTTCTTCCAAATCAAATGGAGTTTTATCTTTACAATTTAGGCAGACTATCCTGTTGTCATTCAAAAGAATTTCATCAAAACGAGGTGCGACAGCGACGACTTCAATATTTTTGGACAGAAGCGCAGAGACAAGCTGTTTGCCAATAAATCCGTTCGCACCAGTTACTATTGCTTTTTTATAATACTGCATAGTTATTGTACCTTTTTTTTGATATTGTCAAATATATTTTTCAGATCTTTCCTTGCAAACAACCATAATAGTTCTACTTTCGTCTTGTTCTCGAACATAATCACGCTCCAAAATATTCATTAATCTGTCTGTCCGTCGCGTCCGCGGCGGACGCTCCGCCCCGCACGGACTTCTCCCACTCCACGACCTTCCCGACCG
>JAFLVB010000079.1 GCA_022508465.1 Clostridiales bacterium
TTTTCTTCCAGCTCGGTTATTTTATCCGTTTGAGACTGCACCACCTTTTCAAGCTCATCTATCTTTTTAGTAAGTTCGCTCCCATTACAAGCGCATAATGCAAACAGTACAACTACCGCCACCAGAATACTTAAAACTTTCTTCATCATAATACTTCTCCTTTATTTATGTTTATAATTGACTTAAAGTCTACTTACATATATTGTAACATAAGTTTTTACTTTGTCAATATGTAAACACATAATTTATTATATGTCCCCTATTCTTATGCCATTTTCGTTATATAAAAAACAGGTCATTTCTGACCTGCTTTTTGGTTCTAACGATTTAGCAACTATAATCTTTTTTATTGTCTTTTTGGTACTTTGATGAACTCAAATAGTACATTTCTTTTACATATCAAGTTTTTGATAATCGGGCTTGATAAAACCTTTTTTGCGCATAAGCTCGCTTAAAATTAAGCTGACTGCCGCGGGGATAACGAACAAGCAAAGTATAATGCCTATTGCGATTTGCCAAGTAGCGATGACGCCCGTCGATGCCGAAATAGTGCCAAACACGCCCACAAGTCCGCTTGTACCCATGCCGCCGCCGGCTGCGTTACACCTAATACCAATAAGCACGGCGACAAGTCCGCTGACTGCACTTGCAACAATCTCGGGCACCATAATTATGGGCTTACGCATAATGTTGGGTATCTGCAGCATAGACGTACCTATGCCCTGCGCGATAAGTCCGCTCCAGCCGTTTTCTCTGAACGATGCCACGGCAAAGCCTATCATATGTGCCGCGCAACCTGCAACAGCCGCTCCGCCTGCTATAGCGAACACGTCGGGATTTGCTAGTCCGACATCCGAGTTTGCAATGGCAATCCAAATTGCCGCCGAGGATGTGGGCATAGTAAGTAAGACGCCCATAATTATGGCGACAACTATGCCGGTGAGCACCTTGACAACAGTTCCCGCCTCTATCAAAAGGACGATGAGCTTAGCCAAAAGGTCAATGAGCTTGATAAACGGCCAAGCCACGAATATCCCCGCAAGGCACATTATAAGCATTCCAAGCGGAATAAGCACTATATCGAGCTTGGTCTTGCCCGCATAAAGTCCGGCTATTTCCACCGTCAAAAGTGCAACTATATACGCCCCTATGGGGTTACCGGGCGCGCCCATAGCAAGAGCGAATTCCGATCCCGCAGTAAGTGCGGCGACCAAATTGCCCGCAAACGCACCAACAAGTCCGGTGACAGCAGCCGTAAATATTACAAGCGGCTTGGCATTAAGTTTATGTGCAATACCTACACCTATGCCAGCTCCCATCAGCATTTTAGCAATGCTTGCAATGTAGTTTAAAGTGCTTGCAAACGCATTATTTCCACACCAGGAAGCGATTTGCGCCAATATCGTACCCGCTATAAGCGTGCAAAACAGTCCCATTGCCATGCCCGAAAACGCGGTAATAAAATACCTTTTGGGCATACCTTTTATATACGCAATTGCACGGCCGCTCAGCGGCTTTTTTTGTTCGGAAGTTACTTCCGTTGTTACTTCATTATCCAACCTTTTTCTCCTTTAGTTTTCCTTGCCAACGTCCCGACAGATAGCAGCCGAGCGAAATGCCGATAGAAATTACCCAACCGATAGGCCAAGCCCACCAAATTCCCGTCTCGCCGAGCGGCGTCCACAGCGTCAAAATGTACGCAAATGCTACTCTTAGTAATAGGTCGGAGAACGTCGAACTCATAAATTCAAACATACGCTCCCCTCCTCTTAATACACCGTCCATAATTATCTTGACAGGAATAAGTAGATAGAAGGGCGACACTATGTATAAGAACTGTCTGCCTATCCTTATTATCTCTGCTATGTTGTCGCTCGTGTTTTCGGTCATAAACAGCATTATTGCGCTGTCGCCGAACAAGCAGTACACCAAGATGAACGGCACGGCTATGCACGCCGAAATCAGTATACCCGAAACGCAACCTTTTTTTACTCTGTCCGCCTTGCCCGCACCGAGGTTTTGAGCGGCAAAACTGCTCATAGCGTTACCCATTGTTACAAAGCAGTTTACGGCAAACGTGTTGAGCTTGATTGCTGCCGTATACGCCACACCTACCGCGCCATTATCCTGCGAAAAGTAGTTGACGCGTTCCTGTATAAACAAATTGCCGAGCGACACGATCGAGTGCTGAATAATGCTCGGGATTGCTATACGCAAAATTATGCGTAAGTGCATAAAGTCAAACCATGGCACTCTGTCGCTTTCGAGCTTGACTAAACGCATATACAGCACTATGGCAGCGGGGATTGCCGACACAGCCTGCGAAATAAGCGTCGCCCAAGCAGCGCCCGCCACGCCCATTTTAAACACGCAAACAAACAACAGGTCGAGTGCTATATTGAGCACCGACGAGATGATCAAAAAGATGAGCGAGGTCTTGGAGTCGCCCACAGCCGCAAACGCACCGCTCACAACGTTGTATATGTAAATAAAAGCAAGTCCAAAGAAGAAGATTTGCAGGTACGATGTGGCTTCCTTCATTATGTAATCGGGAGTACCTAATAGCAGCAAAATGGGTCGCGATAATAGCGCGCCCGCCACAGTAAAAATCAAGGCAAGCACGAACATCCCTATAAACGCCGTGCTTACCGTAGTTTTTAGGTCTCCGTATTTTTTGCCGCCAAAATATTTGCCCGCAACCACCGTTATACCTATGCTCGCGCCCGTCGCCACAGCCATAAAGATCATGGTGAGCGAGTACGACGAGCCGACGGCATAAAGCGC
>JAFLVB010000008.1:0-11669 GCA_022508465.1 Clostridiales bacterium
GCGTGACTGGGCCTACTGGTCCGACAGGTGCTACAGGTGCTAACGGCGCTGCCGGTGCAACCGGGCCTACCGGACCGACCGGTGCTACGGGTGCCAACGGTGCTGCCGGTGCAACTGGACCTACTGGTCCGACTGGCGCGACAGGTGCTAACGGTGCTGCCGGTGCAACCGGACCTACAGGTCCGACCGGTGCTACAGGTGCTAACGGCGCTGCCGGTGTGACTGGGCCTACCGGACCGACCGGTGCAACTGGTGCCGACGGTATTAGTATTATTGGGCCCACCGGTCCGACCGGTGTTACGGGTGCAACTGGTGCGACCGGCGCGACTGGCGCCAATGGTTTAGCCGCATTTGGCGGACTTTACAATGCAACTCCGCAAACACTCGCACTCACTTTGGGCGGCACCACACAGATACCGCTTGCAGTTGCTATGCCGGTATCTAATGTAACGGTTGGCTCAAATGCTATAACCATCGTTCAAACCGGGACATATGAAATCAACTTCTTCACGAACGCTTCGGCATCTTTAGGCGCAGCCGTAACTGTTGAAGTTCGCCGCAATACTGTTCCCATCCCCGAAACGGTTATTACAAGAACGCTCGCACTTGGCGTAGGCACAACGTATAACGGAAGCGTTATAACCAACTTGACCGCCGGAGATCTAATAGACTTGGCAACAACCGCCTTACTTGCTTTAAACGTTACACTTGGAAGCGGAGTCAACGCAACCCTTACTGTAAAAAGAATCGACAGTTAAGTCAGGTACCACCGGCTAAGCCGGTGGTTTTCGCTTAAAAAGGCCTATTCCTTTTTGGAATAAGCCTTTTTATATGTTTGAATGTGTAATAAGTTTTACATGTTTGGGTGCGCTTAATTGATCTAAAAAAGTCCTTCGATCACACCATCATTAATACTCATACGCTCGGCGCTGGGTGAACGCGAAAGTCCGGGCATAAGCATGATATTGCCGGCGATAGCAACCAAGAATCCTGCGCCCGCCTTATACATAACTTCCTTGATTGTGATATTGAATCCGGAAGGTCTACCTATAATCTTTGGGTTATCGGTAAGAGAGAATTGCGTTTTTGCTATACATACGGGCAGGTTTTGCGGATATTTAGCAATATCAGCCTTAGCCTTGTCGGTAAATATAACACCGTCTGCGCCGTAGATCTTCTTTGCGATTATAACAATCTTGTCTTCGGTGCTCTGATCAAGCGAATACGAAAACTCCATTTTTGTCTTTTTGCTCGAAGTAAGCTCTGCAACTGCATCTGCAAGCTTAACTGCGCCTGCACCGCCCTTTGCCCAGCATTCTGCGCAAACAGCTCTTACGCCGAGAGCCTTGAGCTCGTTTTCAAGAAGCTCAATTTCTGCGTCTTCATCGGTCGCAAATCTGTTAATAGCCACTACGCACGGAAGTTTAAATACACCCGTGATGTTCTCTACATGTTTTTTAAGGTTGTCTATACCCTTTACAAGGCACTCATCATCTCTCGTAGAAAGATTTTCTGTCTTACCGCCTGCGCACTTCAATGCACGTAAAGTCGCAACAATGACAACTGCGTCGGGCTCAAGTCCTGCCGTGCGGCACTTGATGTCCAAGAATTTCTCTGCGCCGAGATCTGCACCGAAGCCTGCTTCGGTAACGGCATAATCGGCATATGACAAAGCCGCGCGCGTAGCCTGAATACTGTTGCAGCCGTGTGCGATATTTGCAAACGGTCCGCCGTGAACAAATGCAGGAACGCCTTCGAGCGTCTGAACGAGATTGGGCTTTATTGCGTCCTTAAGTAGGATAGTCATAGCCTCTTCTGCCTTAATCTGGTGAGCAGTCACACGGTTTCCGTCCTCATCAAGACCTATAACCATGTTGCCGAGACGCTTTTTGAGGTCGTCGAGATCGCTGGACAGGCAAAGTACAGCCATAACCTCGCTTGCAGCAGTAATGTCGAAATGTTCGTCACGCTCGCAGTCAAATCCCACACCGCTCCTGATATTGCGCAAAGCGCGGTCGTTGACGTCCTGACAGCGGTGCCAGGTCACTTCCTTAATTTTGAGTTCGTTACCCCAATGGATGTGGTTATCTATCATCGCAGCAAGAAGATTATTTGCTGCGGTTATTGCATGAAGATCGCCCGTAAAGTGAAGATTTATGTCTTCCATGGGTGCAATCTGGGCATATCCGCCACCTGCTGCACCACCCTTGATACCGAAGACCGGTCCGAGCGACGGCTCACGAAGCGCCAAACAAACGTTTCTGCCAGTTTTTTTCAATCCGTCTGCAAGGCCTATCGATATAGTGGTCTTGCCCTCACCAGCAGGCGTCGGATTGATAGCGGTAACGAGGATCAATTTACCTTTTTTGTTGCCGCGGCCGTTAACCTTAGCTTTATACTTGCCATAGCACTCGAGATTGTCCTCGGCAATACCAAGCTGAGCAGCGATTTCGGTAATGGGTTTCAATTTCGCTTCGGATGCGATTTCAATGTCTGTTTTCATTGTAACACTCCTTTTATGTTTTATAGTCCAACTTAGCCGCCATTCTCCTTTCTTTTAGGCAAGAAAGGCGCTAATCGGTAAAAGGCAGGCAAACACCTGCCTTTTTATGATAATTCGATTTTATAAAATTTCGAGAGTAGCCTGATAGATTTCTTCTGCTTGTTTTTGAGCAGCCGCTACCATTTCTTCACCCTTGGTGCGGAAGTCTTTTGCTACTGCTTCGTCAGAAAGTCCGCCCAAGTTTATAAGAACATTGAGCCAAGCGCCTCTCATGCAAGAGATCAAATTGAGCGCGGAAACGCCAAGGTCACTTGCCGCGTTGGTGTTGGAATGTCCGATCAAGGACTTTGTGTAGTTTAAAGTTTCAAGACAAATGCCCATCGTCTCAAACGGAACCTTGGTTGCCACCAAAGTTGCATCTGCAATTGCCTTTGAGCGAGCTGCCTTTTCTTCATCTGTTTCCTTAGGGAGCTTAAATGCTGCCGAAACAAGATTGAATGCTTCTGTATCTTTATCTACCTGCTTTAAGAACGCGTCTTTAAGCTCGGAAGTCTTTTTAGCGACTTCGATACACAATTCTTGATCGAGAGGATACTTCTTTTTACCGATAGTAAGACCTGCTACCATCGAAACCAAGGCTGCACCCTGCGCTCCGCAAAGTGCGCTGGCACTTCCGCCACCAGGTGCGGGAGCATCCGAGTTCAACAAATCCATATATGAAGCTACGGTCATATCTACTAATTTCATTGTATTATTTCTCCTTTTTTAATTACTGTCTTTACTTGATTGCTGCCAAAACGATAGCAAATCATTTCAAAATTCGGCGCATTCCAAATTACAAGGTCAGCTTGTTTTCCTACCTCGATACTGCCTATCGTCTCACCCCTATCTATTGCGCAAGCCGCATTGAGCGTGGTTGCCGTAAGAATTTCTTCGGGAAGCATACGATATTTTAAATAGCCGAGGTTGATAGCAAACTGCAAGTTAAGCGACGGACAAGAGCCGGGATTAAAGTCGGACGCTATTGCTACCGGGATTCCCTTATTTATCATCTCTCTTGCGGGCGCATAGGTCTTGTTGAGATAAAAGGAAGTTGCCGGCAAAAGTGCTGCGGTAACGCCACCCTTTGCCATGCTGTCAATGCCTTGCTCGTTGGTTGCGATAAGGTGCTCGGCAGAAATTGCGCCAAGCTCACCTGCAAGTACCGCTCCGCCAATCGCTTCGATTTCGTCTGCGTGAATTTTACTCTTTAATCCGAGTTTTTGACCCTTAAGCAGCATTTTTCTGCTTTGCTCTACGTCGAACACCGAGTCCTCGCAGAATACATCGCAAAAAACAGCAAGATTTTGTCTTTTTACTTCGGGCAAAACAACGTCGCAAAGATAATCTATATATTCGTCCGGTTTGCCTTGATACTCGGGCGGAATTGCGTGCGCACCGAGGAAGGTGGAAACGACATCCATAGGGGTGCTCTCGTTTAGCCTTTTGTTTACACGAAGCTGTTTAAGTTCGTTATCGAGGTTAAGACCGTATCCGCTTTTTGATTCTACGGTAGTAACGCCACCCGCAAGCATCTCGTCTATAAAGCCCTTGCTCTTATTATAAAGCTCATCCTCGCTCATCTCACGTGTATGACGAACGGTGTCCAAAATTCCTCCGCCCGCTCTTAAGATGTCGAGGTACGTTGCCCCGCGAAGTTTGAGCGGTATCTCGTTGTGTCTCCACCCGCCAAATACAAGATGGGTGTGGCAATCGACAAGTCCGGGAGTTACCAAACAGTTCCCTGCGTCAATCACATGAACATCATTGGTTATAATGGGCAGCTCGCCATCTTTATAGATTGCGCTTATTTTGCCGTTCTCTATCGCGATAGCCGCATTAGTAAGCTTGAGGTTTTGTGCCTGCTTGCTTCCGCAAAGACTGCTTTTTCCTACCGGAGTTTGAAGAACGCCGATATTCTTTATTAACAGCATTTTCTTCTCCTTAAAGGATATGGTTCTCAAGAACCTGCTTGCTAAAGTCGAAATCTTCTATCTGCAAATAGTATTCCGCCGAATCAATAAGAGCCTTCATAGGTGTCAGACCTATAATCTCTGTACCTATTACATGAACGCCATAACGAGCAGCCTCTGCCTTAGTGAGTTCGAGAACGCGGTAAAGCGGAGTCTTGTGGAAGTTGGTCATATTGATGGAAACTTGAGCTACGTTGCGCTCCTCGAGCATAACGCCGAGAGCCTTTACGCAGTCAAATCCACCGCTGCTACGACGAAGGATCTTAGCAATTTTACTTGCGATTTCCACGTCCGAAGTGGAGAGGTTTATGTTAAATGCAACGAGCGGCATACGAGCGCCAACTGCAACTACACCTGCTGTCGGATTAATGGTCTTGCCACCGAAATCGGGCTCCCATTCGGGCTGTTTAACCTTTTCTGCCATACCTTCAAATTGACCTTTACGGATAGCCGCAAGGTTTACTCTGTGCGGAGCGCTTGCCGAATCCTCATACAAGAATACGGGTATCTTAGCTTCTTCCCAAACTCTCTTAGCTACCTGCTTGGAAAGCTCGATACATTCATCAGATTCCATTTCCTTGATGGGTATAAACGGAATTACGTCTACAGCGCCCATTCTCGGATGCTCACCTTCGTGCTTATTAAGGTCGATAAGCTCTGCAGCCTTTTTTGCCACCTTTACCGCTGCATCCGCTACACCTTCGGGACATCCCAAAAAGGTTATAACGGTACGGTTATGAGAAGGATCGGAGCTGTAATCGAGTAACGTTACGCCCTTTGTTTCTCTTACCTGATCTATTACTGCCTCTATTATCTGTGAGTTTCTTCCTTCACTGATATTAGGAACACATTCAACTATCTTAGCCATTTTAATATATCTCCTTTTTGTTTTTTAAAGTTTTTATTGTTGCAGGCAAACGCCAACTAACGCAATGACATCATGCCTTAATTAAAGATTTTTTGTTAAGCGCTTAATAAGCTCATCAGAAACAAGATACGGGATTGTAACATGTGCTTTGCCCTCGCTCTGCTGATTGTAGAGCATAGTGGTCTCTATCGAGTGCTCGTTTCTTGCCCAGTTACGACGTGCAACACCACCCATAACGTCCCACATCATTGCGCTCTTTATTATCTCGTCCACTCTCTCGCTTCCGTCAAGAACAAGTCCGAATCCGCCGTTTATAGACTTACCAATACCTACGCCGCCGCCGTTATGGAGAGCGCAAAGGCTCATACCACGGGCTGCGTTACCAGCAAAGCATTGAGTAGCCATATCTGCCATAACGTTGCTGCCGTCCTTAATGTTGGAGGTCTCTCTAAATGGAGAGTCTGTACCCGAAACGTCGTGATGGTCACGACCGAGCATAACAGGTCCGATTTCGCCCTTTCTTACAAGCTCGTTGAATTTAAGAGCAATACGCGTTCTGCCTTCTGCGTCCTGATAAAGTATTCTTGCCTGAGTTCCTACTACAAGCTGATTCTTTTCTGCATCCTTAATCCAGATGTAGTTGTCTCTATCCTGGAAGCGTCTATTAGGATCTATGCAATCCATAGCCGCTTTGTCGGTTTTGCGCAAATCTTCCGGTTTGCCCGAAAGGCATACCCAACGGAACGGACCATAGCCGTAGTCAAACAACATCGGTCCCATAATATCCTCAACGTAAGACGGGAAGATAAATCCGTCCTTTTCGTCCACGCCGTTTTTACTAATCTCTTTTACGCCGCTATCGTATATAGCCTTCATAAACGAGTTGCCGTAGTCAAAGAAGTATGTTCCCTTTTTGGTAAGGCGACAAATTACTTCAAAGTGCTTTTTGAGTGACTCGTTTACCTTTTTGATAAAGCCTTTTCTGTCGTCGTGCAACATCTTGGTACGCTGTTCAAAGGTAAGGCCTTGCGGGCAATATCCGCCGTTATATACATTGTGGCACGAAGTCTGGTCGGAAAGCAAATCAATCTTAAAGTTGATTTGGTCGGCATACTCAAGCAAATCTACTATATTGCCGTGATATGCTATCGATATCGTCGTCTTGTTTTTGATATTCTCTTTTGCTATTTCAAAAACCTCGGCGAGGTTGTCGCTTATTACGTTTACCCAACCTTGATTGTACCTTGTCTGTATTCTCGATAGATCAACTTCGGCAAAAATTCCGACAGCGTTAGCTATGTTTGCAGCCTTGGGCTGAGCGCCGCTCATACCGCCAAGACCGGAGGAAACGAAGGTGCGTCCCACCAAATCACCCTGTTCGGAAATGCCCAAGAACTTTCTGCCAGCACCGAGAATGGTGTTGAATGTTCCGTGAACTATACCTTGAGGTCCTATATACATCCAGCCGCCCGCAGTCATCTGTCCATAGTTAGCAACGCCCATTTGCTCGGCAATTTCCCAATCATCCATGTTGTCAAACATACCGATCATCAATGCGTTTGTTATTATTACTCTGGGAGCCGTCGGCTTAGACGGGAAAAGTCCCAAAGGATGTCCCGACTCTATTACCAAAGTCTGATCTTGGGTAAGCTCCTCGAGATACTTCTTTATAAGGCGATATTGGAGCCAGTTTTGGCAAGGCTGACCTGTTTCGCCGTAAGTTACAAGCTCGTACGGATAGAGTGCAATCTCGAAGTCAAGATTGTTATCTATCATAACCTGAAAAGCTTTGCCCTCCATGCACTTGCCTTTGTACTCGTCGATAGGCTTGCCGTAAATTCTGCCTTGCGGCCTATAACGATAAGCGTAAATTCTGCCTCTCGTTTTGAGCTCTTCCAAAAACTCGGGCGCAAGGACTTCGTGAAGCTCCTCGGGCACATAACGGAGGGCGTTTCTAAGTGCCAATTCGGTCTGCGCCTTGGTCAAACGATAGCCTCTGTCGGGCGCACGTCTTTTATCCGGTTCAAATGTAGGATATTCGGGCAATACGTTATCCAATTTGATTGTCATTGCCCCGCTTATATCTCTGTTATTTATCATAATAAACTCTCCTTAGAGTAATTTTCCGCAAACATTTTCTGCAACTTTGACAATTTCGTTTGCCTTTATCATATTGTCGAATTTAACAAGCTCGTAATGCATAACGATATCTTCTTCTACCGGCTTTACGCTCTTTGCGATATGGTCGTAAACCGCTCTCGTGGTCGAAGATAACTTATCCTTTCCTCTCAAATACAGCGCTTGGTATGCCGTAAAGAGCTCTATGCCGAGAACCTTTTGGCTGTTGTCGAGTATCATTCTTGCGGTTCTTGCAGCGGTAGTTCCCATACTTACATGGTCTTCCTGATTAGCCGACGACGGTATGGAGTCTACGCTTGCGGGGTGAGCATAAATCTTGTTCTCGGACACCATCGACGCTGCCGAATACTGCGCAATCATAAAGCCCGAATTTACGCCGCCGTACTTAGTCAAGAATGCGGGAAGTCCGTTACTTAACTGCGAATTTACCATACGCTCTATGCGGCGCTCGGATACGTTTGCGTATTCGGAAACGGCGATCTTTAAAAAGTCGAATGCAAGCGCCATAGGCTGACCGTGGAAGTTGCCTCCCGAAATAACCTCGTCATCATCGGGGAATATTATCGGGTTATCTGTAACGGCGTTGATTTCTCTCGAAACGGCATCCCATACATAATCAATAGCGTCTCTGCTTGCTCCGTGAATCTGCGGCATACAACGAATGGTGTATGCATCCTGTACTTTATTGGGGTTAGTCTCAAATGCAAGATTGCTGTCCTTAAGAATATGTAAAAGGTTTTTGGCAACATCCTGTTGTCCTTTATGTCCACGCACATCATGTACTTTGTGGTCGAACGCCTTTTTAATTCCGAGCTGCGCCTCGCAGGTCATTGCGCCTATGATATCAGCGGTCTTAGCGAGATTTCTTGCGTCATATACTGCAAGGCAACCTATCGCAGTCATGATTTGTGTTCCGTTTATAAGAGCAAGGCCCTCTTTTGCGGCAAGCTCTATCGTAGGAATATTTGCCTTTTGCATAGCCTGCATTCCGGTAAGAATCTCGCCCTTGTATTCGGCATGGCCCTCACCAAGCATTACCAAAACTATATGGGAAAGCGGTGCCAAATCTCCGCTTGCGCCCAAACTTCCCTTTTCTGGGATTTGCGGATGAACGCCTGCGTTAATCATATCTACCATGGTTTGAAGTGCCTCTAATCTTATTCCGCTGTTTCCGCGGCTGAGAGCGTTGCAACGAAGTAACATTGCCGCTCTGACAGTTTCAATAGGAAGCGGATTGCCCATTCCGCAAGAATGGCTTATAATAAGATTTTTCTGCAAAGGCTTGGTGTCTTCCTCAGAAATAAAAATATCCGAAAACTTGCCAAATCCGGTGGTAAGACCGTAAATTATAGCTTTTTCGGATAACTTTTTGTCAACATATGCCCTTGCTTTTTTTACAGCGGCTTTTGCCTCTTCCGAAAGGACTACCTTTGCTCCTTCTCGCGCAACGGCAACCACCTGCTCGATAGTCAAATCTCTACCATTTAATACTACTTCCATGTTTTATCCTCCATAAAGTATTTACAAACATTAAGTTTACTTAAAGCATTTTGTTTCAGTTAATTTCAGTACAACACAGCTATAATAAGCTCAAAAAAATGTACTCTGATATATTAACACCGCAAAAAATTATACCATTTTTCATTTTGTATGTCAACACTTAAATGGCAATTTTCCATTTCAAAAATCTATTTATCCGATTTCACCGATTAAATGGATTGCTTATTAAACGTCCTATCGCAGAATAAAAGGAAAAACGGTCGGCGAAAATTCGCTAACCGTTTGCATAAATTTAGCTTATAACAGGCGAGCCGAGGATAAAATTGATACCTGTGTATATGGTATATGCGACCTTTTCCTGGTACTGCGCCGTGACAAGCTTAGCCTCCTCCTCGGGATTACTCAAAAAGCCACACTCTATGAGTATTGACGGATATGGGGCACATTGTACTATGTAATAATCGCCTTTTGCCGAGTTGCGGTTACACGCAAGCTCACGGTTTAAAATCTTTTGCATAACAATTGCCTCATCGCCGCCGCTACCGTTTGGCGCATAAAATACCTGCGCGCCGCTTACATACGAACTGGGGTAAAAATTTTGATGAATACTGACGACCAGATCTGGCTTTGCGTCCAAAATAATTTCCTTGCGCTTTTTCATATCGGCAAGTTTTTTGTTAGACGACACCGCCCCGTACAGCCCCGAATCGTTGCTTCTTGTCATAACGACCTTATAGCCGCCCGCCTCCAAAAACTCCTTAACCTTTTTGGAAATGGCAAGATTAATGTCGCTTTCCTTAATGCCGGTCGTTCGACCTACCACGCCGCCGTCCTCGCCGCCGTGACCGGCATCGATAACCACCGTTTTGCCTCTACCGAGAGTTGTCGCGGTAGGCGCAGACAAGGCGACAATAAATCCCACTATTATCAGCGCGCAAATTATGGAAATAAAAATAACTCTTTTTTTAACGGTAAAAAACACACATCACCTCTTCCACAACTGTGGACAACCCTGTGGATAACTCAGTGAACAGAGTACAATAGTGCCGTTCCGTCCACCCAACTATTAAAGTAGCTTGTAAGCGGATACTTGGAATATTTTTCAAAAGCTCCGACCATGTCCGCCATAGTTGCGATCTTAAACTTATAGTTCTCGTAATAGTAAGATAGTCCGTTAAAGAATGCTTTATCACCTATGAGCGTGCGCACGCAGTCAAAGAGTAGCTGTCCCTTGACATACGTCATATATGTGTACTCCATATTGGTGGCATAGTCGCCTACGCACTTGCCCATAGCGGTGAGGCTTTTGCCGTTGTCCTTATACAGCTCGCAGTAAAGCATATATGTGGTGAGCGAATCGGCAATACGTGCGTCTTTTTCCACCCCATATGACGGATTTTTCTCGTAAAAGATGGTCGTCGTGTACTCGGTAAGCCCCTCGTCCATCCAAGCCTCGTTGACCTGATCGTTGCCCACAACGCCGTACCACCATTGGTGAGCGATTTCGTGTGCAACCACCTCCTTTATCATCTCATCGTTGAGCGCGTCGCTTACGTATACAAGCCCGGGATATTCCATGCCGCCGTTTAAGAACGCCGTCTTTACAACCGCCAAAGTCGAATACGGGTACTCGCCAAACAGGTCGTTGTATGTATTGAGGGCGTCTTTTGCTACCTGAGTATAGTCGTCGCTCCCCTCCGAGTACCAGGTGACTGTTGTGTCACCTACAATCACGCTTTGTTTATTAAAATTGCCTACAACGATTGCAAAGTCGCGTACAGCTCTTGCCTTAGCTTCCAAAACTCCGTTTACTCCCTCACCCGCCGTAGAAGTCGCAATCATAGAAGTCGGGTAAGTAAACTTGATGTTATAATTAGCAACTGCGCTGTCAAACGGGTCGCCGTTAGAGTAATACGGGTGCTTGACCCACGCTCCATCTCTAAACGCACAAAGCACGGGATACCAGTTGCCGAGATTGTACTTGCCGCTAAAATAGCCAAGCCTATGACGAATTTCGGCAAGCCCAAGCTTAAATTTAAGATTAACAGTCACGCGCTGAGTTGGCATAAGACTCGGAATAGTTACGCTTAAAACATCGTTATTATTATCTGTATTAAACTGAAGCGCATTGCCTTTACTGTCCGTGACATTGCTCACCGTCAGATAGCCATAGCTAAGTCCGTCGGGATAAGCAGACGAAATATCACTCTGCGATATGGGCGAATGAACTGCGCCCTCTCTATACGCATTGCCGTACAAGTGAAAAGCCAGCTCGGTAAGCTCGGACTGAGTATCGTTTACATAATTGACGCTCATCTGAGCTGTTACCGTTCTTTGGTCTGCGTCGAGCGCAGCGGTAATCGTGTATTCGGTGAGACCTTTGCCAAGTTCGGCGGGGCCGCACCCTATAAGCGGCAAGGCGACAATGATAGCCGCCAAAACAGTAATAATTAGCTTTTTCATAAATAACTCCTTGATTTATCGCTTATTTATATGTACATAAGTCCAAATATATGAGTTTTTATAGACAAAAGCGACGGAGTTTTCCGTCGCTTCTTAGTAATATTTACTCGATGGATCAGGGCTGATATTAATAAACTTACCTATTATCTCTTTGTTTCTCTTATTGGCTATGATTTGCCAAGGA
>JAFLVB010000008.1:11769-35570 GCA_022508465.1 Clostridiales bacterium
AATAAACTTACCTATTATCTCTTTGTTTCTCTTATTGGCTATGATTTGCCAAGGAGGCTTATTTCTTTTATTACGTCCTCCTCTTTTAGGATTTTCGTTTTTATTTATTCGAATAACCAGCCAATCAAAGCATAACGCCCCTCGGCTAAATTTTCTTGCGTAATATTATGAATCATATCCCATTTAATATTCGCAACTAAAACAAATAACAAATATATCTTTATTCCTTGTTTGTTTATAACAGCAAACTGCAAAGAATATATTATTACATATAGCATAAAGCATACTCCACAAGATACCATTATATACCATATAATAGCATAACTCATATATCCGCCTTTTGCCCACTCCCCCAATGTTGGTATAAAGTAGAAAAAAATGCAAAATGATAGCCCAAATAAAGCAATAATAAAATTATAAATAGGCTGCACCCTTAAAATCTTTTTGTCCATGTTACTCCTTGCAACTATTCATTTTACATATAAAATTATTTATAATAAAATTAATATCTCCATAGGAATCAAATGCAATTTTCTTGTTAACACTTATTGTTTTTTCACTATTAAAAGCACCCTGTTCTGTTATATGTATATGATTATTATCAACTTTTTCATATTGAATAGTCGTGAGCGTTTCCTTGCTTTTAGGCTTACCATAATAATAAAATTTCCAACTTATATTAGTTGCATTTTCGATTTTTATAAATTTTGCTGAAATATCTATATTTTGAGGATTAGTTATAATACATTCTTCTTCATCTTCAAAAATCATATGTATAATATTCTTTTCCACTTTTAGGCTTGACAATATATAAATATTATCATAAGGTCGTCCAGGCCCCTCGCCCCAAATGCAAAGATTTAAAAAATTCTTTATGTTCTCCATGTTCTCCATATTATTGCCTTCTATTATTATGTAATAAAATCAAATTATCTTATAGCTTGTGAGTCGTTCGAAATCTTGAATTATGTTATTAGGCATATCAAAACGAATAATTACTTTGGAAGTAGAATATACAAAACAAATATAATTAATATCAGGTGCAAAATCATCCATTAAATGTCTCTTACATATAATTTTAGCAATTTCATCTTTTTTAATAGTTTTTTTCTTTTTGTCCCTGCTATATAATGCCACTTCTTGAGCGTTTACAATTACTTTCCGTTTTGACATAAAGGCGTCCAAATTGCAGCATATATTATCATAATACGTAGTCCTCTATACAATGGGGCTTCTATTTCTATTTGTTCATCTGTAATTTTAATTTGTTTTTTCATATAAATATTATATCATTTTTTAGAAATTTGTCAATATGCTATAAATCAAAAATGCACCTCGTTATAAGGTGCATTTTTGATAATTCTGCTTTTTACAAAACTTATGAAAACTTTTTGCCTCTTACGCGATTTCGATAACCTTGTAGCCGGCTGATTCAACTGCCTTCTTTAAAGCTTTAACGGCAACATCTTTAGTTAGCGTTATGACTGCCGTTCCGTTCGTATGGCTAACCTCATCTACGCTTACGCCGTCAATAGCCTCAAGCGCCTGCTTTATGCTTGCCTCGCAATGACCGCACATCATGCCTTCGATTTTAAGCGTCTTTTGTATACTACCCTCTATCGATTTAGCCATACTTGCTTTGTTTTTGATCTTACGGTCACGCTTACTGTTATGCGGGTTAAAGAGGTTGAGCCTTAATGCGTTCATAACGACGCAGAAGCTTGACAAGCTCATTGCCGCCGCACCGAACATCGGATTTAACTCCCAACTGAAATTGGGCGTGAATGCAGCAAGCGGAATGAATACACCTGCCGCAAACGGAATAAGCAAGGTGTTGTATATAAATGCCCAAAAGAGGTTTTCGTGAATGTTGGTTAGCGTTGCGCGACTTAGTCTTATTGCTGCCGGCACGTCGGTGAGCGCATTCTTCATAAGCACCACGTCCGCCGCATCAATCGCCACGTCGGTGCCCGCACCTATCGCAATGCCTATATCTGCGCTTGTAAGCGCCGGAGCATCGTTTATGCCGTCGCCGACCATTATTACTTTGCCTTTCTTTTTCAACTGGCTTACAACGCTTTCCTTACCGTCGGGCAAAACGCCTGCAATTACCTCGTCCACACCTACCTTGCTTGCGATCGCCTTTGCCGTGCGCTCGTTGTCACCTGTAAGCATAATAACGCGGATTCCCATATTTTGCAGCTCGCGGATTGCCTGCGGGCTGTCCTCTTTGATGACGTCGGCAACAGCGATTATGCCGACAAACTTGCCGCCGAAAGCAAAGAATAGCGGTGTTTTACCCTCTTCGGCGAGCTGTTCGGATTTAAGCTTCATTTCATCCGAGACCGAAACTTGCGTTGTAATGTATGCAAAGTTTCCGCCGCAAAGAGTGCTTCCGTCCAAAGCGGCACAAAGTCCGTTGCCGGGGAGTGCCTTAAAATCAGCCACTTCCTGGGGTGCGATATTTTCTTGTTCCGCTTTTGTAATGACCGCCTTTGCAAGCGGGTGCTCACTCTTATGTTCGAGGGCGCAGGCAAGGCGCAAAAGCTCATTTTCGGTAATTCCCTCGGCGGGAATGATATCTGTAACTTGCGGAGTACCCTGAGTTATTGTGCCCGTCTTATCCAATACAACGTACTGCGCTTTTCCCGTGATTTCAAGGGAGGCGGCGGTCTTAAACAAGATGCCGTTTTTTGCTCCCTTGCCGTTACCCACCATAACTGCAACGGGGGTGGCAAGTCCAAGAGCGCACGGACAGCTAATTACGAGCACGGAGATTGCACGTGCAAGCGAATATCCGATTGTACGACCTATAAACATCCATACTACAAATGTGACAATTGCTAAGCCGATTACGGCGGGTACAAACACGCCCGAAACCTTATCGGCTATCTTAGCAATGGGCGCCTTGGTTGCGGCGGCATCGCTAACCATCTGAATGATTTGCGAAAGCGTGGTATCTTGGCCGACACGCGTTGCCTCACAGCGGATAAAGCCCGATTGATTGAGTGTACCGGCAGAGACCGTGCTGCCCACCGTCTTGTCGACGGGGATACTTTCGCCTGTAAGCGTCGATTCGTCAACTGCGCTGTTGCCCTCTAAAATCACGCCGTCTACCGGAATATTTTCGCCCGGGCGCACGACGTAGATATCGCCTATCTTTACTTGCTCTATTGGCACCGTTACTTCCTGCCCGTCACGCACTATTACCGCCGTTTTGGGCGCAAGCTTCATAAGTCCTTTGAGTGCGTCGGTCGTTTTACCTTTTGAGCGGGACTCCAGCATTTTTCCGAGCGTAATCAGCGTAAGTATTGTGGCTGCCGATTCAAAATAAAACTCGTCCATATACGCCATAGCTTGCATAGCCCCGCCCTTAACCTGCGCGTCCGTCATAATGAACAAATAAACAATGCTGTATACAAACGCAGCAGTCGCGCCAAGTGCCACAAGCGCATCCATGTTGGGTGAACGTTTCCACAAGCTCTTATAGCCGTTTATAAAGAATTTCTGGTTGATTACCATGATGATTACGGTTAGTAACAGCTGCACAAGTCCCATTGCTACATGGTTGTCGTCAAAAAACGACGGCAGCGGCCAGCCAAGCAACATGTGCCCCATATGAATATATAAGAGCGGAAGTAAAAATACGAGCGACGCAATAAAACGTGCCAACAGTTTGGGCGTCTCTCTGTCCTTTAGGTCATCGTCCGAAACCGTTTTGCCGCTTTCGCTCTTAGCACCCTTAAGCTCAGCGCCGTAGCCTGCATTTTTCACGGCTGCAATGATCTGCTCAGGAGATGCGGTCCCCTCAACACCCATCGAGTTAGTCAAAAGACTCACCGAGCATGAGGTAACTCCGGGCACCTTAGAAACGGCTTTTTCTACCCGCGCGCTACACGCGGCGCAGCTCATACCCGTTACCGAATACTGTTCCATATAACTTTAATATACCTCCTATATGTTATTTCATCAGTTTTTGAAGCGTCACTACGAGTTCGTCAATAGCCTCTTCCTTGCCCTCACGGACGTCGCGCACCACACAATGGTGAATATGCCCTGCAATCAGGTCCTTATTAAAGGCATTGACTGCGGCATTGACGGCTGCCGACTGCATCAGGATATCGGGGCAATATGCGTCACGCTCCACCATGGAGCGAATACCTCGGATTTGTCCCTCAATGCGGTTGAGCCTGTGAATGAGCTTTTTGCGATCCTCGTCGCTGCGCTCTGTTTTTTTACAGCAACATTTATCCATTTTTTCGTTTTCCATACCTTTCACCTTGATAATTATACCTCTATGGGGTATGCGTGTATTGTATACCCCTCTCGGGTATTTGTCAAGCATATTATATGAGAATTTTAAAAATTTTTTTAAGAACAAATAGAGATAAAACAGCGAGTCGCCCCGCTGTTTTAAAAGTGTATTCGGCTATTATGCAAACAACTAAATGCATCTTGCATTTGCATAATAAATCGGTTTACGAGACCATTTTGCCCTGACCGCCCTGTTCTGTGACGCGCATAATCTCGACTTCGTTGCCGTTATGAGCGTCCACATACACAAAGTATCTAAGGCCCTTAAAGGTCGCCGCCACTTCGTAGCAAAGGACCTCTTTACTATCCTTAGGCACAAGCGCCAGCCTTATGTTGGAAATCTTGAGTCTATCCGACACGCATTGGGCCGCTGCCGAAGCACTCATCGTGGGCGCAAGCGAGCGGTCCTTATGACATTTACAGTACCCCGTCGCCTCAAAACCGATAAACTTGCCGTCAAGCCCGAGCTTGACTTTGACAAGGTCGGTGTAGCAAATAACGCCGTCAACTTCGGGCACAAGATTGACGGTTGCAATGCCGTCCACCTCGTTATACCAAACCTCGGTAAGATCCCCATAACCAAGGTCAGCCGCCATCTTTTTAGCCAGACGAATAACCCCGTCCTCGTTGTAACGTGCCACCGTAACGGTACGGTCGGTGTTGACTGACAAAATCTTGCCGCCATTAACCGACACCGCGGCAAAGATGTTGGTTTCGCCTATTTTGCCCGTGAACATATAGCATTTAGGACTTGTCCCGGTGCCGCAGCGGGTAATGCCCTGTATCCCCTCGAACGCGTCTAATAACACTTTTATCGCGTCCACTTCGGACACCTCGGGCAGAGCGCTAAGCTCGCCAAATGAATCCTTTTTGGCAGCGTCCGAATACGGTCCGTCATAAATAAGCTCGGGATATTCTGCAGATGGGTCGACGCTTCTCTCGTTGTAGTCGAAGTTAGACAGCTTTTCCTTACCCACGTTGTCGATAATAAGATAGTCGTCCTTGATAAGCGATATCATATCGGTAATGCGCGAGTTGAGCTGCGCGGTATAGACATAGATGTCCTCCACCTGCTCGCGATATGACGAGATATCTGCACCACTCGCCACAGCCTTACTCATACTGTTACTCCAGTCCCCCACTTGATTGAGGAATTTGGCGGTGGACTTGGTTGTCTCACGATCCATAGGCAGGTTGCTTAGTCCCCTGATTGCCGCCTGCGCATTGCGATAATTTTCGGCAGCTAAGAGCGCGCTCTCGGTGTCCGAAACGCTGACCATCATCTTGCTGAGGTTGCTCTCGATGGACGACACGCCTTCGCTAAGCTCATAAAAGCTGTTTTGGTAACTGCTCTCGAGCTTCATAAGGTTTTCGGTATGATCCGCCTTAATAGTAAACAGACCGTAAAGTAGACAGCCGATAAGCACAATAAAGCCGAGCGACGCCGCTAAAATCGCGGCAATAGCACCTCTTTTTCTCTCCGTCATAGCCCCTCCTTAGGTCCCGAGGGCAAAGGAATGTCTGCCCACGGTAAGAGTCACCTTGAGTGACCAAATCCACTTGCTTGTCGCCGTTGCCGGATTGTAGTAATACAGACAGCCGCCCGTCGGGTCGTAGCCGTTGAGCGCGTCACGCGCGGCATTGTACGCCGACTGATTGGGCGTAAGGTTGATCTGCCCGTCGCTCACACAGGTGAACGCTCCCGGCTGATAGATAACGCCCGAAATCGTGTTGGGGAAGGACGACGACTTTACTCTGTTAAGAACAACCGCCGCCACCGCGACCTGCCCGACATACGGCTCGCCCCTCGCCTCGGCATAGACGCACCGCGCCAAAAGGTTAAGGTTAGCGTTACTTGTCGTGCTCGAAGTGGACGACGACAAGCTAAGTCCCATAGCCGCCTCGGTGGCAGCCCCGACAATGCCGTCCACCACTAACCCATTTTTACGCTGAAAGCTCTTTACGGCAGCGAGCGTTTTGCTACCCCAAATACCGTCCACCTTGCCCGAATAGTAACCCCAGTTTAGGAGACGGGTTTGCACCGCCTTGATATTGGCGGTAGTGTCGCCCTTGACGATATTGGCTGCATAGACTGTCTTGTTCTGCGAAAAGACGAGGCCACTCACGCCGATGATAAGCGCCAAAAGCAATACTAAGATTCTCTTTTTCAAAAAAAACACCTCCCGAGATGCGAAAGGTGCTAAAAATATTTGTCTATCAGCTCTTTTAGTTTGGACTTATACACAAAGTCGTCGGTGGCATCCAGATAACATAGCGGCGGAAAAACCACACACCACCAATTATCCCCCTTGCCGCTCCCGAGATTGATTATTAGAGCATCGTAAATGCCGCTTTCCAGAACCACGTCCCCATACGAACGCGTCGGAAAATACTCTCTCGTGAGCTTGACATCGGCAACGTAATTCATCCCCTCTTTTTTCAGCCTGTTGTCCGCAATCTGCTTTAAGGTACTGAGTTGTGAGGATATCTTTGCGTAAGCCTCTTTAAAGGAGGTAACGTCCTTGTTCTTTTCGGCAAGATATGCGACGATGTCGTCCCTGACCTTTAGCTTAACGCTCTGATCTACGCTGGCGTTGCTGTCGGCTCGTATGTGCAACCGCAAAAGCTCCCTTTCGCTTATAGGTTTATTATCTACGCAGCCGCTACAAAATATGCCTAAAACCAAAATCAAAATTATCGATATGTATCTTAGTAAAACTTTCATAACTACCCTCCGCATATGATTATTGCCACATTGGCTACATTTATAACATAAAATGCGACTAAAATAAAATTTTAGTTAAGCGACAAAGGTCGCTTCGGCTTTGCTACGCAAATCCCGCATCTTGTTGAAATAGGTCGCTCACAAACCCTCGCAAGCGAGTTTATTCGCTTGTATTATACATTAATATTTGAGGTTTTGTGGCAAATGGCTAAGATAGCGCATATAATACAATTGCAAGGTCGCTGCGTATCTCTGTTAAGAGTATGAAGTTACAGTTTAAAAGTTTTTTGGTTACTTTTTACTAAAAAAGTAACGTAAGGAGCGCGAGAATGGGACAAAATGAGATCTTTAAGCTACTGCTCATTATTTTGCTACTTATAAGCAATAACGACGATTGCGACAATTCTTGCCGCAGCCTTACAGGGAACTTAAATCAAATTATAATCATTATGCTGCTCTTAGGCTTTATTCCAACTAACGATAACAATACAACGGACACCGACACTACGTTTTAAAACAATAGCCGCAGGAATTTCCTACGGCTATTTCTATACAATATTTAGTTAATTAGCTAACACAAGCAGTCCCTTATAGTTTTAAAATTTACTGCTACAAAGACTAAATTACATTTGTTTTGGCGAGTAGTTGGGAGATTCCTTAGTTATAACGATATCGTGCGGATGGCTCTCGATAAGACTTGCGCCGGTTATTTGCACAAACTGAGCGTTGGTACGCAGCGACTTGATATCCGGCTGACCTACATAGCCCATACCTGCTCTTAAGCCGCCCAAAAGCTGGAATACGATTTCGGAAAGCGGTCCTCTATACGGAACACGGCCTTCGACGCCCTCGGGCACGAGCTTGCGCGCGTTATCCTGGAAGTATCTGTCCTTGCTGCCAAGCGCCATTGCACCGAGCGAGCCCATACCTCTGTATGTCTTAAAGCTTCTGCCCTGATAAATCTCGAGTTCTCCCGGGCTTTCGGTAGTGCCGGCAAAGAGCGAACCTATCATTACTGCGTGAGCGCCGCTGCCTATTGCCTTTGTTATATCGCCGCTGTACTTGATTCCACCGTCGGCGATTATCGTCTTGCCGTACTTATCTGCCGCCTCTGCGCAGTTCATTATAGCGGTAACTTGCGGAACGCCTATACCTGCTACCACGCGGGTGGTACAAATAGAGCCGGGGCCAATACCAACCTTAACTACGTCTGCGCCGCGCTTATATAATGCCTCTGCTGCCGCGTAGGTTGCTACGTTGCCCGCAATGAGAGTGGTCTTGGGGAATTTCTCCCTAACCTTTTCCACGGTATTGAGTACGCCTATGTTATGGCCGTGAGCGGTGTCTACTACCAAGCAGTCTACCCCTGCGTCAATGAGCGCCTGAGCCCTATCCATAACATCCTTGCCCGCGCCTACTGCTGCGCCGACGAGCAATCTGCCCTTTTTGTCTTTAGCCGAGTTGGGATACTTGATAGCCTTCTCGATATCCTTGATGGTTATAAGACCTTTGAGCATAAAGTTCTCGTCTACGAGCGGAAGCTTTTCGATACGGTGCTTGCCCAAAATATTCTTTGCCTCCTCGAGCGTTGTACCGACAGGAGCGGTAACAAGATCGTCCTTAGTCATAACGTTGCGGATGGGCTGATTGAAGTTGGTCTCGAATCTGAGGTCACGATTGGTGAGTATGCCCACAAGCTTGTCGTTTTCGACAATGGGTACACCGCTAATCTTGTACTTGCTCATAAGCACGAGCGCGTCGCTTACAAGCTTGTCCGGATCAATGTAAAAAGGATCCGAAATTACGCCATGCTCGCTACGCTTAACCTTGTCTACCTGCTCTGCCTGGGCCTCTATGCTCATATTCTTGTGGATGATACCTATTCCGCCCTCGCGCGCCATTGCTATTGCGAGATTGCACTCTGTTACGGTGTCCATCGCCGCGCTTACAAGCGGTATGTTAAGCTTTACGTCCTCCGAAAGCTTGGTCGATAAATCCACATCTTTGGGCAATACATGCGATTCGCCCGGTATAAGCAATACGTCGTCAAAAGTTAATCCATTGCAGACAATTTTGCTGTTTGCGTTTTTGTTATTCATAACTTCTTCTCCTTGATTATTCGTTTATATACTCTAAAAACATATCTGCATATGCTTTATTTAAGCTTTTTCCTTGAACTTCGAGGTCCAAAAAACCTTGCCACTCCGGCATAGACAAATTGTGCGCCTGTAAGAACGTGTTTACGCCGCCTACTAAGTAGATGACGCTACGCATCAAAAACAGAGTTTGCAAATCGTTCCCACTTAGTCCTACTATGTACGGGGTGATGCTATTTGTCAGCGTGTAGTAAAAGTTTGTAAAACTGTTGTTTTGTATAAGCGGCTCAAAGTCACTACTATTACTAAGCGCTCTATATATCGCGCTGTAAATAATAGCCTTTTCGATATCGGTGGTGTCGTCAGTAAACAGCTTGTCGAGCTTGGTCGGCTTGCCTCTAAAGAGCATTTCATCCTCTTTGCCTACAATCGCCCTTGCGTAGTAGTTGCGGCTTACTATGTACTCCTCGTAGCTAAATAGCCCGATATGCGCCTGACGCGGCGAGTTGGATATGTAGTAGCTATCAAGCTGAGCAAAGTAGCTGTCTATGTTCTCAAAGTCGTAAAAGCTCTCGGTATGAGATATCATCTTTTGCGCGTACTTGTTTTTACCATTAGACATCAGTTCTTCGTCAAGTCCAATGCAGTACACAAGTCCGTCTATATTGCCTTTATCGGCATAACGCTCGGCAAAGTACAGCGCCGACTTTTTCATCCCCAAGTCGCTCGTCATTTTGTAGCCCTGATACGGAAAGCAGAATGAAATTAAAACCGCTATAATAACGCCGGCAAGCAATACTGCCCCCGTTGTTATTAATGCGGTTTTTAAAATAATTTTTCCTGTTTGCTGATCCATTTGCCTCTCCGCTCAATGTATTATCTTGTATTATAACACAAAAATTGTTTGAGGTCAAAGTGTTTTGCGTCGATTAGAAATGTTTTTGTAAATTTTTATTCGAGAAACAAATTTGCCCGCTTGCGGGAGCAAATTTTAGGGCGACGACAAATTGGGTGTAATACCCCGCTGCTTGCAGCGGAACTTGCGCGCGAAGCACGCGAGTCCAGAGCTTGCTCTGGGGTATAATACCTAATTTATTCGCGCACAGCGGTGATTTCCATATTTTCGGGATGGATTAAGACTGCGACCGTCTCTTGGCTTTCGTCCACGAATGCCACGTACCAAAAGTATCCGCCCGCCGCATTGATGGGGTTGGCTATAAGCCTTATGTAAATCTCATACTTGCCGTTTTTAACGATTTGGGTACTACCAAGTCGCTTGAGCGCGATCTCGAACGCCTTTTCGGGCGTGATATATTGCTCTGTCTTTACCGACGCAAGCTCGATGTTCTCGCCGTCAACCGTAACGGTCAAGGTGTTGTCCACGCAGCGCGCCGCCACTTCAAACGAGTATGTGTTTTCAAACGGGTGTTTTACAAAGTCGCCCGTGTACTCCACTCCGTTTAATGTGACACTATATGTGTACTCTTTGGTCGGGTCGTAGCTTGCGGGAGTGATAGTCACCAAGCAAAAGTCGGCTTTAGACCCGGACTTACCGTCTATCTCAAACGGTGCTTCGCGATAGCCGCTGACCGCCTCGGCTGTAAAGCCGGAGCTTGATCCGACATACACGTTGTCACGGTATTCGGAAACCGACTTCTCGTATTTGCCAAGCGCGCCCGAACACGCGCTAAGAGCTAAAACTGACAAAACTAATACAAATAAAACAAAAAAACTGATCTTTTTCATACCACAAGCATATGCTGCGCCTAAACAAAAAAGACCTACTTTGTTGTTTTTGAGACAGAAAAACTCAATATAACAATGAAATTCGCCTTGCTGCGAGTGAAATAGCATTACTATGAAATATTCATATAAAAAAGTAGCTCAATCTACTTCGTTTTTTAAGTAGATTGAGCTACGTTGTTCATATGATTTTTTTATACGGTTAGACTTTATTCGTTCAAATTATTTAAATTTTGTTCGTCGCAAATTTCCGCTGTCATTCCTTCCGCCGTTTTTTGAGTTTTGAGCGGCTTTATCCCGTCCCAGGTGGTAAAGGAAATAATCTTATCAAAGATATACAGCACCGCAGGCAGCAGGAAAAGTATTAAGAGCACAGATATGATCGTACCAAGCCCAAGCAGCTTGCCTATCGAATAGATGGGCATAACCGTCGACACAAATCCGATTATAAATCCTGCCGCTATAAGTATAAGTCCCGAAGTCAGTATGGTGGGCATTGCCGACTTGACCGACTGACTTATGGCAGCGTACTTGGGCATAGTCTTTCGGTTTCGCCTATAATTGCTCGCAATAAGTATGCCGTAGTCAATCGTCGCCCCCATCTGTATACAAATACATATGATGTACGACATAAAGAAGATGGGTATACCAAGCAATGAGTATATTGCCATCGTTATCCATATAGCGCCTTGAATTACAAGCACGAGTATCACGGGCAGTGTGATCGAGCGGAACAGCACCGCGATTATAATAAATATGGATATTATCGTCACTAAGTTGATTTTTAATAGGTCATCGGAAAATGCGCCCGAAATGTCCTTTATGGTCATGCTCTCGCCTGCGACATAGTTGTCCTCACCAAAATAATTGTTGGCGTACGTCTTGACTGCGTCTATCACTCCAAACGTTGTATCGTCGTCTTTAGGCAGGTCCATTAATAAGATTATTCGGCTGTGCTCCTCACCCACAAAGGTCGAACGTAAAGTTGTAAGCGTCTCGCTTATCTTCTCATTTATGCTCGGCACAAAAAACTCTTGCATCATATATACAAACGAAATTGCGCCTGCAACCTCTTCGCCTAAAATGCGTTTTATCAGCTCGTTGTCTTTGTGGTCACTAACGAAGTTTATAAACTTGCCTACCGTTATCCTGCCGTCCGACGAAATCATGGACAAAAAGACTTTTATTAGCGGCTCGGGGATGGAAACGCCTATCGCGTTGACTATCATTGACTCGGTAATGGCTATGTTGGTTATGTCGCCGCCGGCTTCGTTCCACATATTGTAGAACTCGTAAACTTTAAAGGTGTCGCCGCCAAATAGGATTTTGCATATAGGCTTTATTATACTCCCCATATCCAGTCCTATGTCATAAATGACGGTATCCTCGCCGTATTCTTCCACCATTTTATCGATAAGCGGAGTCAAAATCAAGTTCGCCGCATTGGAAACTTCATCACGGTTTTCGTTCATGAAAGTTATTGTCTGCACAAGTCCCTCGGGAACTTTGTCGGTGAGTCCAAGCATAGGATTGTTTATAATGGTGTCGAACTTGCCTACAATGCTACCTACCGTCGCCTTGTCGTCCTCTTTAAGCAGTCCGTAAATTATGGACACCGCCCTATCGTTTACGCTTAGCCCTAAAAGAGCAGCTATTGCCTGCTCGCTTATCTCTATATTATAAATGTCGCCGCCGCAGCTTTCCCACAGCTTTTGAACATCGCCCACAGTCGAGCCGCCCAAAACCGCCTCGATTACAGGCTTATACTTGTCTATATCGAAGTTTAAACCGCTGACAAGCGCATCGGGGTCAAGTTCCAATGTCGTCCAAGCATTAATGCTCTTAAACGCCGGATTGCCGTCATCGTTCCTAAGGTCCGCTATGGAATTAACAAAACCGCTCTGCGCCTCGTAGTCGTCGGCATACTCGTTATCTATAATCACCACAGCCTGATTGACATTACCGAAGTTCTCGGCAATGACCTCTCCACCGTTGGACGTCTCCCAACCCGTAAACGTATATACATTGCTCATTTGCAAAATATACGAGCCGGCTATTACAAGCACCATTATTATGGGCAAAACGGAACGCAGCGAAATTGAAACTTTGGCGATGCCGCCACCGCCGAGAGGCAAAGGTTTGTGCGCCGTCTTTTCGAGCGCCTTGCTGAAAATCATAATAAGCGATGGCATAAACAAAATGACGCTTAATAGGCTTACGAGTATTCCCTTTGCAAGCACTATGCCTATGTCAAAGCCTATCGTAAAGCTCATAAACAGCAGTGCGATAAGTCCGGCTATTGTTGTAAGTCCGCTCGACGATATAGGACGCATATTGTCGGCAAGTGCCTGAATAAGCGCCTCCTCTTTGTCTAAACCGTTATTTTTGTGCTCTGTAAAGCCATGCAGTAGTATTATCGAGTAATCCATAGCAAGCGCTATTTGCAGTATCGCCGACACGGCAAACGTGATGTAGCTTATCTCACCAAAGATAATATTGCTACCCATATTGATAAGTACGGCACAAAATAGCACAAGAGCAAATACAATTGGCTCGAGCCAGGAGTGCGAGGTAAACAGCAACACCAAAAATATGATGACAATAGCTATCACCATTATTATGGGTATCTCCACTTTAAGCGCCTGCTCTAAGCCTGCACTTGCAACCACGCTGCCGCTAAGCGCATAGTTATGCGAAGATAGAAAGCTGTTTATCCTGTTTAGCGTTTCCTTGGCCTGAGCCGAATATTCGTCGCCGCTCAACGTCAAGATATACAACGCTTTGCCATCTTTGTATGAGTCAACGGTAACGAGCTGAATGCCCTCAATGGCACTCAGCTCCGACTTCATATCATTAACATCACCCTCGTCCACCGTGAGCATAAGCAAAATGTTGTTGCTCAGTCCAAACTCCTTTTCCATTATGGCAAGCCCTTGTTTGGTGTCGGTATCGTCGGGCAAATATTTGGTCATATCATAGTTTTGCTTGACCTGTGTGCTGAAATAAGCTCCGGCAGCCGCCAAAACTATAAACAGTACCGCAAAAATCCAGCGCCACTTAACTATAAACTTTGCAATAGTTTTCATTTAGTCCATTACTACTCTGCTGAATATGAACTTTTGTTGGGCGCCGCTGAGGTCTTTGAAAAGTGTGTCGGCACTCAAAAAATTCACTTCGGGCAAATTATCGAAATCCACTTTGACAGTATGGTTCACAAGCATATTTATTGCGGCAGAGAAGTTATTGTTACTGCCGTTTATTCCCATGACAGTAAGCTGTTTATTGAGTATGGGGGCGGCATTTACGCCGTTAATGTCGGCGGTATCCTCCCAGCCGACTACCGCAACTCTGCCGTTTTGACTGGCAAGCGGCAAAATCTGATCGAACGGCAATCCGCACTGCGGAACATGAACAACAGTTTCGCTCATGCGTCCGCCGGTTATCGATAAAACCTTTTTACGAACGTTGACCGAGGAATGGTCGAGTACATAGTATACATATTTTTCTGCCATAGCGAGCCTATCCTTGTCGACGTCCACGACAATGGGAACAGCCTGATAGCTAAGCGCAAGCTGTGCGATTATGATTCCGAGATAGGACGCTCCGTTTATTAGTATATGCTCGCCGTGCTCAAGATTGAGCTTGTTGATTGTAGTAATTGCCATGTCGATGTGCTCAAGCAGTAATGCGCTCTTTTTGTCAATGCGCTCGGGCAATTTGTATACGTCCTCCGCCTTGACTACCGCAAAGTCACACAAAAATCCGTCCTCTGTAAAACCGTAAACTATCTTGTTTTCGCAATCGCTGGGACGACCCTTTTTGCACATAAGGCAGCCGCCGCACGCCGAAAACGGCTTTACCGCAACCATATCGCCTCTTATGACGTTTTTTACGCCCTCGCCCACCTCTGTGACCATGCCTATGCCTTGCCTACCGAGTACGAGAGGCGCGTCACATGGAATCTTACCGCTATAAAGCAGCAGGTCGGACGCACTCACGGCACTGTACTTGAGTTTTATTTTTACACAACCTTTGCCTACCGGTTGACTGTCCATATCGGCAAGTTCAATCGAATTAGGCGCATTCAATCTCCAAGCTTTCATAATCCATCTCCTAAAATCGATAATGCAAGTGAGCAGCTTGCTCGCAAGGGCTTGCGAACGCGCATTTCAGTTTAACGGCAGTTTTGCGAAGCAAAATGAAACGGCAAAAACCGTAAAACAAAAATTTTAATTTTTGTGCCGTTAAATGCTATAATAACCGAGCTTATCAATTATAATATTCTAAAAGCAATATCTTACAAATATAATTTACATTAAGCAAAAATATTTGGTACGGCTATTTTTGCGCCTGCCATCACGATATTTGACCGCCCGAGGAATACCTTTTGAGGGCGGAATCCCGCAAGGGATTTAATGGCGCGAAGCGACCTTACAAATATAGTATACCACTATACAAAAAAATTTTCAAGTGATTTGCCAATATTTTTATATTTAAGCCGCTTAAATGTTTGACTTTTGATTTTAATTCTACTATAATAAGTAAGCTGATTTAAGCATGCGCCTTTAGCGCAACTGTCTGCGTCGGTCTACGGAACCGAAGGTTAGAGAGCAAACAACTTAATAGCAACCATGCGCCTTTAGCTCAACTGGATAGAGCGTCGGTCTACGGAACCGAAGGTTAGGGATTCGAACTCCTTAAGGCGCGCCAAAGGAAGAAAGTTTTTTGACTTTCTTCCTTTTTTCGGTCCCAACATTTTGACGGTTAGGGATAGCAGTCGTTTGATGTCGGCTATTACAATTACTCGCTTTGCTAATCGTAAAGTCTCCCATTCTTGTAATGCCGCCATCTGCTCTCCTTTGGTGGCGAGTGAAGTGCTTTACGCTCAATTTACCTAAGTCGTCGCCACCGCGAACTCCTTAAGGCGCGCCAAAAGCGGTAGGATTCACCTACCGCTTTTTTGTTGCCGACGGACATTATGATATTAAGTTATACTTCTTCTAAATAGAGTTTCTGATTGGAGAAATCAAAATACGATCGTTGCGGCGAGAGGATATGGTATCCAATAATGCCATCTACGTGCTCCTCGCCTCGAAATGCGGAAAAATCTGCAAACACAGATTTTACATTGCTATACGTACGGTTATTCAAAGACAGCGTCGAAAGATTGAAAACATTTGGTTCATTATCTACCGGCTGCACAGGCAACTGGTCTATCAGTCTTGCATCCAATAGGCATGTATTTGCACCTGTATCTAAATTAAAGTTATATTGTTTTCCGCCGATCTCTATCTCAACTACGAGCAATTCCTTCATCTGCAATGGAACACAGGTATATTTATCAAATCCACATAAGGGATTTAATATTATCTTACTATTTTTATAGTCAAGTATCACCGAGAAATTGCGAATAATATCAATGCCCATTGTTCCGAGGAATCGTATCGAGGGATCAGCGGCCGCCAAAGGATCTTCCACATAAGATAGGTCCATAATAATTGCATTGTGATCAGTTAGCGTGATGTCTGAAAACGAAATGCTGCGTATCGTGCTTCCCGTTACTGTTTCTCTTTTTACTCCTTCGCTGTATTTGGAGATTTCAAGTTCATTACCTTGAATATCAGAATAATACTTTTTATGTAATGCTGTTTGCATTGCACCCGTATCAAAAGCCAAATATCCTTGCTCATCATTTACGGTTGCCGGTATAAGAATAATTCCCTCAACTAATTTAAAGTTAATTTCTACATTTGAATATTTTGTTTCCATTTTTATCTCTCCTATTTTTGTAAATCCCCATTAATTTCCTTCCACAAATCTGCAATTCTGACATTTTCTTCTAATGTCATCAATGATGAAATGCTGTCCATAGCTGTTGAGCCTAAATCATCAAAAGCAGTTTTACGTTCTTTAATAGTCACAAACCGTATATTGTTTACACTATAATTCGGATTTTGGTCGAACTGTTCCGCCAATAACTTTGCTGTGATAAGCGCTTCTCTTGCCTCGTCTATATTCCCAAGCTCATTTTGCGCCATAGCAAGGCAAATGTACAATGAGGCGCTTATCTTAACCAAAAAGCTGTTTTCATCGCTTTTCAGGTCGTTAAACAACTTCAAAATCACTTTTAGAAAATCGACAGCGACCATATAGTCTTTCTTTTTTAAACAGACATTAAAGTACCCCATGGCAATACGGCTAAGTGAAACAATATTGTCCAAAAGCGCATTTGATAGATATGGGATTGCTTCGTCCAAACGATTACAGGAAGACCCAAGCATCAAACCGATAATAGCATTATTTATCCCACAAACATTATTATTTATCAAAAGTTCAACAGCCTTATCCCCCTGGGACATATTTGCATAGGTGTATGCTATTTCGATCCGTATTTGGAGTTCGCTTATAGTTGAATCATTATTTTGCCCAATTAAAAGACACGCTCTCTCAAACAATTCTATGGCGCGTTCCGAAAGGCTATTGTCGTGACGAATCATCCCAAATACTTGATACGCAAGAGCGCTTTCATAAACGATTTCAAAGCAATAAGGATAGCGAATCAACGCCTTATCTACTTCAACAAGACATTTTTCGTCCTTATTGTGGCGTAATTCTTTTATGTTCTTTATCATTTCTTGTTGCTTATTGTTTTTCAACTCATAGCCAAGTAAAACATCGACCGATGTGTCAAAGAAATCCGCAAGTTCAACAATCAACAGAATATCCGGCACAGAAAGACCTGCTTCCCACTTATAAACCGCTCCTACGGTTACGCCGAGAGCTTCCGACAGCTGCTCTTGCGTCATTGATCTGCTTTTCCTAAAGGATCTGATATTTTCCGATAGACGCATAATTTTGTCCCTCGCTTTTTTATATTATTATAGCACAATTATAAATACTTTTGAACACCTTAATCGTATAATTTGGAGATATTTTTTTATACCAACAGTATGTATTATAACCTTTATTGCAAAATTTCAGCAGAACCCATTATCGTGGGGAACTCCTTAAGACGAGCCAAAAGCGGTGTAGTTTACCTATACCGCTTTTTTTAATACATTTCCCTCTAAACACTAATGCTCTCTTGACTTGTTTTGCGGCAAAATGTTATAATTCCTTTTGCTAAAAAACAATTCAAGGAGCGCGCGAAATGATTTGGGGATTCGTAATTTTACTTATTGCGGGAATCTGCCAGGGCAGCTTTGGCTTAGGGTTCAAAAAGTACAGCCCGTTTTCTTGGGCTGCGTTTTGGATGATTTATAATATCCTATGTATCGTCGTTACGGTAAGCGTCGCATGGGCGCTTGCCCCACAGCTTTGGACGGTCGCATTTACAAAATCCGAATACTGGATTATTCCTTTGCTATGCGGAGCGTTATGGGGATTGTCGGCAATAGGATTTTCTAAAGCCATAACAAAGATCGGTATGTCTATGGTGTACGGTATTTCTATGGGCATATCTACTGTCGTTGGCTCCATCCTGCCAATGTTATTTTTTAGTTCTATTCCATCAGGCGCTTCTGCCGTATTCTTTGCCGTAGGACTGATATTCACTTTGGTCGGCGTAGCCGTTATAACCGTTGCCGGCGTAAAGCGCGACGGTGCGGTAAAAAGTTCTGCCGCGGGAATCATCCTCGCTGTTTTATCGGGGCTCGGTTCGGGCGCGATGAATGTGGGCTTTTCGTATTCTTCCATCGGAGAGGTTTTTGAAAGCCTCGGATATTCGCAGGCTGCGATTTCAAGCGGCAAATGGCTCCCTGTCCTTGTTGGCGGATGTATTATGGGCGTAATATGGTGCATAGGCGAGCTGTTCGTGCGCCGAGAATGGAATACGGTAATATCCAAAGGAAGTGCATTACAGACATCAAAGCAGTTTGTCGTGTGCATAATATGGTACGCCGCGCTTTTGCTTTATGGCCTGTCTACTGTTATGCTTGGTGAAACAGGCAGCATCATAGGTTGGATACTGTTCAATTCCCTCGCGCTTGTAATTTCCGTAGGATGGGGGCTAAAAACGGGCGAATGGAATAATAAACCCAAATCGCTATTGTTTGTCGGATGTGCCATAATGATTGTTGCTTGGGTTTTTACCGCATTGGTGTAGTCCCAAATAGTTGACACACAAAAGAGCTTTTATAAGCAATAAGAATGCCTTATCTGCTTTTGACAAAACCCTAATAAAAAAGCGGTATATAATCCTATACCGCTTTTATGATATTTAACTGTTCCGGAATTTTACTAAGCACCTTTACTCTATGCTAAACGATAGATTGAAAGATGCCGACTCCCCTGCGATCTTTATAATGTATGTACCTTCTGAAATTGTAGCGCTACTTGTTCCGTTTATATCAAAGTCATAAACTATCTGTCCGCCACTTATAAGCACCATTCTAAAATTACCGGCTGAAACGTTAACGTCGGTAGTAATTTTCTGCGTGCCGCTTTTAAGCGTTATTTTCTTCAATTCCTTAACGCCCGAAAATTTGCTTACCTTCAAATTATACTTGTTGTTCCACTGGTTACTGGCAGATACACTCGATACGCTACTGTTGCCTTTTATTATTTGCTGCTCAGATAGCGTCACCAAACTGAAATCGTCGTCGCCATTTGTATCCTTAATGTGTCCGCAACCGCAACAAGTAATAGCGATTAAAGCACATACTATAGTAACCGCAATAAATTTTGAAATTTTCATATACTAATCCTCCTATTATTTATAAGTACTTTAAAGTTTTTACTACTTCTGATTGGTTAACTCTGTTTCTTTTTCACACAAAAGTTTAGCTTTAATATCTAAATTTCCACCAGCAAGTTTAAGTAGTTTTTTTAAAGCATTTATTTCAGGAATGTTGTGCATTTGTGGAACTTGTTGGCATATTATCCTGGCAAATATTTTATGATGATATAATTTTTCTTTGAATAATGCTAAAGTATTCTCTATCTGCTCAACTGCAGTTATTATCTTACAACCTTTTAGTTCTACCAAGACAACATATTTTGTATCTGGAACGAGAATTAAATAATCGCATTTCTTTTCAGAACTGTCTTTTATAACGCCCCCATCAATATGGTAATTACAAATAACTACACGTCGCTGGTTTTCTAATTGATATTTTTTGTGTTTTTCAGCACATACAACTGATTTTCTGTTGTCAATCGAAGCAATGCAACTATTTTTTGATTTACAAGTAGATAGACAAGTTGGAGTAAGAAACTTTTCACAAACCATACTTAATCTCCAAGTCTATAAGCTTATCTGTATCTTCATTTATAATTTGTGAAACTCGATCTATTGCATAAGCATCAATAAGCCCTGTTTCTTTATCTTTAATATTTTCAATGTTATTACGAGCATCTAGAACAATAATGCCAGCACCAACATTTAAAGGATTTAAGCGACAACTGCGCGGTATAATTTTATTTTCTCCTTCAACTTTTTTATTATTTTCAACTATAAACGAATGCATTAATAAATTAATACTAGTTAACACATAAGGGCTATGGGTAGTTAACAAAATTGAGCTCTGAGTTGAAGTGCAAAACAATGCAATCAATTCGACAACATATTTTTGAGCTTCTGGGAACAAATGTGCTTCAGGTTCTTCAAGAACAATGAAGGCAGCTCGTTGTTCTAAAATAAAAGTAAACATTAACATCAGTGACCATAAAGATTCTTGTTGCCCTGAAGATGCAAACATTAATTTTACCCACCTGTCTACATCATAATATATTTTTTCGCCATCTTTGTCGCAAACATAATCACCCTTTAACACCTTGGAAATTATCTCAATCGCCAATTCAACATCATTATTATTTATTTGGCCTTTTACTGTTTTTGTATAATTTGCAACAATCTCGCTCAATTTATTATTAAACTTATTCCGTGTTGTTCTGGTTAATCCAACGAATTCTTGCATAGTGGTATCCATAAGTGTTACATTAACATCATATAACTGCTCAGAAAATGTCGATAGTATACTTCTACCAGCGGGAATATAAATAATAGCTTCTCTATCGTAAAAAATTGAGAATGCAATTTCAGTAAAATGTTTTTGAGAAATAGTCAATATTCTTGCTTCTTCATTATATTTTTCCAAAAAAGAGATACTATTATTGCTTAATAAGTCTTTATGAATCTTATTCGCATCATTTAGTAATTTTTTTATATACTCTGACAAGTCTGAAGAGAACATAATTTTTGCATAGCCGTCATCATTTAAATTTAAATGGATATTGGTTTTTGTTTCTTCATTATAAAAATATTGAATTTTAAAAGGCTTTATATGTTTCGTTGTTCCAAAAAAACCCATAAAGTTTTTTCTTACAAACTTCAAAAAATTCACATACAGTTCATTAGGATGAGTATTTGAAAAATTATTAGAATCCATTAAAAACTCAATCAAATAATCTCGAGTCTTTCTACAAAAATAAATTGCTTTTGCAATTGTACTTTTTCCAGATGCCTGAGGACCAATAATAACATTCATCGTTTTACTAATGTCTAGCGAAACTTTTTTTATTGGACCAAAATTTTCAATTATAATTTTTCTCATTTTATACCTCATTAATGATTTACGATTGTAGTCACCACTTCAATTATATAGTATTTAAAAATTCTTGTCAACATAAAATTCATTATAGTATTATTTTGTTCTCATATTGCCATTAGAACAATAAAGATAAAATGACCTTTAGCATTCAAACAACACGCTAAACTTCTCACGTAATACAACCAAAATCATTTCGTTTTTTGATATTGGATATTATCTTATTTGCCATTACGACTTTTTAAATACGGTTTTGATAATTGTACCGAGTTTGGGGCGTGTGCCATACAAAAGTACGCCTACACGGTAAATCTTAGCGGCGAGGACGCCTATTCCGACTACCGAGCCGACCAAGATAACTACCGAAATTACAATTTCGTACCAAGCAACAGTACTCATTGCAATGCGGGTAAACATAGCCATTGGCGAAGTAAACGGTATATACGAGCATACCTGCATAACAACATTGTTTATGCTTCCGCTTGCCATAGAGAACATAACGACAAAGAATGCAATTATAAACAAGAATGTTATGGGCATAACCGAAGTGTTAATGTCCTCGAGTTTAGAGGCGGTCGAGCCGATCGCGCCGTAAAGAAACGCATAAATAAGGAATCCAAGCACAAAGAAAATAAGCATATAAAAAAACAAATCAACGGGAATGTTAAAAATCGACTGAATGATCTCATTCCCCTTCCACGCCGATTTATTGATATTATAAAACAGCAGCGCAGATCCGAATATTGCAACAAGCTGAATAAGGCCGGCAAGACAAGAGGCAAGAACTTTGCCGAACATCATATTGGTAGGCTTTGCGCTCGTCACTAAAAGCTCCATCGCTCGCGAACTCTTTTCGGTCGCTACATTGGTAGCTACCATTTGTCCGTAAAGCAGGATGACCATATATAAAGCGAAAATCATTATATAGGTATAGAAAAAGTTTTGCATTTGATCTTTGCCGAGGGTTGCCGTAGTGCTTTCTATCTGCACAGCCATAATCTCGCCTGCTTGCTCGGGAGTCAAGCCGTTTTGGATCATTGCATTTATGCGATAGACCTCTTGCAAGACCGAATCTGCTATGGCAGTATTGACGTCATACATAGAAAGATTGTTTACATAATAAGTATATGACGATACACTATCAAGTACAAAAGCACAGTCCGCATCGCCCGAAACAATTTGCGCCTTAATATCTTCAATCGTTCCGTCCCATACTTCCACATCATAACCGTCAAAGGCTTCCCCGAAATATTGCTCTACAAGTAGCGCAAGTTCGGAGTTCTCTGCATAAATAAGCATTTTCGGGTGGTCGTAGTTACCCTCATCAGATTTAAAAAGCGGAAGAACATTGGGGATAAACATAGCGATAGCGATTGCCACTACAAGAAATATCGTGATCCCTATAAAAACTTTGTTCTTTAAATATCCTTTTAGTTCAAATTTAAATATTTTACCAAACTGATTCATTATCCCCTCCTTACACCTGTTCGCCCGCATATTCAACAAAGATGTCGTTAAGCGACGGTTCAAACACCTTTACTTCGTCAATATCGTAGTTCTCGACAAGACGGCGCATAGTGCTTTGCTTGTCGGAAGTATTATTAAGTTTAATAATCAAAGAGCCGTTTTCGCAAGTACAAGCATCGCCAAAATCAGCCTTTATCTTTTGCTCATTGGTAGTACTTACGACCAAGCGGTCACGCACATAATTCCTCTTGATATCGCGAAGATCGCCGCTAAGTACCACTTTGCCGGCGTTTATAATTGCTATGCTGTCGCAGAATTCTTCGATATAACTCATTTGATGGCTTGAAAACAGTACGATTTTTCCTTTAGCGATCTGCTCTTTTACCACGTCTTTGAGCATCATCGCATTGACGGGATCGAGTCCCGAAAAAGGCTCGTCCAATATGACTATATGCGGGTCGTGACTCAACGCCGTAATGAGTTGAATTTTCTGTTGATTTCCCTTGGAAAGTGTATCAAGTCGCTTGTTGCGATATTCGGTCATACCTAACCTACTCAGCCAATAGTCAACTGCTTTTACAGCGTCTTTATAACTCATTCCTTTAAGCTGAGCAAAATACACAAGCTGCTCGATAATTATTTTTTTGGGATACAGACCTCTTTCTTCCGGAAGATAGCCTATGCCTATTTTATTGTAGTCTATCGGTTTACCATCAACCAAAACCTCACCGCTGTTTGCAGGGAAAACATTCATTAAAATGCGAATGGTGGTAGTTTTTCCTGCCCCGTTTCTGCCAAGTAGACCAAAAGCCTTACCGCTTTCCGCCGTAAAAGAGACTCCTTTTAGCACTTGCTTTTCGCCAAAAGATTTATCTATGTTTTTTAGCTCAAGTATCATTCCTTTTACCT
>JAFLVB010000080.1 GCA_022508465.1 Clostridiales bacterium
TTTCCAATCGTTTTACGTAATTATCCAAAGATTCTCTTCTTGCGCCCGGTCTTGCTCCGCTTATAGCGTCGGCAACCTGTACGAGGATTGCCTCGACAGTCGTCGGCTCGATATCGTTGTGGTGAGCGGCAATACAGTGAATAACCGCTTGACTCTCCTTGTACTTTTTGGCAAGGTCCACACCTATACTGATATGAGTGCCTTCCACCTCGTGATCGACTGCCTTACCTATATCATGCAGTAATCCCGCACGCTTGCAAATGGTCGCATCTGCGCCAAGCTCTGCGGCAAGCTGACCTGCGAGCGCCGAAACTTCCAGCGAATGTTTTAAAACATTCTGTCCGTAGCTCGTCCTGTACTTTAATCTGCCGAGAATTTTAACAAGATCGGAATGTAACCCAAATACTCCAGCCTCGTAAATTGCGTTTTCGCCCGCTTCTTTGATTTGAGCGTCAAGCTCGCGCCTTGTCTTTTCCGCCATTTCCTCTATGCGCGCAGGATGAATTCGTCCGTCTGCAATGAGCTTTTCGAGCGTTATACGCGCAACCTCACGTCTGATCGGGTCAAATCCAGAGAGGACTACCGCCTCCGGAGTATCGTCGATTATAAGGTCTACGCCGGTAGCATTCTCCAAAGCGCGAATGTTGCGGCCTTCTCTACCTATTATACGACCCTTCATATCGTCGTTGGGAAGATTAACTACCGAAACGGTTACTTCGGACGAGTGGTCTACTGCACAACGCTGAATAGCACTTGTAACGATATCCTTAGCTTTGCGGTCGGCTTCTTCCTTAGCGTTTGCCTCGATCTCTCTGACATACTTAACAGCTTCACGTTTAGCATCGTCTTTATAAAGTTCAATGAGCTGATTCTTAGCCTCATCTTTGGTCATAGCCGCAGCCTTCTCGATTTCCGCCAAAAGATTGTCGCGAGATGCAACTATCTCTGCTTTTACTGCTTCGATTTCGGCTTCTTTGAGCTTTAAGTTTGCCTTGGTCTGGTCAACGTTCTCGATCTTCTTATCCAAGAGATCTTCTTTTTTGCTTAAATTATCCTCACGCTGAGCAACACGTTGTTCGCTACGCTGAATTTCGGCACGGCGCTCTTTGATTTCCTTGTCAAGATCTGTCTTGATCTTTAAGGCTTCTTCTTTGGAAGCAAGAACTTCGGCCTTATGCAATTCCTTGCTTTTGGCTATTGCTTCTTGAATTATTGCGTTTGCCTGTTCGTTTGCGTCATTTAACTTTTTCTTTTTAATAACACGGTATATGACAGGCATAAGTACAGCACCTATTGCTATTCCGACAATTGCCAATAATATCGGCAAAAGCGCGTCCCAGGGCGAGTTTAATACGCAGAAAAATCCCGTAATAATATTAAACAGCATTTTTTACCTCCTAAATTGTGAATGTTCGTTCCAAATATTCTGTAATGCATCAGCAGTTCGCATACTTATATGCACAATAAAATACATAGGATAGATAGAAATAATTTTCCACCTATCCTAAGCATATAATAATGTTTAAAAAATGTCAAGCAAAGTTGAGTGATTAAAAGAAAATTTCTTTATTCTTCGTCGCTTTCCGCTACATTTTCTTCAAAATCATCTACAAATTCGTTTTTAGACGAGGCAACCTCTCTGATCTTCTGCTCGATCTCGTTGCAAAGTTCGAGGTTTGTGTCAAGCAATGCCTTTACGCTGTCTCTGCCGCGATCGCCTAAGCGCTCGTCTTTGTACGTGAACCAAGCTCCGCTCTTTTCGATTATGCCGAGCTGCACCGCAAGGTCTAATACGCAGCTCGAACGACTGATTCCCTTGCCGTAAATAATATCAAATTCTGCTGTTCTGAACGGAGGTGCCATTTTGTTTTTAACTACTTTTACCTTTGTGTGATTACCTATGATTTCCGTTCCACTCTTTACTGCCTCGCCCTTTCTTACGTCTAAGCGCACGCTGGCATAGAACTTAAGCGCCTTACCACCGGTGGTAACTTCGGGGTTTCCGAACATTACGCCGACCTTTTCACGTAGCTGGTTGATAAAGATTATGCAAGTTTTGGTCTTGTTGCATACGCCGGCAAGCTTTCTGAGTGCCTGCGACATAAGTCTTGCCTGAGCGCCGACATGAGCGTCGCCCATTTCTCCGTCGATTTCCACCTTTGGAGTAAGAGCGGCAACCGAGTCGATTACGATTACGTCAAGCGCACCGCTGCGAACAAGCTCCTCGGTGATTTCAAGAGCTTGCTCTCCGTTGTCGGGCTGAGATATGTAAAGTTTGGATAAATCTATCCCCAAGTTTTTGGCATACATAGGATCTAACGCGTGCTCGGCGTCGATGAATGCCACCGTACCGCCCGCCTTTTGCGCCTCGGCTATTACATGGAGCGATAACGTCGTTTTACCGCTGCTCTCCGGTCCGTATATTTCTATGATTCTACCACGCGGCAAACCACCTATTCCGAGCGCTATATCAAGCGCCAAGCAGCCTGTCGGGATAACTTCGATTGGCTCAAGCGGAGCTTCCCCCAGCTTCATAATAGAGCCTTTGCCAAACGCCTTTTCTATTTGCGAGATGGCAGCCTCAAGTGCTTTCTCCTTGTCGCTTAAATCCTTTTTGTCTTTCTTTTCCATTTTATATAACTCCTAAAAATTATTTACGTTTTAAATATCACTAAG
>JAFLVB010000081.1 GCA_022508465.1 Clostridiales bacterium
TTGCGGTCCTCGACGGCTTACAAAAGTTATGCTCGGGACAAGTGGTGGCGGAGGCGAAGCTCGTGCCGCCGCATGGCGAAGAAATCACAAAAATTTTGGGCGTATCGGCGGTTGCTGACGTGACCACTACCGAGGTATTCACCGGCGAGGCGCGCATAAAGGGAAAAGTCGATTTCAGAGTGCTTTACAGCGGGGCAGGAGGAGAACGCAGTCTCGATTATCGCGCCGAATTTACGGACAAAATCACGGACGACGCCATAATGGGTGGACATCCCTGCGTTATTGCCAAAGTTTTGGACACCGATATTGTTTCGGCGACTGATAGCGAGATCAAGCTCGCGGCTGTGGTGGAGACCGAACTGTTTGGTCAGGTCTCTAAACGTATCAAATATCTGGTTAACGGCGGCGACAGCATTTACTCGCACGAGAGCAAGATTAATTACACAAAGGTGCTGTGCGAGGTGAGCGGCAGGACGGATGTAACTGCCGAGGCTTCTGTAAATGCGAGCAAGATTGAGTGCGTAGAAAGTCGCGTTTGCATAGGCAAGACGATTGCGTCGAGCAATATGGTCGTGATTGAGGGCGACGTTGTGAGCGATGTTGTTTACAGCAATGACAGCGGTATGGGGCACGTTCTTTTGACAACGCCGCTGAGTTTTGAGGTTGAAGCCGACGGATGTGTAAGCGGCGCGACTGTTTGCGCGACGGCACATTTAGAGGGCGTCAAGGCGACTATCGTCGAGGGCGAGGAAAACACAATCTTAGTAAATTATGATATTTGCGCAAACGGTTTTGTTATGGAAGAGCGCTCATTGCAGTCCGTTTTGGACGTGTTTTCGGTGCGCAACGAGCTCAACAAGACTACCGAAAAGATCGACTTTGCCGTAAACAAATGCTGTGTCTACTTTGAGGACGAGGCGGACGGCAACGTTACTCTTGAAGCGGGACTGCCAATAGTGGATAATATTATTACCCCGCTTGGTAGCTCGGTAATATTGTCCAATGTGTATGCGACGGATGGCAAGGTGATAATCGAGGGTTTGGTAAGGACCAACGTGATATACTTTAGCGGCGAATCCAATTCGTGTAACTCGGTTTCGGTAGAATTGCCGTTTTCGACAAGCAAGCCGCTTGACGTCAAAGAGGGAGATATTGTATTCGCCTCGGGTGAGGTGCTCGGCATTACCACCAAAATCCGTCGCGGCAACGAGATAGACGTGCGCGCAAATCTTAGATTTTGCGCAAATGTGAGCGAAAAAACCGAGCTTTGTGTTATCACAGAGCTTAGCGAAGGCGCAGAGATAGTCGCTCCCAAGGGCGCAATTTCCATGCACATTGCGAGCAAAAAAGAGACATTGTGGGATGTATCCAAAGTTCTTTGTGCTACGCCAGAAACGGTTATGGAGCAAAACCCCGAACTTAGCTTTCCCCTCAGCGGCGGCGAAAGGATAGTGTGTTTTAGAAAGATAAATAGATAAAATATAAGGCGGCTGTAATGGTCGCCTATTTTTATGCTAAAAGCTACTTGCTTTTTGGGGCGGTATTTGGTAAAATGTATATATGCTAAGTAAGGTCAGAGTTAAAGTTTACGGCAAAATAAATTTATCGCTTAATATTACAGGTGTGAGCGGTGGATATCATATGCTCGATACTGTTGTCGCGTCGGTGTCGGTAGCCGATGTTATCACCGTACGTGACAGGCTGGACGACAAGATAAATCTGATTTTTAACGCCGACTTTACGCCTCAGGACAACACGGTCATTAAGGCGGTAAATGAATTGCGCAAGAGCTTTGGACCGTTTGGCGCTGACATTGTTGTGGACAAAAATTTGCCGCTTGCAGGCGGAATGGGGGGATCTTCTGCAGACGCCGCTGGGGTGATTGCGGCACTTACGAGATTATTCGACTTTGACAAGCGCGGACTTAATGCACGCAAAGTGTGTAGTGCGGTTGGCGCAGATGTTTTTTATATGCTTAGCGGCGGCTATGCACGCTTACAAGGCATAGGCGACGAGGTTACGACCATAGACTGTAATAGGGAGATGGGGCTTGTATTTATATGCGCCGAAGGTGTACTTACAAGCAAAGTTTATGCTCTTTACGATAAGCTGGGTGGCGACGAGGCAGTAGATAACGATTTGCTTATCCGCTCACTTATAACCGGAGGGAGATTGCCGCTTGGCAATATGCTATTTAGGGCTGCTGCTTCGCTTAATGATAACATAAAGCATAACGCCGAGGTCTTGGCTGATTTAGGACTAACGCCCAATATGACGGGCAGCGGCTCAACAGTCTATGCGTTTACGGACGACCCAATAGGGGATGCAAATCGCTTGCGCGAAAAAGGAATAAACGCCTTTTACGCATTTACAAAACCAAGTGGAATAGAGTTTGAGTGAATGTACTTTTGTACGCACAAAAGTTACCAAAAGGCGCTTTATGTGACTCTCCACCTTGAGGGGGAGGCTCCGTCGTAGACGGGTACTCGCTTCGCTCGTGGCGTTCGCTCACGTTGTTCGCTCGGCTAAGGAGGGTG
>JAFLVB010000082.1 GCA_022508465.1 Clostridiales bacterium
GCAAGACCGGGCGCAAGAAGAGAATCTTTGGATAATTACGTAAAACGATTGGAAAAGCTTGAAAGTATCGCTAATTCGTATAACGGTGTAGAAAAGTCATTTGCAATTCAGGCAGGACGAGAAGTTCGCATAATCGTCAAGCCCGAAGTTGTCGATGATAACGCTACCGTGTTTATGGCAAAGGAAATTGCCAAGCAGATCGAAAGCGAAATGGAGTATCCGGGACAAATCAAAGTCAACGTTATTCGCGAAATGCGAAGCGTCGAATACGCCAAATAAAGCCAAAAATAAAAAGGTTGTCTATAATAGGCAACCTTTTTTGTTTGCATTATAACGATTATTTAGTGAAAGTTATTTATAGGGCTTGCAAATTATATGGTAGTGTGTTATAATGTGATGGAATTAATTAGGGAGGCTTACTATGAAAAAAATTTTGCTTACTATTTTATTTGTAGTAACAATTATAAGTGTGCCACTATCTTTTTCCTTAAGTGCTATTGTAGGTGAAGTGGGTTTTTTTGGGATGTCAGGCTTAATGCGATATATTTGGATAATGTGGTGTTTTATTCCTATTTCAATGTTATTGCTAATATTGGGAATAAGAGGTAAGCAAATAGCTTATATAGTAGCACCTTGTATTGCTATCTTTTTCCTTGGGATTTTTGGATCATATGGATTTATTTTTAGGGATCAATTTGATTATGATGCTCAAATAGTATTATCAACAAAGGAAATAACTCAAATTTATCTTCCTAGCAAAGTGGAGGTAGGGACAGAAAAAACGTCTGATTATACTATTAGCTACGTAAAAATGCTTTCGAAAGAAGAAAAAGAAGTTTTTATAAATAGTATTAACGATGATAGTAATTGGGTTGGTAAATTCAATTCGATTTTACATAATTCTTTACCTATAATGATTCAGGGATACTTATTGAATTTTGATAAATTTATGCTATATAATTTATCAACTCAGGAATATAATTCTTTTCCATACGCTGATGGGAAATATGAGTGTATCCTTGTAGCTTATGATGTTGAGACTGAGAGAATAGCTATTGCTAATTTCTATATAGAGGTGGCTTATTAAAAACATTATATTTGCAATAAATATCTAACCGAGATATTATGTCTCGGTTTTTGTTTTACTAATCGTTTCGCTTGTGATTTTAGCTTATATATGTTAAAATACCAAGCGAGGTAATTATAATGTTGGAAATTTTAGTTGCTACAAATAATCAAGGCAAAGTAAAAGAAATTAAAGAGATATTTACGGGCGCAAAAATCGTTTCTCTAAAAGAAGCGGGCGTTGTTTCCGATGTAGATGAAACGGGTAGCACTTTTAAGGAAAACGCACTGCTTAAAGCTCGCGCTGTATATGAGATGACAGGCAAGCCGACTCTTGGCGACGATAGCGGATTGGCGGTTGATGCGCTTGGCGGCGCTCCCGGCATTTATTCGGCAAGATACGCAGGTCCGCACGGCGATTGGAAGGCGAACAATGCAAAGCTCTTGGATGCCCTTAAAGGCACAAAGGATAGGTCGGCTCACTTTGTTTGTGCGGTTGCATTTATCTGCGACAAAGGCGAGTTCGTTGCCGAGGGCAGGACAGAAGGCGAGATATTGTATGAGCTGACAGGCGATAAAGGCTTTGGTTATGATCCGGTATTTTATTCATTTGATCTAAAAAAATCGTTTGGGTTGGCGACGGCAGAGGAAAAAAATCTTATAAGCCATAGGGCGAGGGCACTGCAAAATCTAAAGCAAATGCTCGTCCAAAACAATGTTATACTTTCCGAATAAATTTTTTAGAATTATTTTTTTATAAACGCCTAAAATTTCTTGACATTTTTTTACCGTTATGGTATTATCGGTTATGCTGCTTTGGCAGTTGCGTTTGACGCAAGCATTGTTGCGCGGGTGTAGTTCAATGGTAGAATTCCAGCCTTCCAAGCTGGCCGCGTGGGTCCGATTCCCATCACCCGCTCCAATATTGCGCCAGTAGCTCAGTTGGATAGAGCAACGCCCTTCTAAGGCGTGGGTCGGGGGTTCGAATCCCTCCTGGCGCGCCAAAGTCTTGAGCGAAAGTATGTCTAATATGGTGGGTATAGCTCAGCTGGTTAGAGCGCCAGATTGTGGCTCTGGAGGCCAAGAGTTCGAATCTCTTTACTCACCCCATTCTTTTTTAAACGCGTAGGGGTGTCGCCAAGCGGTAAGGCACGAGACTTTGACTTTCGCACTCGCAGGTTC
>JAFLVB010000083.1 GCA_022508465.1 Clostridiales bacterium
CGATAGTATTAGGCGATGTAGGCGGCACCGGACTTATGCTCTTGTCCATAATGGCGCTATTATGCTTAACCGTAATATTAACTCATAAAAAGAAGATAACCGAATAACAATTATAATCGGAATTGCTTTTATATAAGAGTAGATATTTTGATTTATATTCCGTTTGTTTGTTATAAATCACTTATATAAATAAATTATTATATCTAAGGTATATACTTAACAATGGAGGCTGTTATGAGAAAATTTTTTGGCATTACGATTGCTTTGACTTTGGTAGCAATAATGGGTCTCTGCATCACCTTAACGCCGAATGTGGCATTGGCAAAAACACCGGAAACAGAGGGTATATTTGTCACATCAGACCCGTATTCGGCTCTTGAAAATCTTGATTTTTTAAGCGGAAAAGATGTAAAAGAGGAATATCGACTTAATCGCGCTTTAGATGTTGCTTATGGTAAAGTGTATAAGTTTATACAAATCAATAACGGTTATGACGTTTTTGGCAGTGAGTTGGTAGTGTCGGTAGATAAAGATGGCAAAGTGCTGTCGGTGCTTGGAGAATATTTACCCATTCCTTCGCTTAGCGAAAATGTTTCGGAGGATGAGGCAATAAGTGTTGTTTTTGATTTGCATAACGGAGCTGATATACTTTCCGTAAATAAGATTATTTATGCGTCGGAACATATTCCGGAACTTGCCTATGACATAATAACAGATGCAGACGGTGGACTCAGATATTTTATTTCGGCTAAGACAGGCGAAGTGCTGAGATCATTCCCCGTCAACAATTTACAGATGATAGTACCATTTGAGAATGTTGACGCTTTGGGTGACACAGTTACCATTAATGTTGAATATATAAACGGAAAATATTACCTTGTCGATTTGACAAAAAATATTTTTGTAATGGATGCCAAAAATTCTCTTTATCCCGAAGAGGACACTAATTATTATGCATCCTCAACAGGTGTTTTTGAACCTATAGCTGTAAGCGCATATAACAATATAGTTGCGGCTTATGACTTTTTTGCCGATGAAAAGAATGTAGGGATCAGCATTAAGGGTATAAACGGTCAAAACGATGATATTAGTGGAAACTATACACAGCGAGAGGAAGAAATACCTATTAATGTTTACGTTCACTATGGTTCTTTATTTGAAAATGTGGGCGGAATGTATAGTAGGGAGTTTAATCAGGGCTTGATGATTATTGGCGATGGAAACATCAACGGTGAAGTTTATCAGCCTGCACGAGCACGCGATGTAATTGGTCACGAATACCAGCATATGCTTACACATTATTATGTCAGCGATTCTTATTACGATGGTTTTGCAAATGTAGGGGAACCGGGAGCTTTAGGCGAAGCTTTTTCGGATATATTCGGTGCGCTTATAGAGGGACACGATATGAGTGAAGATGACTTTTGGAACATAGGTGAGTATGCTGTATCCCCCGGCATTGATAAACTGCGTTCGCTTAAGGGTGGTACGAAAGAGCAAGCTTACACTATAGACGAAAAGATGGTTTGCAAACTGAATCATGACCATGGCGCGGAAAATGCCAATTGCGACAGAAATTATGTGCATCGTAACAGTACTATAATTTCGTATATTCAATATCTGCTTTACGAACAAATGCCTGATTATTTTACACGCGAGAGGACCGGTACGTTATGGTTTACCACACTGTGTAATTTGACAACTACTGCCACCTTTGAAGACTTTGCATTTGCATTCTTGCAATCTGCATCAAATCTTGGTTTTAGCAGAGAGGCAATCAATACAATTTATACTACCTTAAAAAATGGTGAATTGCTTCCGAGCGATGCCCGTAAAGTAACCTTTGTTTATGATGACGACACCGTAATGACAGAGACTTGGGTGCGCGACGGTAGCAAAGTGATTTATCCGTCTAATCCGCAAAGAGAAGCAACCAATAAATACGTCTATGAGTTTACAGGCTGGGGATCCGCTCCCGAAACGGTGACTTCGGATATTACGATAAAGGCAAACTTTAATGCCGTTTTGCGTTCGTATACAGTCACCCTTATAAGTGGTGAGAAAGCTTATAGCACTCAAAGCATAAAGTACGGCGAGAGTATGGAATTGCCGAAA
>JAFLVB010000084.1 GCA_022508465.1 Clostridiales bacterium
TTTGTCAAGTACGCACATTTTTGTAAGGTACTATACCAAAGGAAAGTATCATTATGGAAGAAAAGAAACGTTGCATTGCAAGCGAAAAGCTGTGCGAAACAGGGTTTTCGTACACGCTCTCACTCATTCAAGGTAAATACAAAATGACCATACTCTATACGCTTATGGAGTTCAATGTCGTGCGCTTTAACGAATTGCAACGCTATATCCGCGAAATCTCATTTAAAACGCTTTCAAGCTCGTTAAAAGAGCTTGAGCATGACGGGCTAATAATCCGCAAAGAATATCCACAGATACCGCCTAAAGTGGAATACAGCCTTTCGGAGAGGGGCAAATCGCTTATGCCCATTCTCGATGGAATGTGCGAATGGGGTCATAAAAACAGAAGATAATAATCGGCTTCCTTATCCGGTTGCCTGATGCTTTTTTACTAAACTGAAATTTATCGTTACATATTTTTGCTTTTGACAAGTTCAATGGACTCTTTTCCTGTCATATGGTCGATGTCTATTTTTACTATACACATAGCCGCAAATTCTTTTTTGACGGCTATATCGCGATTTTCCTTGCTATCCGTCGGATAGTATTTTATTGCTAACTTTTCTATTGCGTATTGCATTTCTTCATTGTTATCTAATATACTCGCCCGCCCAAAAAGAATTACACTCCTAAAATAAGTTGTATATTCCTGCGGCACAACATTGTCTTGATCCACCACGCAAAAAGATACCTTATCGCAAGACTTGATAGCGTCCATTTTATGCCCGCTTTTCGCGCAATGAAAATAAAGCACATTGCCATCATAAACATAGCTGAGCGGCACGGCATACGGATAACCGCCGTCGCCTAATACCGCAAGAACTCCGGAAGTGTTCCTGCTTAATATTTCTACGCATTCCGCTTGTGGGAGTTGCTGCCTTCTTCTCCTCATTCCTCTAAACATTTTCGTTTTCCTCCTGATTACTATTTTGACGCTTTTGCATTCTGCGCCAATTGATAAATCCATAAATATCGTTTACTAAAAATACAATAAAGCAAATTGTTACAGACAGATACGAGATATCTATTATCGTCGCCATTATCCATAAAACTATGAGCACAATATCGTTTGCGGCATAGGCAATCGCAAAATATGGACTTCGTCTGAATGTAAGATAAACGGCTATAAAACTTGTCGTAACCGAAAGCGTACTCGGCAAAAGGTTAGCTGTATTAAAATATTTCAGTACAAAATAGAATACGATGGTTACGGCTACGGTCAAAATGGACATAGGAATAATTTCCGCGCCTTTCAACCTGCTTACTTTTACTTCTGCTCTGTTGCCATTATACGGATTTTTTAGCCAGGCTATAAGCGCAATGATTGCCATAGGGAGAGTCATTCCGAGATAAGTTAACATTTCCCCATAGTAAGCAAAAGTATATGATACAATTCCGTATAGGACGCCGAATATAATTATTAATACCTGCCCGATTGGATTGCCTTTTGCATTGAATATGAGTGATGTTGCGCCTATCAGCGAAGCAGTTAGGGTAATATAATTGCTCTTATCAAAGATAACAAACGATATTATAATCAGCGATACCGAAATAACCCACAGCGCAATTTCACCCTTTGAAAAATAGCCTTTTATAAATTTTAGTTTCATAATAGTCTCCAAAAAATAAGCACCCAGTATGCATCTTCTAAGACCTAACGATGCATAATGAATGCTCAAGCATTATTCTACCCGGTGGCAGTTATGTATTTTAGCATTGAACGGTACAAAAATAAAATTTATCGGAATTTTTCCAACCGAACTAACCCTTCGGAGTCAGGCAAGGAAATCCCGTTTTTATAATCGTATCCCATTTTGCGATAGAATGGTGTTGCAGTAATGGACGCAGGAATTTCGATGCGTTTCGCTCTCAAAAAGTATTCGTCCTGTTCGAGCGTTTGTATTATCTTCCTGCCGATCCCGTTGCCCTGATATTCAGGCAAGACAAAGATAGTAAACA
>JAFLVB010000085.1 GCA_022508465.1 Clostridiales bacterium
GGTATCAAGACAAGGCAAAGGCAGACGCAGCTGCAGAAGACGGTAGGTTTGATTTTAACACCGCATTGACAGCGGCAACCACCCTTTACGCAGGTTGGGAGCAAAACGTGGTTGAGAATCCGGTAGCAATTACTATTACTCTCCACGCTAACGGCGGTTTGTTCGAGGACGAAACAGATACCGCTACATATACTGTGGAAAATGTTGACGAGTTTGACCCGGATGAAGATTTCCCGTATTTCGAGAGGACAGGTTATGACTTTGTAGGTTGGTATACTGATGCTGATTGCACAGAAGCATGGGACGGCACAGTAAGCGAAGGACTTAAGCTTTGGGCAGATTGGGAGGCTGTTGAATTTGCTGTAGAATTTAATGCAAACGGAGGTACATTCCCCATTGATGCTACCAAATATATAGCTGAAAAATATGCGGGAGAGACTTTGACCGAGCAAGAAGTCGCATCTATAACTGAGCCCACAAGATATGGTTATGACTTTGCAGGTTGGTTCTTGGATGAGCAGGGCGAAACCGCTTGGGACTTTAGTGCAACACTTACAGGTGTAGAGGTCTTCTATGCTAAGTGGACCAAAAAGACCGGCCTTGTGCAGGAAGATTATGTGGGTGAAAATCTCAACTTTAATGAGTTCCCCGCTTACATGACAAACTATGAGTTTGCCGGCGAGATTGATGGCGAAGAAGTAACATTTACAATTATCGGTTTTGATTGCGATGAAGATGGTAATGTTGTTTCTTCTAGCAAGATTTTATGGGAAGGTCATGTTATCAATATTAAAAGCATAGATTTTAGCTGGGGGGAAACTACTATAACAGCAGAAATCGACGGAGTTGATGTTAAGATTATATTGCAAGATAACCTTGACTTTTTAACGCTTACAATAGAGCGTGAAGGCTATGAGGATATCGAACTCTCATATTGGCCGTATCTTTAATTTGTAATTACAATTAGGTTTGTAAAAAGCCACTCATCTTTACAGGTGAGTGGCTTTTTTATTGCGCTCGAATAGGTGAGGGTGATTTTCCGCAAAGACTTGCTTTTTCGATATTCCGCTAAAGCTCCGTGACGGCTGCTTCGGTTGGCTGAGCGGAAGGGATGGCCTCTACTCCAATATATGTGATAATAATGTATAAAATTATGTTAAACATCGGAAAGATGAATTTAAACGCTTGACAAATATATGTGTCATAATGTATAATCCAGATAACATTTTTTTGACATACTATATCACATTGTTCAAGTTTCTGCGATACTAAATTCGTGGAGTATACATATTATACATTAGGAGGTAATAGAATGAAGAAAAGTAAACTATTTGTAGCTTTGTTGGCGATGTTGCTCGCTTTAAGCTGCGTGCTCGTTGCATGCGTAGGTGATGAGCCCGAGCCGACAAAGTACACCGTTACGTTTAATCTTAACGGCGCACCCGGCAACGCACCGGCGGCACAGACGATTGAGCAAGGCAAGACGGCAACTGCGCCGACAGATCCAAGTTGGGACGACAAGCACACATTCGGTGGCTGGTGTACCGATGCAGCAGGCAATAATGCTTGGAGCTTTACTACTGCTGTAACTAAGGACATCACTCTCTATGCTAAGTGGACAGAGGAGGACCCCGGTCAGATAACTCCCACTCCCGTAACTTATACGGTAACATTTAACCTTAACGGCGCGCCGGGTACAGCGCCCCAAGCACAAAAGATTGTCGAGGGCGAAACGGCTACACAGCCGCCCGTACCGACCTGGGACGATGAGCACGAGTTTGGCGGGTGGTTTACCGAGGCAGCTTGCACAAACGAATGGAGCTTTACTACTGCCGTAACCGCAGATACCACTCTCTATGCTAAGTGGACAGAGGTAGAAGACCTGACTCCCGTAGTTGTAACTTATACTGTAACGTTTAACCTTAACGGCGCAGAGGGTACT
>JAFLVB010000086.1 GCA_022508465.1 Clostridiales bacterium
AAGGCGTATTTCAACGAGCTCAACACCGTGCCCGGCTCTTTGAGCTGTTACCTGTTCGGCAAGGCACTCACCGATGCGCGCGATTTTTTGTGTTCACTCGTCGAGGAAGCGGCTACATACAAAGAGCGAGAAAAAGAAATAATTAAAACGTCCTTGCTGGATTCCTCGCTATTTACAGGCGGCAAGGGAAGCAAGAGAAGAGGATAACTATAATCTTATCGCTCCTGCCTCCTGTTCGTGTGCTTGATTACCCATTTTCAATCAGTGAAAGGCTTTGCCAACATTATTTTTACTTGACATAGCTACTCAAATCTGATAAAATATATAGCGTTGAACAGCGAAAAGCGCGTAGAATTTCGACAATTCTATGCGCTTTTTTTCTGTCCTTCGTAGGTTTCACGCGCTCTTTACTCCGACAAAGACGACAAAATTTTTTGGAGGCTTTTATGGAACAGCAAGAGCAAGCAAACTTTTTAGGTACAGAAAAGATACCCAAACTAATGTTGAAATTTTGTATTCCGTGCATATTATCGTTACTCGTAAGCGCGTTATACAATATCGTTGACCAAATATTTGTCGGGAACAGCGAGCTTTCTACGCTTGGGAATGCCGCTACGGGCGTTGTGTTCCCGATCTTCATTATAGCACAAGCGTTTGCGTGGTGGATAGGCGACGGCTCGGCGGCATACATGAACATTCATCAAGGGCGCGGCGATGCCGAAAATACGCATAAGTGCGTAGGCACTGGTATGGTCGTTACATTAGCGGTCAGTATTCTTCTGCTTGCTGTTTTCTATCCGCTCAAAACTCCGCTTTTGACTTTATTCGGTGCGTCTGAAAACAGTATCGGATATGCAGTGGAATATTTCAATATCATACTCGGCTTTTTCCCCGTGTATATGCTAATGAACATGATAAATGCCGTTGTTCGTGCGGACGGCAGCCCTAATTGGTCTATGTTCTCAATGCTTGCAGGGGCGATTATAAATATTATTCTTGACCCTGTGTTTATTTTTGCTTGCCATTGGGGTATGGCTGGCGCGGCGTGGGCAACTGTCATAGGGCAAGTTGTTTCTTTTGTAATTAGCATTTGTTACTTGTTGTTCCGCACAAAAACTTTCCGCCTAAAACTTAAAAGCTTTATTCCCAAATTCAAGGTATTCGGAGAGGCCGTTAAACTCGGTTTATCATCGTTTATTACACAAATGACGATAGTCGTTATTTCGCTTGTGTGCAATATCATGCTTGCTAAATACGGCTCAATGTCGCGTTTCGGGGCGGATATTCCTATCGCTGTTATCGGGATAGAAAGCAAGGTCTTTACGGTGGTAATCAATATCGTTGTCGGTGTAGTTCTCGGTTGTCAACCCATTATAGGCTACAATGTAGGGGCAAATAACGTTGACCGCGTAAAAAAACTGTATAAGTCCATTTTGCTTTGTACTGTCGTAGTCGGCGTTGTTTCAACTTTACTGTTCGAGCTTGCACCGAACGCTGTAGTCGGAATGTTTGGCAAACCCACAAATATCCCTAATCCCGACGATTATTGGGATTTTGCACAAAAGACTTTCCGCATATTCCTTTCGCTCGTTACATTTACCTGCACAATTAAAATGTCGTCAATATTTTTTCAAGCCGTCGGAAAGCCTGTGTTTGCTGTTCTGACTTCTCTTATACGAGATATAGTTTGCTTTGTGCCGTTAATTTGCGTTATGCCGATTTTGATGGGGATTGACGGAATTTTATTGTCCGCACCGATAGCCGACTTCATTGCAATGGCGGTTACTGCGGTTTTGACGATTGTGTACTTTACGAAATTAAAGAAAAACAATCATCCCAAAACCGAGGAAACAGAGATAAATTAGACTATTAAATTTCAATTCAGCGAA
>JAFLVB010000087.1 GCA_022508465.1 Clostridiales bacterium
TTGTAATGGGCAATTTATCCGGCATGATAAAGTGCATCGCGATAAGCACAGCATCGACGAAAATGGTAGCAGTAATAGCCTGAACAATGGCAATCACCGTAGCCTTTTTGCCTATATGCTTTATCTCTTCAAGACGGAACTCCGTACCTATGGAGAAAGCGATAAAGCCAAGCGCAACTTCGCTTATTATGCTAAACGAAGTTACAGCCTCATGGGAAATAAATCCGAGCCCGTCTATTCCGGCAAGTTTGCCGAGCGCACCCAAGCAGTACGGTCCGATAAGTATACCGGCGATCAGATATCCAGTAACTGCGGGCAGTTTAATAAGTTTGACAATTCTTGACAACACGAGGCCGGCAATCATAGCGATTGCGAGGCACAACAATGTTGCATTCAAGTAATGCTGTATCATATAATTAACCCTCTATCGTTGCTTTAAGCAACCGCTCAATTCTATCACTCTAAAATATTTAAGTCAAGTATAAATATCGAGTTATATCGTAAAAATAAAAATTTTGTAGCTATATGCAAAATTAAAGCGACGATTTCTCGCCGCTGCTTTATTTTATATGGGATTTGGTACCGCGGCTACATATATATAGCCATAAAGCTTCATGTTTTTAGTCACCTTACCGTTAAACGGTTTTGTGTATTCGGGGTCCAAATACCAGCCTTTGAAAATTCCCTTTTCAGGCTTGGGATATTTGTATGAGACTTTGCCATTAACAGTTTTTTCGGTGTAGACGAGCTTGCTGCCAACATAGTACTGCACCTTATACTCACCGTCCGAGCAAGCCGAAAAAGTTCCTATCGCAAACACCAACACAAGTATTAGTAGTATTATCTTTTTCATATTACCCATCCTCTATCCATCCACAAGTATCGCATCGAGCATAAACGAGCAGAGTTTAAGTCCATAGTCTTTATTTAACATATCTAAGACAGTCGGCTTGATTATGTCGGATAGTTCTGTGCAGCTTTGCGCCATTTGATCGTAAGCAATATTGCTTTCTTGCAATGCTTTGGCTAATATTGGCTGAATTTCGCTACTCATGCGGCTGCGTAATTTGTCCTGCATCTTCTCTATGCTAAAGTCCTTATCGGGCTGTATAAATTCAAAGTACACTTTGCGCGGATCGCTTATCTGCACCTCGAAAGTACCGCTTACGCCCACCTTGATATGCTCGTCCTGCCAAGTCATATCAAGCCTGCTTGGCGTCCCCCATTTTACTTCTATCGCATTTGTCTTGGAAAGGAAGATAAATTCCACTTTCGATACATTCTTTTCGCCTTTATTTAGGACGGAATATTTGCCGGTAGACAAAGCGTTATGATAAACACCTTCCTTTATAAATATTGCATAATGATTATCGTCGACGACAACCATTGTCCTTTTTTTGGGCTTTACCTCTTTGCGTACAAATAAAGCGTCGCCATTCGCTTTATCTAATTGTATATATTCGGGTTTAAAAAACAGCATTACTCCTCCCGTTTTTCGCCAAAATTTCGACAGATTAATTATACAATTATTTTCGTCAAATGTCAATTTATTTAATAAAGCTAATAACGAATTTTTAGGTTGGCAATAAATATAGGTTCAAGCACGCGGTTGACAGGGGCGGCGTTCGCTACGCTCACTTGGTTGCGAGTGCAGCATTTTTCGCTTAATTGAGCGTTTAGTTGTCGCAAC
>JAFLVB010000088.1 GCA_022508465.1 Clostridiales bacterium
GTCAAGCGTATTCCCCTAAATTAAGATAAGCTCGGCACGTTTTACCGCAAGTCGGCGTTTCCACTGTGGATTATATAGTAGTAGGTCTATCTCTCGATTTAATCATAATTCCTCCAATAATTATTTGCCCCAATCCCAGCGACGGGAAGAGGAAGGTTGAGGCTTGTTTGCCTTTTCGTTTTCCTCTTGCATCTCTTGTTCTATTTCCCGTAGGCGGTTATGGTAGTTCTCCGTTTCGGGCGAGAATAACTCCGCTACCGAAGCAAACAGACTGTCCATTATGCCGTTGACTTTCCTGCGTGAGATAGCCAGTCGGCGTTTAAGGTTTTTGTCGTTGGTCTTGTACTTTTGGCGTGGATTACGCTTGTAGGTTGCGCTTTGTATATCTCTAATCCTGTACAGAACAATATTGCCGAGTCTACGCCTATAGTCCCACTCAAGAGCTTCTATTGTATGCAAGTTTTTCAGACCGTCACCTATCTCCGTAAAGCCTTCCATATTCTGAACGTTATGCAGCTCTTTTTCTCTGCGCTCTTTATAGTAGTTACCCATAATAGCGCCGAGCTTTTGCTGTTTGTCTTTCAGCTCTTGTCTGAATGCTCTGTCCGCATAGAAAAACTTGGGGCTTAAAACTGTCAGAGATTCCACGATATCATCTATCTCGCCTCGGTATGGTGCCATTTCTTTACTTGCATACCACAACGGCTTATCCTTCGGCAGCTTATCCGCAAGAGAGCGTAATTTTTCTCTTAACTCGTCCCTTGTAACAGCATAGCCGTAACCGCCTTTTTTAATCACTACATCTCGGAGCGCTCTCATTGCTTTTTGCCGCTTTTCCGCAAGGTCGTCATCAAGGGTGTAATCGTTCAACCGCTCGGTCATTTTATCTATGACTTCAAGCGGTATTTTTCCTTTCTTACGATAGATATATCCGGCAGCTCGTTGGTTCTTTACTTTCGGCTCTTTCTCCCAAAAGACGTAGTGGATATGTAAGTGCTCAGGTCTGTCTAAGTGCAGGGCACACATTAAATCCATATTATCGGGATTAAAGCCTGCGTCCTTGAAGAATTGCCCGAACATCTTTTTGACAAGAGCGATACATTTTTCGGGATCGTCAATCTTATCAGAGTTCTCTTTATTAAATGAAATAAAGCCGTGCCAAAGATTTTTCTCGCCCGTCTGTGCGCGGCGTTTCGTTTCCTTGACTTCGGCTTTCGATAACATACCGTTCTGATTGAAAACTCCCGTACTCTTTTGTAGGTATTCAAGCATAGTGTATTTCTTTGCTTCCTCGCCGTACATTTTGCCTTCGGTTGTCATGTACTTATAGATATTGTCATCGCCCGACATATCATAAAAAGCCCGCAGTCTTTTATGCTCTGCAATCTCTTCCGATGTGGCGTTGCTTTTCAAACGATAGGGTGTATAGGCAATATCGAATATAACAGGTTGTGTTGCTATAAATTTGTCCTCCTTTTAATCAATGGTGGGTATCCCACATTGCTGTTCTTAACAGGTGAAAATGCAGTCGAAACTGCATTTTCTTAGCCTGCTTCCGTTTTTCCTTATTTTGCTCCGTAGTTGCTTCCTCTTTTGCTCACACTTATGCGTAAGCGATAATTTCCTTGTAGTGGACTAAAA
>JAFLVB010000009.1 GCA_022508465.1 Clostridiales bacterium
AAGTCGTAACAAGGTAGCCGTATCGGAAGGTGCGGCTGGATCACCTCCTTTAAGAGTTAGACAGGCAATGGAGTCTGTCGAAACTAAATAAGACATAAGAACCTGCGAGCACATAGCAGTGGAAAACAATGCCTTAGGTCAGAGAAGACCTACGTAGCTAAACTGTTTATTAAGCCAAGTCTACAAGTAATAAGCAACGGATGTTAAGCCGTTGCTTAATTTTTTTATTTACTTTTTTGGAAAAAAGTAAGCAAAAAACTTTTAACCTTATGAAGCTCCTCTGTGCGGCGTAGAATAACCTTATAATAGGCCTCCACCTCGAGGGGGAGGCTCCGCAGAGCGAGGAAGAATGACGAGCGTCGCGGTGGTGAGGGTGAATTTAAATAAAGTTAATAGTTATTTGCATCTAAAAGCCATAGTATGTAGGCATAGTGCGCATTTAAATATGATTTAATTTTTTTGACCCTCCACCACCTGCTATGCTACGCTCGCAGACGCCTCCACCTTGACAAGCATAATCTACTGAATAGGCTAATTCCAAATGGTAGGCTCTCCATAAAGATATTCGCATAAGCAACGGGTGAAGTACTCCGACCGATTAGTAACGATAGTAATTACTTTACGAATGAACAATAAAGAAAGGCCTCCCCCTAACGTAAAGCTATTGTAGAAAATTACAGTTCGCCCGTTAGGGGCAGGGGGAGGCTCCGCAAAGAGAGGAGCAACGCGACGAACGTGCGGTGGTGGGGGTGAACTTTAATAATAACTTTATAAATTTTCTAAATACTATTGACAATTGCAGATAACCGTGTTATAATATGCGCGATTTATCAATGCACACGCTAACAACTAATATAGGAGGTAAAAGTAATGAAGTGTAGTGTTTGCGGCACGGAACTGCCTAATGACGCAAAGTTTTGCTCTAAATGCGGTAGCAATGTTGCCGAGCAGCCAAACGAAGCAAATAACAATATTGTTTATTGTTCTAACTGCGGCAAGCCTGTTGACCCGAGTCTTCCATATTGCCTTAATTGCGGCTTTAAAGTTGAAGGCAATAATGCAATTCCCGAAAAAGTTGGCTTTGTTGAGGCATATAGGCTTTATTGGAAGAATTATTTTAAATTTACCGGTAGGTCGGGTGTATCGGAATATTGGTTTGTAGTTCTATGGGATTTTATAATAGGCATTGCTATATCTCTTATCCAAAGATTTTCAGGCTTTACTACTTGGTATAGTGACTTAGTAGAACATTATTTTTCGGGTGGAGACATACCGACAATTGCGCCTTTTGCCATAGTCGTAGCCGTCATAGTTTATATGTGGGAGCTTGCTAATCTTATTCCCGGATTAGCGTTGACAGTGCGCAGATTGCATGATACAGGGAAAAGCGGTTGGTATATATTAATGTGGCTGATTCCTTTTGTAGGCTGGATATTCGTCCTTGTAGCGCTTATCAAGCAGTCCCAACCGTGTCGTAATCAATATAATGACTAATAAAAACCGAGGAGAGATCCTCGGTTTTTTGTTTTACAAACCTTATAATAGGCCGCTCGCCAACTAGGGAGGCCTTTCGTATGGATGGTAAACAATCATTTTTACAAAATTTTCTTGACTAACACGACTAATTATGATATACTTATAAATGGAGGTTAATATGAAAGTTAAAGATTTACCGTATAAAAGATTTGACATAAATAAAGCCGAGGCTGTTATAAAAGAGAACACCGAGGCTGTTAAAAACGCTAAAAACGTGGACGAGGTGCTTAAAGCTCACGATAACGTGCTTAATGCAGTTTCCGAATTTTCTACAATGGGCTCGCTTGCGTATACAAGATATACACTCAATACCTTTGACGAGTTTTACTTAAAAGAGCGCGAATACAACGATTCTATTGCGCCGCTCCTTACCGAGCTTATGAACGACTTTGGCAAGGCAATGCTAAATAGTCCGTTTATTGATGAGCTCAAAAAGGTGCTTAACCCATTAGTTTTTGAGAAGTATAAAATCCTTGCTGCATCATCGGACCCGCGCATTATAGAGGATAGACAAAAAGAGGCTGAAATCGTAGGCGAGTACAGCAAACTTATGGCAGAAATGAACTTTGAGTTTAACGGTGAGGAAATGCCTCTCTCGGTACTCCGTGGCTACTTGAACGAGGGCGATCGCAACGTTCGCAAGGCAGCTTGCGAAGCAATGGGCAAGGGGCTAAAGAAGCACGCCGCTCAGCTTGACGATATTTTCGATAGGCTTGTTCATGTCAGACATAATATGGCGAAAAAGCTCGGCTACGACAACTTTGTCGAGCTCGGCTACCTTAATATGGAGCGTATGGACTACAACCGCGACATGGTGGAAAATTTCCGTAAGAGCGTATTAACCGACCTTGTGCCTGCCATCACCGATATGAAAAAGCAGCTTGCCGCTAAGCTTGGTATCAAGGACTATATGTTCTACGACGACGGGGTATGCTTCACCGACGGCGAGCCCAAACCGGTTATCGACAAGGACGAGATTTTCCGTCAGGCACAAATTATGTATAATGAAATGTCGCCCGAAATCGGCAAGTTTATGAAGTCTATGCTTGACGCCGAGGCGTTTGATGTAGACGCGCGTAAGGGTAAGTGGGGCGGCGGATATTGCACGACTTTTGAAGATTATAAGCAAGTGTTTATTCTTGCAAACTTTAATGGCTCGTCCGACGATATCGACGTAATAACTCACGAATTCGGACATGCGATTGCTATGGACATGGCACTCAATACCGGTGACAGAGAGCTTGGCATAGGCGGCAGCGAAACAGCCGAGTGCCACTCTATGAGTATGGAATTTTTGTCTTGGCCGTATATGGACAGATTCTTTGGTAAGGATGCAGACAAGTATAGATACAAGCATTTGATGTTCTCGCTCAGCTTTATTCCGTACGGCACGATAGTAGACGAGTTCCAGCATATAGTTTATAGTAATCCCGATATGACTCCCGCGCAGCGCAACGAGGCTTACTTAGAGCTCGAACGCAAGTACAGACCGTATCTCAGCTATGACGGCATTCCGTATCTCGAGGAAGGCACTCGCTGGCAGTACCAGATGCACATTTTCGAGACTCCATTCTACTATATAGACTACTGCTTGGCGCAGACCGTAGCGCTCGGATTTTTAGTAGAGTCGCGTAAGGATTATAATGATGCACTTAGACGCTACCTTGAATTTTGCAGAGCGGGCGGACAAATTCTGTTCAGCCAACTTTGCAAGCGTGCGGGACTTGTATCTCCGTTCGAGAAGGGTGCGCTTAAAAAGATAGCGGACGAAGTTCCTCAGCTTCTCAAGGAGTTATAATATGGCGGACGAAGAAAAGAACGAACAGCAGACTGGGAACGAGACTCCAAACACCGAAAATGAGGCACCTCAAACAGAAACTGAATCTAAAACTGCCAAGAAAAAGCCGACTTACAGCGAAAAGGCGGAGTTTAAAACTGCGGTAAACGATCCCGATTTGCTTATTCAGCCTTACAAGCCTGTAGAAGGCGAGGCTCTCACTATCAAATGTCCACACTGCGGTGAGGAAATGCCTTCGTCTATCGACACTTGCGTCAATTGCGGACACTATCTCAAAACTGGTGAAAAACGCTACAAGCCGATGGACGAAAAGAAAATGAAGAAGATCAGATGGACAATCGGAATTATCCTCATGGTCGGAATAATCATCTACTTCTTTATAGTCAAGCCAATGTTAGGCTCTTGATATTACAAATACTTTAAAACTTAATTAAACATCAATAAAAAAATCCCTTGTTTATCAAGGGATTTTTTATTTGTAGCGTTTTTGTTTGGTATACAAAAAAGTCTCCCACAAGGGGAGACTTTTTTATAGTAACAATTATTTGCTAAGTTCGATACCGCGCTTGATTGCAGCCTTGTTGAGCTCAATAAATTGCGGTTTTACGTTTTCGGTAAGGATGGTGTCCCAATCGATATGTGTAAGGTTCATCGAGCCGATGATAGTGCCGAGCAAAATCATGTTCATAACCTTGGGGCTACCGATCTTTTCTGCCTCTTTGTTAGCGTCGATAACGGTAGTATCAGCAAAGCGTTTAAGCTCTTCTATAATGCCGGTGGGGTACTCAACCTGACCCGAAGTGATGGGTATACCGGGGATCTCATAGTCATTGACAAAGATCTTGCCGCCCTTTTTGAGATAGTCGAGGTAACGGAGCGCCTCCATTTTCTCGAATGCGACAATGACGTCGGCTTGACCAAGCTCGATAACAGGGGAGTAAACCTTGTCTTCCGAATATCTGATATGCGAAGTAACCGATCCGCCGCGTTGGCTCATACCGTGAATTTCGCTCATTTTAACGTCGTAATTGGCTTTTTGGAGGCCGAGGGTGAGAATCTTGCTGGCAAGAATAGTACCTTGACCGCCGACGCCTACTAAAAGAATATTTTTAGTCATAGCTTAAGTCCTCCTTAATTTATTGCCGCTTTGGGGCAGATCTGCTTGCAGACCGTGCAGCCTACGCACATAGTGTCGTCGATAACAGCCTTTTTGTCTTTGAGCGAGATAGCGGGGCAGCCACTACGCAAACAAGCCTTGCAGCCAATGCACTTGTCGCTGTCAACCTTGCATCTGTTTTGGTAAACGTTAGGCCATTCGTTCTTGTCGTGCATACTCATCTTTTTGAGAACGCAGGGGTAGCGGGTGATGATAACGCTGGGCTCGTTAAGAGAAATTGCCCAATCGAATGTCTCGCGTACGAGTTTAAGGTCGTTGGGGTCGATAACGCGAATATTCTTGATGCCGAGCGCTTTAACGATGCCTTCGATATCAACGATTTCGGTGGGCTCGCCCTGAGCGGTGAAGCCTGTACCGGGGTTTTGCTGATGTCCTGTCATACCGGTGATGCGGTTGTCGAGAATAACGCTTATGGCAGTTCCCTTGTTGTAAACAATGTCAAGGAGCGAGGTCATACCGCTGTGGAAGAAGGTGGAGTCGCCAAGCACGCCAACAACACGCTTTTTGTTACCTTCGACCATATCGAGAACCTTTTGAATGCCGTTAGCGCCGCTTATCGATGCGCCCATGCAGCAGTTGCAGTCCATAGCGTTGTACGGAGAAGCAAAGCCGAGGGTGTAGCAGCCGATGTCACCGGACACGATAACGTCCTTGCGCTTGCCAAGCTCATAGAAGAAACCTCTGTGCGGGCAGCCTGCACAAAGTGCGGGAGGACGACCGACAACCTTAGAGCGGTCATAGGAGGGGACAACAACGTCCTTGCCTGTAACAGCCTTGCGGATAACGTCGGAAGTAAGTTCGCCAAAAGCAGGCAAGAATCTGCTTCCGTCCGGAGCGTACTTGCCATAACAAATGTGCTTAAATCCGAGCATCTTAACAGCATCTTCTATGTACTCGTCGTTTTCTTCTATAATATAAACTTTCTTAAGACCTTTAAGGAAGTTTTCCATAAGGGTCATGGGAAGGGGATAGCTGAATCCTATTTTAAGGTAATTGGCGTCACTACCAAAGACTTCCTTAGCGTAGTTGATAGCCATACCGCTTGCGATAACGCCGACATCCTTGCCGTTGTCCTCGATAGTGTTCCACTCGCAATTGTTGGAGTAGGCTTTAAGTGCGTCAAGACGCTTTTCAACTTCAGCTCTACGAACTCTTGCATTAGCAGGTACGCAAACATACTTGGAAGCGTTCTTTACATAAGGAACAATTTCTTTTTCTTGTCTCGGCTCAAGTTCAACGAGGCTCTTAGAGTGGCAGACACGAGTTGTTACCCTGATAAGTACGGGAGTTTCGTGCTTTTCGCTCATCTCAAAGGCGAATTTGGTCATCGCCTTGCACTCGCTTGAGTCTGCGGGCTCGAACATAGGAACTTTTGCGTGACGCGCATAGTTACGGTTGTCCTGCTCGTTCTGGGACGAATGTTGTCCCGGCTCATCGGCAGTAACCACTACAAGACCGGCATTGCCACCGGTGTATGCGATTGTAAAAAACGGGTCGGCAGCTACGTTGAGACCAACGTGCTTCATACTTGCAAAGCTGCGCGCTCCGCCAATGGATGCGCCAAATGCAACTTCCAAGGCAACCTTTTCGTTGGGCGACCACTGAGCTGAAATCTCTTTGTAGGTAGCGATGTTTTCCAAAATTTCGGTGCTGGGTGTGCCCGGATAAGCGGCAGCAAAGCGAACGCCGGCTTCATAAACGCCGCGTGCAATAGCTTCGTTGCCCGTCATAAGTTGTTGTTTAGACATTTATAACCTCCAAGTCTTATACTAACTTATGATATTATACATTATAAAAAATATTTTGTCAAATTTTAAATGATAAGTTTTTAAATTAACATTAATTATGTAAAGCACTTTTGAGCGCAAAAAAGTTCCAAAATGCGTTTTATGAAGCGTACAAATAACCTTAAAGTGAGCCCTCCACCTTGAGGGGGAGGGTGGCTGCGCTCAGCCGAGCGAAGCTTAGTGACTGAGGGGCTGTAAGGATTTCCAATATTCCTTCTTTGCTGTGGGTGAGCTTAGAAAATTTATAAAAAAGTAGTTGACAAATGTAATTATTTGCGCTATAATTAATACAGATAATACAGATTTGACTTCAAGGAGGTTAGACATGAAACAAAAAAAGATTGTTATTGTCGCATTAGTCTTGGCTGTTATAGCCGTTATTTCCGGCTGTGGGAATGGAAGTAGGCTTAATTATGGCTTTGGTACGACAGACGAGGTTCCTCATCGAATAGATATTGGAGTAAAAAGTAAGAAAACGGATTTTTCAATCGACAATATTACTTTGGACTTTTATTATGGAAGTGAGAAAAAATTAGACAATGTGATATTAGGTTATCAAGACATTAAACCGGTAGGCGTCGGGGTTTACTTTGCTAATGTAAAAGATTTTAATGCTGTGTGCGTTGGTACGAATTTTCAAGTTAAAGACTATGCAGATATTGACGGGCTATATTTCGTTAAATTTATCGGATTAGACGAATACAATTCGGGCAAATATAATGTTAAATATTCTTGGCTTAGGACGCGATTTAACCATAAGGAAACTTTGACCGTGCCGTCGAGCGTCATACTGCCGATTGAAGCTTATGAGGACAAAGAGCAAAAAACGCAGTTTTGTCTTGCGGTAATTGAGATAGTTTATCTTGAGAATAAAGGCGTTTATAGTGGAAATTATGCAAGCTCTTTGGATATTAAATATGATTATATAGATGAAGCTAACGTACATTTATCTTATCCACGACGCACGAGTAGTGGCATGTCCCCACAATAGATTAAATAATAGCATTAAGCCGTGCAGTAGGTTTAAAATTTATATTAGCGTCATCTCGTATCTTTTGCTTTAAGCGGCTCCATATAAATGTATAAAAAAATACCTGGAAGCATATATTTTAACGGAATATAATGCAGGTATAAATGAGGGAAAGAATGAGACTCATATGCCACCACATATGAGTTTTTTGTATGGAGGAAAGTATGGAATACACACAATCTATCCGCGAAGTTATAGCTGAGGTCGATTCGTCCGAAAACGGGCTTTCGGCAGTAGAGGCGGCAAGGCGAACCGAGGCGCACGGAAAAAACAAATTAGCCGAGCCCAAAAAGAAGCCCATAATCGTAAGATTTATAGAAGAACTAATCAACCCGATGATTATAATTCTTATAGTTGCGGCGATAATTTCGGGCGTGACGTCTTGGTACGCAGGCGAATCTTTTGTCGATGTCATAATCATTATGGCGGTCGTCGTTATCAATGCCATCCTTGGCGTTGTGCAAGAGAACAAAGCCGAAAAGGCGATTGCCGCTCTTAAGGAAATTACTGCGGCGACAAGCAAGGTGCTGCGTGACGGCAAGGTGACGGTAGTCAAAAGCGAAGAGCTTGTCCCCGGCGACATTGTGCTGTTAGAGGCGGGCGACAGCGTTCCCGCGGACGGCAGAATTATAGAGTGTGCGAGCCTCAAAGTGGAGGAGGCTGCGCTCACGGGCGAGTCGCTCCCCGTAGTTAAAACGGCGGAGGCTATTAAGGCAGACGGCAAAGTGCCGCTCGGCGACCGCAAAAATATGGTATATATGGGCAGCACCGTCGTTTACGGCAGGGGCAAGGTGGTCATAACCGGCACTGGTATGCGCACCGAAATGGGCAAGATTGCCGATGCGCTCTCGCAGGCAAAGGACGGTCAGACGCCTCTCCAAAGAAAGCTCGGTCAGCTAAGTAAAGTCCTCAGCTTTTTGGTAATAGGCATTTGCGCAGTTATTTTCGCGATAGACCTTATCCGTACATATCCAAACATTACTATAAACTCGACGCTTGACACCTTTATGGTGGCAGTTTCGCTCGCGGTCGCAGCTATCCCCGAGGGGCTTGCAGCTGTGTTTACAATAGTCCTAAGCATAGGCGTAACCAATATGAGTAAGCGCAACGCGGTCATACGCAAGCTCACCGCTGTTGAAACTCTCGGCTGCACGCAGGTAATTTGCTCGGATAAGACTGGAACGCTCACACAAAATAAGATGACTGTGGTTGAGTTTTCGGGCGACAAAGAAATGATTTGCCGTGCTATGGCACTTTGCTGTGATGCCGAGCTTGTAGGTGATAAGTCGGAGGGCGAGCCCACCGAATGTGCGCTTGTAAACTTTGCCGCAAAGGAGGGCTTTGACAAAAACAAGCTCAAAAAGGCATATCCGCGTGTCGGAGAAGCTCCCTTCGACTCAATGAGAAAAATGATGAGTACCGTCCACGCATATGATGGCAGGTACGTTCAGTTTACAAAAGGTGCGCCCGACGAGGTAATAAAGAGGTGCAATAGCATTTGGCTTGGCGGTAAGATAGTTGAACTTAGTTCGACTATGCGCAGAGAAATCCTTGACGAAAACAAACGTATGGCACAAAAGGCGCTAAGAGTGCTGTCGTGTGCTGTTAGATATCATTCGTCGCAGCCTGCGCCCGATGCGGCAAACTTGGAGCGCGATATGTGCTTTGTGGGACTTACGGGCATGATTGACCCTGTTCGTCCCGAGGTAATGGCGGCGATAGACGAGTGCAAAAAGGCGGGCATAAGGCCTGTAATGATAACCGGCGACCATCTCGATACGGCGGTGGCGATAGCCAAGCAACTCGGCATAATAAGTAGCGCCGACGAAGCGATCACGGGTGCTGCTCTCGACGAAATTTCCGACGAGCAGCTGCAAGATAAAATAGAAAAGTATTCGGTTTATGCAAGGGTCCAGCCCGAGCATAAAGTAAGGATAGTCAAAGCCTGGAAGAAGAAGGGGATGGTAACGGCAATGACGGGCGACGGTGTAAACGACGCTCCATCTATCAAAAACGCCGATATCGGCATAGGCATGGGCATAACCGGCACCGACGTAACTAAGAACGTGGCGGATATGGTGCTTGCCGACGACAACTTTGCGACGATTGTAGCGGCGACAGAAGAGGGGCGAAGAATTTACGACAATATCCGTAAATCAATACAGTTCTTGCTCGCCTCCAACCTGTCCGAAGTCCTGTCCATTTTTGTGGCTATGGTTATGGGCTTTACCATTTTGCAGCCCGTGCATCTCTTATGGATCAACCTTATAACAGACTGTTTCCCCGCGCTTGCCCTTGGGATGGAGAGCGCCGAGGAGGATATAATGTCTCGTCCGCCGCGTAATAGTAAGGATGGTATTTTTGCAGGCGGCATGCTTATGGATGTCATAATTCAGGGTGTTTTGGTCACGATAATAACAATTATCGCTTATTATGTCGGACATAATATGGAGTTTGGCACGTGGGAGGTGGCAAATTCCGGGGTGGGAATGACTATGGCGTTCCTTGCTCTATCTATGGCGGAGATCTTCCATTCGTTCAATATGCGCTCGCGTCATAAGTCGGTGTTCCGCATGAAGCATAACCGCTTTATTTGGTGTTCGACGGCAGCGTCGTTCATTTGCACAACGCTCGTAATCTATGTGCCCTTCCTTTCGGCAGCGTTCGGCTTTGCGGCGCTCTCGCTCGCGCAATACTCCGTAGCAATTGGATTGGCTATAACAATAATCCCCATAGTGGAGCTAATAAAGTATTTTCAAAGACAAATTGCCGCAAAAAAGAAGATAAATATAGACTAAATTTACAAATTAAAAGCATACTAACTTTATGCTTATAGTTTTTATTAAGTCTTTTATCATCTTCGTTATAGTGCTCATTGCCGTGCGACTTATGGGCAAGAGGACACTCAGCGAGATGCAGCCTTTTGAGCTGGTTATAACTTTAGTCATATCCGAGGTGGCGTGCATACCCATCAACGATCCATACATTCCGTTTTACAGCGGAATAATCCCCATAATAACGTTGTGCTTTTTGCAAGTGGTGCTGTCGTTCATTTCGCGCAAGAGCCTGTGGGCAAGGCGAATGATGAGCGGCAAGGCAATGATCGTGATAGACAAAAACGGCATCAACTTCGACAACCTGCAAAAGATGAATATGAACGTCCACGACCTTGTCGAGACGGTACATTCGAGCGGATATATGGACATCAACGAGATAGAGTACGCCATCATTGAAACCAACGGCAAGATGAGCGTCGTAGAGCGTATGACCGACCCGACCAAGCCGACGCCCGCGCTACTGCCGCTCATTTTAATAGTTGACGGCAAGTGGAATAACGACAATCTTAGGAGGGCGGGGACGACCGAGGCGGCAGTCAATGTCGTACTGCGCAAAAACGGCTTAAAAAGCGTCAAAGACGTCCTTTATGCCGACGTTCGCCAAGACGGAATGATGTACGTTTCTCCCAAAAAATCCAAGTATTTTACGGCTAAGGTAGGCATAAGCAAGGGAGGCAGCTGGTGAAAAAACTTATAATAATAAGCATAGTTTTCGCGCTAATGATAGGCGCTGCCATATGGGAGATTTTTTATACGACAGGCGTTTATACCGACATTTACGATGGACTTGTCAAGGTGCAAGAGAGTATGGATAAATACGAGGATGTCTACAACGAGGAAACAGTCGCCCTTACAGAGGAAGCGGTTGGCATATGGGAAAAGAACAAGGAGATATTGTTCTGCTTTGGCAATCACAACGTTCTGCGCATGGTTGACGAAAAGCTCGAAAACCTAAAAGCAATGGTCCGAATAAACTACACCGACGACGCTAAGGTGCTTGTTGCCGTGTCGCTAAGCCTAATAGAGGCGATACAAAACGACACCGTACCCAACGCCACCAATCTGTTTTAACCAAAAATCCCCGTATAATAGTAATTATTTACAGTTAAACATTTGCAATTATCACATTAATATGTTACAATTCAAGTTGAGCAAACTTGCACGTTTGCAAGCAAACTATTACAGTTAATGTGGAGGACCATATTTATGAGTTTAAGCAAAAGAGCTTTGGGCGTTTCGCCATCACTTACATTAGCGATTTCCGCTAAGGCGAAAAAGATGAAGGCAGACGGATTGGATGTTGTTTCCTTTGGCGCAGGAGAGCCCGACTTCGACACTCCCGCATATATTATCGATGCAGCCAAAGAGGCTCTTGATAAAGGTGTTACAAGATACACACCGGCAAGCGGAACGGTAGAGCTTCGTAAAGCTATCTGCGAAAAACTACTTAGAGAGAACGGCGTGACTTACGACATCAATCAAATCGTAGTCAGCAACGGTGCTAAACATTCATTGTCCAACGCCATTCGCGCACTTGTGGAGGCGGGCGACGAGGTAATAATTCCCGCGCCGTATTGGTTGACATATCCCGAGTTAGTAAAACTTTCGGACGGTACACCGGTTATAGCACAGCTTTTGCCCGAAAACGGCTTTAAGCTTACCCCCGAGCAACTGCGCAGCATAATCACGCCAAAGACAAAGGCGATCATTTTAAATAACCCGAGCAACCCGACGGGCGTAGTTTACAGCAAGGAAGAAATTGCCGCGCTCGCAAAAGAACTCGAAAATCATAAACACGTTTACATCATTTCGGACGAGATTTACGAAAAGCTTGTTTACGGCGTTGAGACTCAAAGCATCGCCGCTTGTTCGGAGGAGATCAAGGAGCGTACCGTAATAATCAACGGAATGTCCAAGGCATACGCCATGACAGGATGGAGAATAGGCTATACCGCGTCCAGCCTCGAGCTTGCAAAAGCTATGGGCAGCATACAAAGCCACTCGACATCCAACCCCAACAGCATAGCTCAGTACGCATCCGTACGCGCACTTTCGGACAAGAAGGGCGAGGAGTTCCTTGCCGAAATGAACGGCGTATTCAAAAAGCGTCGCGACCTTATGGTCGAGCTTATGAACAAGGTCGGTCTTGACATTATCAAGCCCGAAGGCGCATTTTATGTTATGGTGAATGTAAAGCCGCTTTTTGGCAAGACTTATGACGGGGCGGAGATAAAGACCGCTTTCGACGTTGCTTCCGTAATGCTGGACAAGCTTTACACGGCAGTAATACCCTGCGAGTCATTCGGCGCTAACGATTATGTAAGACTTAGCTACGCTACCGGCGAAACCGAAATCCGCAAGGGTCTTGAAAGATTTGAAAAATTCGTAAAAGGTTGCATCTAATATGGAAACTGTTTACAGCGCGTTAAAGCCGACGGGCAAGCTGACAATCGGCAACTATCTCGGCGCAATCAAAAATATGCTCGAGCTTACAAAGTCATACGACTGCATTTACACAGTCGCCGATTTGCACAGCATTACCGTCAACATTACCCCCGCGGTGTTACGCGAAAACTCTTTGGATATGTTTTCGCTGCTCATTGCGCTTGGGCTTGATCCGGACAAATGTCTCTTGTTTGTGCAATCGCAAGTGCCTATGCACAGCGAGCTTGCCTGGATTCTCAACTGCTATACGCAGTTCGGTGAGGCGCGCCGTATGACGCAGTTCAAAGATAAGAGTGCTAAGGCGCCGGAGAACGTAAACGTCGGATTGTTTGCCTATCCGGTGCTTATGGCAGCCGACATATTATTGTATCAGGCTGCATATGTTCCTATTGGCGAGGATCAACGCCAACACCTCGAACTCGCTCGCACCATAGCCGAGCGCTTTAACAACCGATATTCGCCGACCTTTGTCGTACCCGAGGGCATCTTCCCCAAAGTGGGGGCTAAGGTCAAGAGCCTTATCGACCCAACTGCCAAGATGGGCAAAACTGACGAGAACGCTGACGGCACAGTCTTTTTGCTCGACGACAAGGATACGATTATGCGCAAATTCAAGCGCGCGGTTACGGACAGCGGCGCGGAAATCGTTTATAGCGACGACAAGCCGGGCATAAGCAATCTTATAACAATTTACTCGGCGTTTACGGGCAAGAGTATAGAGGAAGTTCAAAAGGAGTTTGAGGGTGGAAACTACGCTTCTTTCAAACTTGCAGTAGGAGAAACGGTTGCTTCTTTTCTTGCGAGTGTTCAAGCCGAATATAAGCGCATAAGGTCTGACAAGGCATATTTAGCCGAGCTTATGCAAAAGGGTGCGGAGAGTGCCGCTTACCGAGCGCAAAAGACTTTAAATAAAGTAATGCGCAAGGTCGGCTTTGTGCAGCTATAATATGTACGGATACGTTGTACCGCCCAAAAAAGCTCTCTCGCTTGAAGAGCATGTGCTGTTCAACTCGTTTTATTGCGGACTGTGCATAAGAACGGGCAAACTTATGGGACAGCGCGCGCGGCTCACCACCAATTACGACATAACTTTTTTTAATGTGCTTTTGCACGATTTACTCTCGCAAGATGTCACGTTTGAGGCAAGGGCGTGCGTACTCAATCCGCTTAAAAAGCGGCCGATGGTGGGTAGCAACGAGCTTTTGGACAAAATTGCTGCGGCAAATATAATACTCAGCTATTATAAAGCCGAGGACGGAGTGATAGACGGCGAGGGGATAAAGTATAGAATCGCCAAAAGCTCGCTAAAAGGTGCATACAATCTCAGCAAACAAATGCTGCCCGAGGTAGACGATATAGTCAGAGAGAAATATGCATTACTTAGGAAGCTCGAAAAAGCAAATACAAAGGGCATAGATAGAGTGAGCGACGTATTCGCATCAATGATGGAGAGAGTCGCGGAAGTTATGCTCAAAGATAAAGCAAGCGACGACAGCTTGCACCTTATCTATAATATAGGTAAGTTTGTCTATCTTGTCGACGCGCTCGACGATATTGACGAAGACCATAAGGCGAGGCGGTACAATCCGTTTTTGGTAGACCTGCCGTATCAAAATCGCCAACAGTTCTTTGCAGACAATAGCGAGTTTATCGAGTTTATACTAAACGTAACGATAAACAGAGCGATAGAATGTTTTAATAATTTGTCGTTTACGCAAAGCTACGACCTGCTGCGCCAGATAGTTCATGTAGGGCTTAGGCAAAAGGCAGAACAGTTGCTTTCGAGTAAACGCAAGCTCAGAAAACCGACAGTATAAGGAGAAGTATGAAAACCCCTTACGAAGTGCTTAATATGTCCGAAGATGATGACTTCGATTCGCTTAAAGCAAGGTACGAGGAGCTCAAAGCCGTTTACGGCGAGGAGCGCTTTTTGCCGGGCGATCAAGGCGCGGAGGGCGCAAAAAAACTTACCGAGCTCGAAGCTGCTTGGCGGGAGATCCTCGACAAAAAGCGAGCTAAAGATGACGAAGCAAAGTACGGCGTCGGCTACGGCTATGTCGAGCAAATGGTAAAGGAAAAGAAGTACGACGAGGCACAGGCGAGGCTGGACAACATCAATACTCGCGACGGAGAGTGGCATTACTACCAAGCGCTCGTCTTTTATAAGCGCGAATGGATGAACGACTGCTACGCTCACCTCAAAGAGGCTGTGCGCCTTTGTCCCGACAACGAAAAGTATAAGGAATCGCTTACCAAGATGACGCAAGTGCTTGGCAACAAAAACACTCCGCCTGCTCAGCTCGGCGGGGTGGATAATGGCGCAAGTCAGGGCAACATGGCGGGCAACTGCCTAAACACCTGCTGTACGGCGATTTGCTGTATGGAGTGCCTTTCGCTCTTCCGCTGCTGCTAATGAGTACGCGCAATTTGGCATTCGGTGGGGTTATATGCGCGCTCAGCTCAATGTGCATAATCTTTTCCACCGTATTCCATCTGCTATCTCCGCTCGTTATCGCTTGCGTGTTCTATTATATATGCGCGTATAAGTGCGGCAACGTTTGTGCGATAATCGTTATAATAGCAAGTAACATAATAGGCTTTTTTATAGGCGGAATAGGCGGTGGCGAAATTTTATTTAGCGTGCTACTGTTTTCGCCCTTTTCTATTATAATATATTTGACTTCCGACCTAAACAAAAGGCCGTGGCAATTTGCGGTGCGCGCCGCCATATTTGCCGCATTTTCGTTTGTCATATATATGTTGTTTGCAACTGTCTTAAAAGATATAGTCGGGTTTGACGATGACTTTGGGCTTGGGGTGTACGCCCTCGGCGCTGTTTGGACGGTAATAATGACGCTGTTCGGCTTTGCCCTCGACAGAGGAGCGGCACTTTTAACAAAGAGGTTTATAAAACATGATTAAAAAATGGAGAAACCGAATAATTATTTATTCGCTCATAGCTCTTCTTTTGATAGTTGTTGGCTCTTTCCTTATTAATAGTATAGTGAGCGACAACAAACAAATGTCAAAATTAAAAAGCGAGCATAATATCGTCGCTGCCGAGATGCTTAAGCTGGATATGACGTACACCGACGAGGGGTATTTTATATGGGGCTATGTCCTGCCCATAGAAACTGGTAGGGAAGGTAAGTTCGACGGCGTAACGCTCACGCGATACTCGGTTGCCCAGTATGAGGAAATGGGGCATACCATCGAAGTCTACTATATGTTTGAAAATGGCAAGCTGATTTCATACGATAAGGACTATGTTGAGCGCTTTAAGCCTGCTACGCCCAGTTCCGGCATATTGGTGCTGCTGTTTGCTTCTGCCTTTGTAGGGCTTGCAGTTTACTATGCTGTACGTGCGCTTTACGCAAATTATGTACGCAGTCATGGCGAGGAGAGTATAGGCAGATTCGAGGAGGCAACGCCCGTTTCGACCAGATATTACAAGGTCAAGTATTCGTTTATTCGCGATGGCGAAGATGTTACGGTAGTGTCGCCGGCTATCTATGACAAAAAGGACGTAGAGAACTTACAGACCTTTGGGACGTTTATAGTAAAATATATAGGCAAATGTTCTGTAATCAAACAAAACCGCTGATTTTTTTACTAAAATATTGTAAAACGGCGGTAAATCGCTTGACAAAGAAAACCATTAATGGTAACATAATAAACGCGCCACCTATTGGGGGCGTTTTTAGTGAAAATTAGGAGTGATGGACATGAGAACGAGAATTACCTTGGCATGTACGGAATGCAAGCAAAGAAATTACGACGACATGAAGAACAAAAAGAACGATCCCGATAGGATCGAGCTCAAAAAGTATTGCAGATTCTGCCGTAAGCACACCGTTCATAAGGAAACCAAATAAGGAGATCCACCTGTGGAAAAAAACAACAATTCTAAGGGTGAAGTTAAAAAGCAGCCCAAAAGAAAGAGCAAGATAGCTGCCTTCTTTAAGGAAGCATTTTCCGAATTGAAAAAAGTAAGCTGGCCGACATTTAAGACCGTGCTCAAAACCACATTGGTAGTTCTCGGCGTAGTAGCTATATTCGTAGTAGTGCTGTTTGCATTCGATATGTTGCTCGGCGTAGGACACGATGGTTTGCTTCTTAAGGATATCGACCCGCTTGGTAAAGTTATCGGAGCGATAGTTAAATGAGCGTAAATTTGGAAGATGCAAAGTGGTATGTTCTGCATACCTATTCCGGTTACGAAAATATGGTAAGGGATAACCTCGAAATGGTCTTTACCAAAAACGGTAAACGGGACAGGCTTGTGGAAATTACCATACCTATGGAAGACGTTGTCGAGGAAAAGAACGGCAAACGCAAGATCGTACAGCGCAGGATGTTTCCGTGCTATGTGCTCATAAAGATGGTTTACGATAACTCTATGTGGCACATGATAGTAAACACTCGCGGTGTAACCGGTTTCGTAGGTCCGCAGGGTAGGCCGATACCGCTTACCGAGGACGAGATCAAGCGTATGCACCTCGAAAAGATTACCGTCGACACCGAGTTCAAGGTGGGCGACAAGGTAAGCGTTATGGAGGGCGCTCTCGAAGGTTTTGTGGGCGAAATCGAATCCATCAACGCACAGGCGGGCAAGTGCAAGGTTATAGTAAGTATGTTCGGCCGCGCTACGCCTGTTGAGCTCGAGCTTAATCAAATCGAGCTAATCGAAAATTTGTAATATACGGTCAGGGAGAGCACTTAGCTCGTTATTACCTCGATTGCATATATAAAAAAGCAAGGAGAAACTTTAATGGCAAAGAAAATCACAGCTATGGTAAAGCTGCAATTGCCCGCCGGCAAAGCAACCCCGGGACCCCCGGTTGGTTCCAGCCTCGGACCTCACGGTATTAACATTCCGGGCTTTACCAAGGAATTCAACGAAAAGACAAGAGGGCAGGAAGGCTTGATAATTCCCGTAGTTATCACCATCTATGCAGACCGTTCGTTCACGTTCGTTCTTAAGACTCCGCCTGCGGCAGTTCTTATCAAAAAGGCGTGCAAGATCGAGTCCGGCTCGGCTAAGCCCAACAAGGACAAAGTAGCTAAGATCACCAAGGCTCAGGTTGAGGAGATTGCTAAGCTCAAGATGCCCGACTTAAATGCAGCTTCGCTCGAGAGCGCTTGCAGCATGATAGCCGGTACCGCGCGCAGTATGGGCGTTACGGTAGTGGATTAAGGAGGGGCATATGAAACACGGAAAGAATTACCTTAACACTATTAAGGAAATCGACATAAGCAAGGTTTACGATCCCGCAGAGGCAATGAAGAATGTAGTTGCTTCGGCAAAGGCTAAGTTTGACGAGACCATCGAGCTTCACATTCGTCTCGGTGTAGATCCGCGTCAGGCAGACCAACAGGTTCGTGGCACGGTTGTACTTCCCAACGGTACCGGTAAGAACGTAAGAGTTCTTGTCATTGCCAAGGGCGACAAGGCTGACATTGCCGAAAAGGCAGGCGCAGACCTCGTAGGCGCTGAGGAAATGATCGCTAAGATTCAAAATGAGAACTTCCTCGACTTCGACGTTTGCATTACCAGCCCCGACATGATGGGTCAAATGGGTAGAGTAGCAAGAATACTTGGTCCCAAAGGCCTTATGCCTTCGCCTAAGTCCGGTACAGTTACTACCGACATCGCTAAGGCGGTTAAGGAGACTAAAGCCGGTAAGGTAGAGTACAGAGTTGACAAGACGGCAATCGTTCACTGCCCGATCGGTAAGAAGTCTTTCGGCGACGAGAAACTTCTCGAAAACTTCAACTCGCTTATGGAAGCTATTGTCAAGGCTAAGCCGGCAGCAGCTAAAGGTACCTATATTCGCAGCGTAACAGCTACCGCGACTATGGGCCCCGGAATAAAAGTAAATTATCGTATTTAATTTTAAGTTAAACCGTAGAAAGTAAGTGGCCGTAAGGCTTCAAATCGCATCAGAGCTTACCGAGGTAAAGACTAAAACATAAAACAAAAAGTGTTTTTTCGTCCGACCTCGCTTTGATGCGAAGTCGGATTTCTTCTACGAAGCAATAAACAATTGCAGCTCAAACAAAATTGTTTATTAAAAGCAATAAAAATTTTAAAAGGAGGAACAGGTTTTGTCCACAGAAATTAAAGAGCTCGAAAAGGAAGCGCTCAAACTCAAAAAAGAGCAAGTTGCTCAGCTTGAAGATAAGATTAAGCGCGCTGCCGGAATAGTTATTATAGATTACCGCGGAATCACCGTTGAGGAAGACACCAATCTTCGTAGCGCACTTCGTGCCGCAAACGTAGAGTACAAGGTTATCAAAAACAGACTTATCCTCAGAGCTTTCAAAAATTCAGGTTATGACGGCTTAGATAAAGTTTTTGAAGGTCCTACCGCAGTTGCATTCTCGTACGATGATGCAACCGCTCCGGCAAGAATCATCAGCGAAAACATTAAAAAGCTTAACAAACTTTCGATGAAGGGCGGCGTTGTCGAAAATCAAGTTATGGATGCCGCTGGTATCAACAAAATCGCAAGCATTCCGTCCAAAAGCGTATTGCTCGGACAGTTGCTCGGTTTACTTACTTCGCCTGTGCGCAGTCTTGCTGTTGCACTTAACGAGGTTGCAAAAAAACAAGCATAAAAAATTATTAATATAAGGAGATAAATAAAAATGGCTGATTTGAATAAAATGTTAGAAGACATTAAGAGCCTTTCGGTTCTTGAACTTAATGAACTTGTAAAAATGATCGAGACAGAGTTTGGTGTATCCGCTGCTGCTATGGCAGTTGCTGCTCCCGCTGCAGGCGGAGCTGCTGCTCCCGCTGAGGAAGAGCAGACCGAATTCACCGTTATCCTTAAGGAATTCGGCGCTAACAAGATTGGCGTTATCAAGGTTGTTCGTGAAATCACAGGCCTTGGTCTTGGCGATGCTAAGGCACTCGTTGAAGGCGCTCCCAGCACCATCAAGGAAGGCGTTAGCAAGGATGCTGCTAAGGAAATGGAAACCAAGCTTAAGGAAGCTGGCGCTACCGTAGAGCTTAAATAATTTCCACTTAAAGCTTAAAACTACAATAAAAACCGAGTGTATCAGTCGATATACTCGGTTTTTTACTATGCAATAAAGGCTCCCCTGTGCAAGGGGAGCTGGCTGCGAGCTTGCGCTCAGCCGAGCACTCGCAGAGTGCGAACGCCACGCAAGTCGCAGACTGAGGGACTGTTTTGTACAATATCCAAACCGATGTGCTTGTTTTTTTACTATATTCCTACATATTTTATTCTTAAAAACCCACAATAAGTATAAGGAACCCTTGGAGGAATGAAGATGAGAAGATCTGTCATTTTGGCGATTTTGCTTTTTGTGTCGGTTATATCTGTATCATGCTCTGGCTGTAAACCCAAAGAGCAGACTTATTATACTGTTTCGTTTTATAATGGCGTGACTCTAATAGCAAGCGACGAAGTCGAGTGGGGCGCTCTAATCGAATTTCCTGCTTCTCCAACTAAAGAGTCAGATAATAATTACTACTATATCTTTAAGGGGTGGGCGACTTCGATAGATTCGACCGAGGTGGTTTCAGGCGACGTTCGTGCTTACAGCGATATAACTTATTATGCGATTTTTATTGCTAAGCCAAAAGAGCAAACGACATATTTTACCGTTACATTTATAGACGACTATACAGGGGAGGTTATCGGTCAGCCGCAGCAGATAGAGTTGGGTGGCGATGCCGCATTGCCAACTCCTCCCGACCATAGCCAAGATGGATATTACTTTGTAGGGTGGAGCGCGGATAATACAAACATAAGGCGCACTACTACGATTCGCGCCTTGTATCAAAAAGGTAGCGTCACCATAAAAAGACATTATCTCGGTCAAACAAGGTCGGAAACGGTTACGGCAAATAGCACAATTCCTCTTGATTCTCCGACTATTCCATCCGCCTTTGTTTTTGAAGGCTGGTACTTTGATAAAGATTTTACTCGTCCGGTATCAAATGAGAGCAAAATAATAGAGCAAACGGATATTTATGCAAAAATTTCAGTAGACTTCTCCGAGGCAGACCTAACTGCAACCGATGAACTTGTTTACGGTAACGACAATATTATTTCGATTAGCGGCTTAAAAGGTGAGGATATAATAGAATATACCTTTGATTGGGCGGAAGAAGACAGAGATAAATCACGCTCTTTGCGTAATGCAGGGACTTATGATCTCGAAGTCGAAGTTTCTGCCGTATATAAATATAATAACGAAGTTGTACTTTCGGAAAGTAAGACAATACAAAAGACATTTATTGTAGATAAAGCGCAGTTATCCGTAACGCTTTCCTCGGCTAAAACGGTTGTTTACGGAACGTCGCCAAATGTCAATATGACAGTAGAGGGTTTTAAGTTCGACGATAATTCAGCTCCTATATCGCTTATTTACACTTACTCTAACAATGGAGAGGGCGATAATAGTCAAGTCGTTACCGGGGTCGATAGACTGCAAGTAGGTTATTATACCGCAAATGTGTCAGCCGAGGAAATGCAAAATTACTATATAGCCGAAGTTACGCCGATTAATTTTACCGTTTTGCCTAAGGATATTTCTATCGATTTCAATGCCAATAACTACATTTACGGCTCGGAATTAAAAAGCGATTTTGTACCCTATGAGCTTGTTTATAATCAGTCGGATTTTGCTTATGACGAGGATATTTGGGCGATAGGTACGCCTGTTTTTACGATTGAAAATCCTAATTACAACGAGTATTATCCCACAGTTTTAAACGCAGGCAATTATACCGTAACTTTAAGCGGATTGTCTTCCGATAACTATAATATTAACTTTATTAAAAAGATGGCTTCCTTTTCGGTAACTCCGTTTAAGGCAAGGATTGATTTATCTGCATCGGATTGGACCTACGGCGAGACTGAAAAAATCTCATATACTACAAAAGGCGTACTTGATAAAGATATACCTTCATTAGGGCTAACATACTCATTTACTAAAAATCATAAGCCGACCACATATAATTATCGCTTGGAGGCAGGGGAATATACTGTTTATGTCACACATAATGAGAGCTCTAATTACGATTTTAGCGACATTGAGCCAAAATCGTTTACTGTAAATAAGGCTAAATTATATGCTGATATCACTTTGACTAACGCAAATAATGATAACGGCACTTATGTACTTATTTATGGCACACGTCCCGAATATATGATTAAGTATAGCGGCTTTGTGGATAACGACGAGGAGACGCTGACAGACAGCGTGGTCCTTGCGTATTATAACGGTGCTATGTATACGACGTCCAAGCTCGAAGTGGGCGACTATACAATAGTTTTGCAAGGATTAGACACCCTCGACAACTACAATTATATAGAGAACAATAATAAAAAACTTACCGTCCAAAAGCGTCAGTTTAATATAAATGTTGAGCTTAACGAAAACGAGAGCGAGCGGTTTATTTATGGCATACCCACAAGCGAAATTAGCGGCAAATTCAATACAAATACGAGCGAATTGGTCGATGGTGACAGCATTACTTCCGTTTTCGGCAGTCTTAATATTGTGATTAAGACTGTGAGCGATAGTAATATAAGCGGTAGCGGGCTTTTGCCTGCTGGCAAATATTATGCAACCGTCGACGCTACGGCAAAGAATTATGATGTGCAAATTACCCCTGCGCAGTTTGATATAGACAAAGCTGCACTTAGCGTAAGTACAGATATGGACGATAATTTGACGCTTGTTTACGGACAAAAGCCTGATGCAAGTCTTATTGTTAGTGGCTTTCGCGGCAGTGACGAAAGCCTCGCTTCGCCGTCGCTTGTTTATATAAATTCCGATAAGTATAATAACAACTCGGAAAAATTCCCCGTCGGGACTTATAGTCTAAAGGTTGAGTGGGGCGATGACTCCGTGCTTTCCAACTATGAATGGTCGCAGCTTAGTCAAACGATTACGATAGATCCCAAGCCTTTAACTTTAAATTTTAATGTCGATAATGTCACTTACGGCGAAGAAGTCAACGCGTTGTATTCCTTTGAATCGTTCGCTTACGGCGAAACAGTAGACGAAGTTTTTGGGGCGCTTAAGCTTACCTATAATAAAGGCGGGGCAGAATATAGTAAATTAGCAAAATACTTTGATGCGGGCGACTATACCGCTACATTAAGCGGTATAGACAATTCAAATTATGTTATCTCAAACAATCAAGCTACAACTGTACCATTTACCGTATTTAAAAAAGTATTATTGGTAGCGCAGAATATAAGTCGCGATAGGCTGGAAGACTGGACGCTAACTCCGACTTTTACGAGTTCCGAGTTTGATTTTAGTGGCACTTTGCGCCTTAACACTAACAATGTAGGGACTTATGTATGGAATAAGGATAGCCACGACAAACAAATAAACTGGATAAGCGGTTACAGTATATTGCTTGACGAAATTGATGTAACAGAAAACTTCCAAATAGACTACGATATTTCGGTTACCTTGCTTGCCTCGCAGTTTAAATTTACGCCGCCGATTAACCGACAATTTAGCTATGACGGCAAAGAGCATTTGTTTGAAGTGGGCGTAGACGGAATACTCTATGAGCAAGATCAAGATACCGACGTTAACGTCGAGTACAGTTTAAACGATGGCGAATTTGAGATGACAGTTCCGTCAATCATTAACGCGGGCGAGTATCAAGTAAATTACCGCATAAGCGCCGACAATTATAAAACTGAAATTGGTAGCTTTACCGTAACTGTAAATAAGGGAAAAAATAAAATCACAACAGCTCTTAACAGCGACGCCTTTACTTACGACGGCATCGAGCATTTATATAATACCGCAGCAAGCGCAACATTCGGGGATGTTAAAGTGACTGTCAATGGGCAAGAGGTGCCTAACGAATATGCAATAAAAAATGCAGGTGAGTATAATTTTTTATTGACGGTGGAAGAGACAAACAACTATGAGGGTGCAAAGGTTGAGGCTATCGTAACGGTGGGTAAGGCCGAGCTTACTGCGACGGTCAAAGTGACAAATAATAGTTTGGCTTACGGGCAAAATCCGATTGCCTTTATAGAGTGGCGCGGCTTTGTAGGTGGCGAAGATAGTGGCGTCATTACAAATTCTAATAGCGCCTTGACGTATTATCTTGACGGTAGCAAAGTGCCATATGTGCCTACAACCATATATTTTGATGCCGGTTCGTATAGAATTACTGCCGAAAATTTGGCAAGCAATAACTACAATATAACAGTTAGCGATGCGACCATTATAATAGCCAAAAAAACATTTACCATTGAGGCAAATCGCATACAGAATCATGCTATTGCTTGGATGATTTCTCCTGCGTTCACAGGTGGCGATGAGCAATTATTCAAGTTTAATGGCACTTTAAAACTTAATACTTCCGATGACGGCACTTATATATGGAACAATGACACGCGTGACGCAAATTTTGTGTGGGATAACGGCCCGGGTATAACTCTTATCGAAAGCGGTGCAGACGTAACAGTCAATTTCGATATTGTCTATTCTATTAGCATAACTCTAAACAGCCAGCAGTTTAATGTTACAGTACCGCAAAATACAAACTTAATTTATGACGGCGAGCCACATAAGTTTGAAGTCTCGGCTTCGCTTTCGGACGGAGCGCCGGTAGCAGTAAAATACAAGGTAAACGGAGGTCAAACAACTCCGCCCGAGTTTACAAATGTCGGCACTTATACCATTTATTACGAACTTAGCGCAGAAGGATATGTGACGGAAACTGACACTTTTACCGTAACAATTTCGCAGGCGATAAACACAATATCTGCTTCGCTAAGTGACGACACATTCACATATAACGGCAAAGCAAAGGAGTATTCTATCGATGCGACCGCACTTTTCGGTGATGTCAATGTAAGCTACTCGTATAACGGAATGCCTTCGGAGAGACCGGAGCTTAAAAATGCGGGAGTGTATAAGATAATATTTGCTTCGACTGATGATGATAGTGCTAATAAGAACTATTTAGCAGATACTAAAACGATAACCATAACAATAGAAAAAGCAGATTTTATTATCGAGGAAAAGCCCAATACCTTCACATATAACGGTACCTTACAGGGTGAAGGCATCAACGTAACTTCGATGATAGAAGAAGCGTTAGACTATTCTGTTCTTTATACTTCGTACGAAATCGGCAAAAATAATACAGATATAAACAGTTCAAGCCCGCCCAAGTTTACTACAGCGGGTAGATATAAAGTAAATTATTCTATTACCGATGTTAGCGGCAATTATAACGATAAAGTCGGTTTTTACTCTGTTGTAATTGCAAAAGCAGACGTTACTATCGACGTAAGTAAAATCGAAACCGAATACACATATACGGCTAATCGGCAAGTGGTGGATTTGACTAAAGTGGCAATATCAAAGCGGGAGTCGGAAATCCAATATTCCTCGAGCGTGGGTAGTGTTGATGACGGTAAATTCGGCTTTACAAATGTAGTCGAGGGAAATGGAGTAACTCTTACTATAACTGTTCCCGAGAGTCCTAACTATAATAAAGCAGAGAGGAGTATTACCATTACGGTAAATAGGGCAGAATATATACTTTCGGATACAGAGGCTCAAAGTTATATTTATAACGGAAGTGAGCAAGGTCACGGCATAACCGTTAGTGCTTTGGGGCAGGATAGGGCGCCAAATATCGGCTATATTTATAATGGCAAGGCTCTCGATAATATTGCGTTTACAGATGTCGGAAACTACAAAATAGACTATAATTTGCCGCAAAGTGACAACTATAATGGCAGTTTCGGCTATATTATGTTAGACATAACCAAGGCTATGACTAACACAATAAGCGGTTTGTTCGATAATGATGAGTTCACCTTTGACGGAGATGTTCATAGCTATAACCTTAATGCCTGGGCGCATTTCGGCGAAGTTTATGTAACCGTAAATGAGCAAGCGGCATCGGGAACAAAAATCCTTACCGATGCGGGAGAGTATGTCTTTACCTTTACCGTGGACGAAACGTCTAACTATGTAGGGGCGTCGGCTACTCGCTTAATCAAGATTAATAAGGCGGACTATATTTTTAGCGGCGCGGAAAATCAGACCTATGACTATAATGGCTCCGAGCAAGGCAACGAGATTACTGTAACCGATGTTAAGGGACAAAGTATCAACAGCATTATTGCCGTAACTACTAACGAAGGAAAAACTTCTTTTATAAATGCAGGCAGCTATACGGTAGACTGGGAGGCCCGCGGCAACCAAAACTATAACTCGGCAAGCGGCAGCTATACTATAACCATAAATAAACTTACGCTCACTCCCGTAATCAATCAAAGCCCGTTTACCTATAATGCGACATATCAAGGCAGAAGCATAACGGTAACCGGAGCGGTGGACGACGGCTATACAATAGAATATAGCAAGATCAGCGCCTCGGCAGGCACGGCAGACCTCACGACCACACCGCTAAGCTATAAATATGCAGGCGAATACACGGCGTTCTATCGCATAACCGGCGACAACTACATTGATGTTACGGGCAGCTATAAGACTATCATTACTCCCAAAGAAATTCGCATTGTAGGAGTGCCGAGCGATATAACCGAGGCTTACAGCGAGGCGGGTTATACGCTTCCCGCACTTTCCGTCGACGGCGTGGAGGAGGCGGACAAAGCAAATGTCGAACTTAAATTAACTATTACAAAAAACGGTTACTCTACGCAAACAATTAAGGATAAGGGAATATACACCGTATCATATTCGCTTGACATTAGTGACGAAGTTCGTTCAAGCTACAAGGCCCACGACGCTTCGGGCTACTTTACCGTCACAATAACGGGCATAACTGTCACTTTGGACGTAAGCGATATAGAGACGACTTACACCTATAATGGCAGAGAGCAGACGGTCGACCTAACAAAGGTAAAGGTTATGAGTGATCAAGAGATTGAAGCCGAAAAAATAGGCGAGTTGCAATATTCGGTTGGTGGCAAAATTATAGCGGACGGTAAATTTAAGTTTACAAATGTAAACGAGGCGGACGGTGTAAGCGTTACCATAAGGCTTGTAACTAACGACAATTCCAACTACTCTGATGCAAGCGAAACGATAATTCTTATGATAAACAGAGCGCCTTATACTTCAGTTCTGCCGCAAGTAAATATAGACGATGAGGTAATGAGGATAGGCAAGACTCTAAAAAATATTCCGCTAAGTGACGGCTACTCCTGGAAAGTCCCCGACACCGAACTTACGCTCGGAGAAGAGAGTTATGGGGCGGTGTATACCGACCCAAGCGGCAACTACTTGCCATATGACACCGAGCTAATTGTAAAAGCACGGCAGGAAGTGCTGAAAGTAAGTTTTGCCGAAAATGTCGAGGCGGATTTTGGCGCAGATGTCAACTCGTTGCTTATTGTCTCAGTAAAAGGTGAGGACGACAGAACGATAACGGTGGGCTCGCCCGAGTATACAAAGTATAACATTTCGGCGGCGATAAAACATAATATAAAAGCCGGTATCGGCTCGACCTATCTTGTATCGTACTCTGTAACATATACCGCAAACGACTACTTTACTCTTGACAAGACAACAAGTGAGACATATCTAAAACTTAAGTCTGCACAAATCGGGAACGATAGTACCTTATACACCATAGAGGACGCACTAAACAAGGCAACAAGCGGCGACACGATTACTCTCAAGCATAACACAAGCTTTGCAAGCGAAGATGTAAAGGAAGGTTTGAACTTATACAGCAGCAACGAGTATTTGGCAGTAAAAGAGGGCGTAACATTGCTTCTTCCTTACGACGGGACAAACTATCACTCCAACGTGGCGCACACAAGTTCCGCAGACTGGTCAAGATCCACTTTCGGCAACGCAAGCTATCTTAAGCTCAATCTGACTATCCCGAGTGGCATAACGCTAACTAACAACGGAAATATACGCGTCGGAGGAATAACCTCGGGCGGCAACGGCGGCTCGAGCCCGGCGGGACAGACGGCGGGCGACTATGCCCAAATCACGCTCGGGGCGGGCGCTAAGATAGAGTCGTACGGCGACGTTACTTCATACGGCTTTATAGTCGAGGAGAGCAAGAACAACAGCTCGGCGGTGACAATGCACTCGGGCACTCTGACCATGCCGTTTGTAGTAGTAGAGCACCGCGGCGGCTCGGTATTTTCGGGCATGTATTTGGGAGGATTTAAGGGCGCGCCGTTCAACAGATTTTATATGCAAAACATAACACCAATGCTTAGGGTGGAGTACGGCGCAAATCTGTGGGGACGCGCCAACTTATACGCAAGCAGCAAGGACAACGAAACGGACATAAAGCTTGTAGGTAACGGTAGCGACGGGACATATATGATTATGCTCAAAGAGGACTCCTTTTTGACTGCAAAATACGACATTGGTACTATGATTACAGACGTCAACATTTTGGGCAGCTTTGACCTCAACGCGCTTTCGTTAAGCGTAGCAGGGCAGACGGCGCAGACAAACAAAACGATGTTCCCTATATCCTGGTACTACCGCATAAAGCTGAGTGCCGGCTCCGAAACGGCAACAGTAAACGCGACAGCGCAGGACATAAAGATACTGCCTGGCGGCTCGCTGACTATCGACGAAGGCGTGACTGCCACAATCAAAAATCTGTTTGTTTCAGACAGCTCGTATATGGACAAGGGCATCAGCGCACCGACTTACGATGCGGGCAAGGGTGACGGAACGCTCATAATAAACGGCACACTAAATGCAAATAATATAGGTGGCTATGTGCAGACTATCGGTAGTGGAGCGGCGCTCAATGTAATTTCGTCAAATTCGGTTTCGACTTTTGAGGTTGCTTCGCACAAGTCGTCGCTTGGCGGGCTTATAAACACCGTGACCTGGGACGAGTTTAAGCAGACGCTAAAAGGCAAAATAAATAATTCTATCGTCGAAATGAGTGCGGGCAAATATATCTCGACAGGCGACGAGTGGATTAAGGAAGAGTAAAGGGGGGACTGATAATGGAACAGCTTAAAGTGGAATCAAAAGAGGTGCTTAAAGTGGAAAACTTAAGCAAAAAGTATAGCAAAAAGGCTGATTATGCCGTGCATAATATGAGCTTTAGCTGCTTTGAGGGCGAGATAGTAGGGTTGCTCGGGCATAACGGCGCCGGTAAATCAACCACTCTCAAGTGCATAGAAGGGATGATTCCGTTTGAGCAAGGAGTGATATCTATCTGCGGGCACGACATAAAAAGCGCCCCGCTTGCAGCAAAGGCGGAAATGGGCTTTGTGACCGACAACCATGCTGTATTTGTCAAAATGACTGGGATAGAGTATTTGACGTTTATGGCGGACGTATACAAAGTTCCGTCTAAAGTACGCAAAGAGCGGGTCGAAATGCTGGAGGGCGTATTTAAGCTGGGCGACGCGGTGGGCAATCTTATATCGTCGTATTCGCACGGAATGCGCCAAAAAATCTGCATGATGGGTTCACTCATTCATATGCCAAAGCTGTGGATTCTCGACGAACCGATGACAGGTCTCGACCCACGCACAATGCGCGCCGTACAAGACTTTATGCATGGTTATGTTGAGAGCGGCAACTGCATAATCTTTTCGTCACACGCGCTGGGCGTTGTGTCCAAGCTGTGCGATCGCGTTGTGCTTATTCGTAAAGGCAAGCAGATTTTTAGCCTTGATGTAAAAGAGATGATGCGAAATAATCCCAATTTTGACTTTGAAGAATATTTTTTACTCAGCGAGAATGAGGGAATGGGGGAATATCGATGAAGGACAAAATAGACTTATCGCTAACAAAGTCGCTGCTTCGTAAGCAATGGATCGAAAGCTCTTATCACTATAAAAGCGGACACTTTATCGGCTTTTTGTTTCGTTTACTTATAGCGGCGGCTTTTGTAACTGTGTTTGTAGTCTTTTTCGGCAAGTTTGCTAAGATTTATACAGCGATAAAGACGAACAATATTTTAAGCATAGAGGAGCGGGTAATAGAGCTTATCACTATTGTTTATACCGCATTGATAATAGGTATGACTATAGGGGCGATGAACCAAATCAACCGAGATATTTTCGGTGCCGACGACATCAAATTGTTTGCGGCAATGCCGGTATCACTTAAATCGCTTTATTTATCTAAGCTGATTTCGATATATCTAAGTCAGCTTTTGTATGCCGTGATAGCGGTGCTTGCCATAAATCTGTCGCTCACGGCATACGCACCATTAGGCAAAATATTTTATATAACGACTGCGGCTATTGTTTTATTGCTGCCGCTGATAACAATAGCGTTAGGCTCGGTTTTAGCGCTGCCCTTTCATCTTATCAAGCGTGGGTTAAATAGGCATTTCGTCCTCAATTTTATAGTCGTAACGGCTATAACCGGCATATTATTTTATGCATATATGCTCATATTGTCTGCAGTAAAGGAGCTGCTTATCGGCGAAAGCTTAAAGTATTTTTTCAACGAGCAGATAATGACGGGGATTGCTACCGTTTGCGAATATCTCTATCCGGCGAAGTGGATAGCCTTCTTTTTGCTCGGCAAAAATGTAATCACAAGCGGCATAGGCATTTTATCCGTGCTTATAGTGTGCCTTGTTATATCTATGATAATAATTCGCTCGATATTGACGAGTTCCTTACAGTCGAGAATATCGGGGACAAATAGGTTTATTAAGCGCAAAGGCGATATCGCTATGAAGTCCGATAGTTTTTGGTCGCTTGTCAAAAAGGAATTTTTGCTTATTTTCCGTACTCCCTCGTATATGTTTTCGTACTTTTCGGTAGCGGTCATTATGCCAATAATGGTATATACCTCTATGTCGATAGGTAGCTCGCTTGTGCTTAGGCTCATAGGGCTAAAATGCAATCTTGAGCTTGCACTATTTTTGACGCTGCTTTTCAGCTCATTAACTAACGTCTTTTGTGCGACCAATATCAGCCGCGACGGGGCTATGTTTTATTCGGTCAAAGCGTTGCCAGTAAGCTACAAAAAGGTCTTTTTGTCCAAGATATTTTTGTGTATGGTTGTAACTGTACTTTCACAGCTTGCCTCGGCGGCGGCTCTTTACTTAACCGGATATTTAACTTGGCGGCTTGCGTTTTTGATTTTTGTAATCGGCTGCATTTTCAGCTTTGTGTATATCTGCATCGCCACTCGTTATGACTTTAACCATGCGCAATTTAGCAGCGACGACGGCGAAATCAATGAGAGCGGCGCTGTAATTGTAATAGTCGTAATGGGTTTACTTGTGTCGTTTGTAGTAGGCGGGGCGGTTTTCGGATCGAGAATTTTACTGCTACTCAATAGCGTCGATTATTCGTTTTTGTCATATATTATTGCCGGCGTGGCGGCTGTTGTTTTTGCCGTGCTTGCCTATATGTACTTTATATATAAGCTCAAAAAAAGGTACTATGAGTTTGAAGGAGGTCAGTTATGAGAAAAACCGTCATAGCGTTAATGCTGATTTTGCCGCTGTTATTCGTATTTGCGATATTTTCTTCGGTAAATATTGCAAGCCTCGGTGTCAATATCGCGGTGAGCGGCATCAGTATTGTCAATAAGAGCACGTTTATAAACGATACTTTGCGCATCGACCTTGCAGATAGGAGCGAGCATTTCCTCGATGTGGAAGTTTATCCTGAAAACGCCACCAACAAAGGATATTCGTATAAGGTGGAGCAAATCGAGGGTAGCCAATTTGCCGATGTGTCTGTAAGTGCAGACGGCGTAATCACAGCTAAGAGCGAGGGAGCGGCGAGAATTTATGCTGTAAGTAATGACGGAGGTTATCGCGACGGAATCACCGTGCTTGTCGGCTCGTCAAAAGCTTACGACTTTCTTTTTTCAATGTACGATGCGAGCGGAGACGAGGTGACTTTTGGGGATGACGGTAATTATTCGGCAAATGTCAGTTCGGGACGATATTCTTTTAGCACTAAGATTTTCCCGAGTGGCTTTACTTGGGTAAATGTAGAGGCGACGGACGGAATTATGGAAATAGATTCTGCTTTTCGTTCGATTTTGTTGCCATTTAGTGGCAAGGCAGTTTTTACTGTTACTGTGCCCGACGGAGTGAACGGCGATATTGTCAAAACGGTAACATTAAATGTGACTAAAAGACAAACGGCTTCTGGCATCACTATAAACGGCGAGGCGGGCAACATTATCGCTGTGGAACGCGGCGCAAAAAAGGCGAGCTTTTATGTCGAGTCTGATGAGAACCCATCTTTGGAAATTGTAAACGGAATACAAGATGTCGATGTGAAAGAGGTTAAGGCTAACTGCTATATTGTAAGTGTTGCTTTTGAGCGTGAAAATGACTTTTCTTTGGAGTTGACTGCCGGAACAGCTAAGACCGAACTAATGTTTACATTCAAAGATTTTGACTTTTCGCTTAGCGCCGATTTGCCTATAACGGAGTCCGGCTATAGTTTGAGCACATCAATTCTTAGCGGAGTACCGGTCTCGTTTTATGCCGCATCCGCTGTGCCTGCTGATGTGACATACACTTGGGGTGTGGAGAGTGCAGACTTTGACGACAATATACTTTCGTTATCTGATAACGGTGCGGTTTGCAAAGTAAGCGCAGATAAAAACGGTAGTTTTATTCTTTGGGTAGAAGCGTATCGTGACGGCGCGCCGACGGGACTGGTTAAGGAAGTATCCGTATCGGTGATATCCCGTGTCTATGGCGTGCAGATAGTCAATAATTTATCGGCAGATCTTGCCGCGCGTTATACGGTAGGCGGCTTAAAATACGACAAGCTTGGTAAAATAGAGCAAAACAAATATCTTTTGGATGTTCGTACTTTCTATGAAGCGAGCGGAAATTCGGAGGGGGAAGGAATATCGGGAGTGAGCGACCTTGATTATTCTATATTGGGTAGCAATGCGACGCTTAGTATAGACGAGGATAAAGTTTGGCTAACTCCTCAAGGGACGGGTGCGGTGACTGTCTCGTTTAGTTGGAAGGGTAATGCCACCTTCGGCACAAACTATACTTCGGCTGTCACTTTGAATGTAGTACGAAATGGAGTGGAAGTGTCGACTTCGTCAGAGCTGATAAAGGCGGCAAATGACGGAATGGAGATTGTCCTTACCGACGATATTATGCTCGGTACGGACGATTCGGGCGAGGTGCTGCCGATAGACGTACGCAGGAATATGCTTGGTAAATGCAAGTCGACATATAATATAGAATGGTATGTAGGTAGCGGGTCAGAATCGGACGCATATGTCAACTATGTACTCGAATTTAAAGATAATGTTTACGGCAACGGACATTTTATCAATGCCGAATACTTTACCAACGCATTGGACGCTTACGGAGTTCCGCAGCTATACCGCGGGCCGCTTAAATTTGTAAGCCTCGGCGATGTGGCGAGCGTAGCCGGACAGGATAATTGCGCCTTTTTAATTCGCACAGACGGAGTTAAATTATACGGCGTAAATTTACTCGGATGTAGTGACGAAAGTCTAAGAGGCGAGATGGGAAACGACCTTAGCAAATTAAACAATGTGGGTACCGTGCTCGAAGTCAATGCCAGTGCCGAGATTGTAAATTGTCGCATCAAAAACGGCAGGAACGTTGTGCGCGCTTATGGCGGAAATCAAAGTGGTGACAAGTATTTTATAGATAGCCTATCGGATAATAACGGCGCGGATGGCGAGCGAATCAACGTTAAAATCGAAGGTTGCATAATTTCTCAGGGTAGGGAATTTTTGCTTAAAGTAGGGGCGAATAGAGCATTACGCGCAAGTAAAGACGTAGTAGGAACTGTCGAGCCGGATCTGCTTGATGCTAACGGAAAACCTTATTTATGTCAGACAAACAATTATTTAAACGACAAATTCTTCTATAATTCGTATGTTATGACAGACATAACATTAAAAGACAGCGTACTTGAGACGAGCGGACTGTTCGCAATAGGTATGGAAAGTAACTTTTCGGGGACCATGCTTTATAAGGGTTTGGAGTCTCCGATCGGCGGCACGGAAGCCTGGGTTGGCACGGGCGGAACATCGTTTGCGTCTGTTCTGCGCCTTGAGGGAGATGTTAGGCTTTATGACTGGAAGGACATATCGCTCGTGGACAGCAGCACGCTTATCGAGTCGTCTGCGGGTGCAATAAAGGATTGGCTAAGGTTAGACGTCTCTGCTATGATCGATTTTGTGCAAAGCAATAACCCCAAATATCAAGACATTATAAAGAATGTGGATGGAAAAAAATATGTTCACGGCGGCATAGCAATATACGGCGGTGGCAAGAACTACTGCCAAATTTCTACCGACAATTTAGACGCGTCATTGTCCGACTTCACAAGATACAATATAAATATTTCGACGCTTGAGGGTTCGGACAATAGCTCTTTGCAAAGTCAAGGACAGCTATTGCCGGGTGCTGCTGGCAAGCAAGATTTTGTATTCTATATGTATAATGCAGATAGTGCCAACAGCTACGAAAAGCAGCTTAATGACGGTGAGGTAGGTGGCAAATACAGCGGCATAAAACCGCTATCGGCATTTTAAATGGTTAAAACTCCAAGATTGCTTGGGGTTTTAATTTCACCTATTTAAAAGCGAAAAAATGTTCTAAATTATTGACTTTTTCGTGCTGTTATGCTATCATATAAA